>JAAYAN010000135.1 GCA_012719345.1 Ignavibacteria bacterium | reverse complement strand
AGAAAGATAGAATTCCGTGCAAGCCACATTATGATTAGAACAGATACGCTTAGTGACGAAAAAGCAAAACTTAAAGCTGAGCAAATTCTTTTGGAACTGAAAAACGGCGGCGATTGGAATGAACTTGCTAAGAAATATTCTGACGACAATTATTCTAAAAATAATGGAGGTGATGTTTATTACCTTCGTGCTGGTATGGTTGACGAATCATTTGAAAATGCAGTATTTGCAACTGATTCCGGTTCAATTTTTCCTGAGCCTGTAAAAACCGATTACGGATATCATATAATAAAAGTAACAGATAAATTAACTGGCAGATTTAAGATAAGCCTTCAGCACATTCTTATAGATTATAGAAGTGAAGCCGGCGGTGAATTTAAAACTGAAGCACGCAAAAAAGCAGAAGAAATATTAGCAAGAATTAAGTCCGGCGAAGATTTTGGAGCCCTGGCAAAAGAGTTTTCGGCTGATCCAGGTTCTAAAGAAAGAGGAGGCGATCTCGGTTATTGCGAACGGAGAAGATTTATAATAGAATTTGAAGAACCGGCATTTAAGCTTAAAGTCGGTGAAGTATCGGATATAGTTGAAACTAAATTCGGTTTTCATATAATCAAATGCACCGGCGAACAAGAATATCCTCCGTTTTCAGAACAAGAAACGGTATTAAGAAAAATGTATGAAAAGAGTATCTTTTCAAAAGATTTAGAAAAGCATATTCAAAATTTTAAATCGAAAATCAATTACCAGCAAAATGAAGAACTTATTTCATTTATCGATTCGAACAATGATTCAGTAAAATTCAATAAATTTTTCGAATCCGATTTAAGCCAAAAAGTAAAAGGAAAGCCGATAATCACATTCAGCGGAAAAGAAATTCCAATAGACACAATTATTAATTATGCAAATACTGAAAGAATTTTTTCGAACCAAATAGTAAAAAGAAAAGAAATTGAAAGTACAATTAACTTATTTAATAGAACAAGACTGATTGAAGAGGAAGCCTTGTCTCTGGATGAAAACAATGCCGAATTTGCTGATTTAATGGCCGATTATAAAAACGGAATATATATATTCAAACTGCTTAGTGATGAAATTTGGATTAAAGTTGATATTGACAGCATAAAAATGAAAGAACTTTACGATACGAATAAAGAAAAATATCGTTTTCCGGAAAGAATAAATTATTCGATGATTATGGTGAAAAAAGATTCGGTTGCAAACGCTTTGTATAATGATTTAAAAAGCGGAGCCGATTTTAATTCAATTGTTAAAAGCGGACTTTCGCATTCCGGGCTTGTTCCTGTTGATATGAACGAGTATTCGAAGCGGGCTAACAAATTAAGCGTGGGTGAAGTTTCTGCTCCCGAAAAAGTAAATGCAAATTGGATAATTCTTAAATTAACCGAACGCGAAATGCCTCGTACTAAAACTTTTGAAGAAGCTCGCGCCGAGGTATCGGGAGAAGTACAAGAATCTGAAACAAAAAGACTTGATGAAGAATATAACGGCTATCTTAATTCTGTTTATCAACCAAAGTATTATTTCGAGAACTTAAAGAATGCATATAAATAAAATTAAATATTTATTTGTACCGATTTTGGTTTTAACCGGTTGCGGTGATGAAAGCGCAGATAGTAAAATTGTTGCTCGGGTTAAGCATGCATATCTTACCGAAAAGGAAGTTGAATTTGCCTTATCTTCTGAAAAAAATAGCGGGACTTTCAGGGAAGAATATGTAAGGAATTGGGTTGAAAAAGAAATTCTTTATAACGAGGCTCTAGAAAGAAAAGTTGAAAATAAAGAATTCCGTGAAAAACTTGATGAGAGCAGAAAACAGCTTGCTATTGCATTCTTTTTAGATAAATATTTTGGTGAAAATCATTTGCCGGTTAATGAGAATGAATTTGTTGAGTATTTTAATAAAAATAGAGAAAATTATTCGGTTAACGGCGAGGCTGTTATTTATAACGAAATAAAGTTTAACAACGAAAGACAGGCAATTCTTTTTAGGAACAGACTTATAGAAACTGACTGGAAAACAGCATCAGAAGATTTTGATAAAGACTCAACAGTTATTATAAATAATAAGAATCATTTTGAATTATTTAATGATTTCTCATCTGAAAAACTTGCAAAAGTATTAAATGTATTAAACAAGGGAGAAATCAGCATAATTCTGGAAGAAGAACCTAATGTTTATTTGGTTGCACAAGTAATTGCCAGACTAAAAAAAAATGAAATACCTGAGTTAAATTACGTTCGTGAAAAAGTTATGGAAGATTTTGAAATTCTTCAGAAGAAAAAGCTCTTCTCACAACTGATTAACTCTCTCTATTCAAAATATAATGTAGAAATTAAACAGGAATTTTAATGAAAAAAATATTATTTGTTTTATTTTTATCAGCATCAATATATTCGCAGGAAATATTGGATAAGGTTGTTGCAATAGTTGATAATGAAATAATTCTTCAATCCGACCTTACCGGTCAGGTTGCATATGTTGCTGCTCAGCGAAGATTGGATCCAAACAATGCAGAACTTAAAGAACAAATTCTGAATGCAATGATTGAAGAAAAGTTGTTATATGCACAAGCGGAGCGCGATACAATTGAAGTGTCTAACGAACAAATTGATCAGCAGCTCGATTATCAATTAAACTTTTTTATTCAGCAATATGGTTCGCGTGAAAAGGTTGAAGAAGTTTATGGAATGAGCATTGAAAAAATAAAACGGGAATTGAGAGACGATGTACGAAAAAATCTTATGGCCCAAACTGTTCAGAATATGAAATTTGGAAATCTTCAAGTTACAAAACGCGAAATTGAAGAATTTTATGAAACTTACAAAGATTCTTTGGGACAAATTCCTGAAAGATTTCATATATATCACATTTTTGTGAATCCTACAGCAAATGCCGAACTTAAGAACAAAGCGCGGGATTTGGCACAATCAATTATTGATTCCATAAAGAATGGTGCAGATTTTGCTGAGATGGCTAAAAAATATTCTGAAGACCCGGGAAGCGCAGCGCAAGGCGGCGACCTTGGATTTGTGAAGAGAGGTTCTTTTTATCCTGAGTTTGAAGCCGCAGCTTATTCGCTTCGAAACAACGAAATTTCCGCTGTTACAGAGTCTCCTGTGGGATTTCATATTATTCAAACACTCGAAAAGCGGGGGCAGACAATTCATTCGAGACATATTCTTATAAAAATTAAACCTGATGAAGACTCGGATTTAAATGCTATAACAAAATTAAACGGTATACGCGACAGTGTTTTAAAAAACGATAAACCTTTCAGCTACTTTGCACAAAAGTACAGCGATGATAAACAGACAAACTTTTTAGGCGGTGAATTGGGTACATTCGAATTAAGCCAGCTTGATAAAAATCTTTTTGAAATTGTTTCAAAAATGAAAAAAGGTGAAGTAAGTTATCCGAAAAGATTACAGGTTGATAATTTGACATACGGGTTTCATATTGTTAAATTAGCTGACAGAATTCCAGCTCATAAACCTACTCTCGAAAATGATTATGAGGAATTAAAAAAACTGACAGAATTTTCGGCTAAACAAAAGCTGTACAAAGAGTGGATTAAAGAAATAAAAGAAAATATTTATTGGGAAATTAAAGAATAGGAATGATATTGGCGCAAGACAAATTAAATGATGTTGAATCTGTAGAATTGCTGAACAATTATACTGCCAAAATTAAAAATGAAATAGGTAAAGTAATAATTGGTCAAAGTGAAATTATTGACAACCTTTTAATTAGTCTTTTTGCTCAAGGGCATTGTTTGCTGGTAGGTGTACCGGGACTTGCAAAAACATTATTGATCAAAACCCTTTCAGAAGTACTTGACTTAAAGTTTAACCGTATTCAATTTACACCGGATCTTATGCCCGGAGATATAACAGGGACTGAAATTATCGATGAAGATAAAATTACAGGGAAAAGATATTTCAGATATGTTGAAGGTCCTGTATTTGCAAATGTTATATTAGCTGATGAAATCAATAGAACTCCTCCAAAAACTCAGGCAGCACTTCTTGAAGCTATGCAGGAGAACAAAGTAACTGCCGGTGGAATTACAAGGATTTTGCCCGATCCATTTTTTGTGCTGGCAACCCAAAACCCTATAGAACAAGAAGGAACATATCCTTTACCTGAAGCTCAGCTCGATAGATTTATGTTTAATCTTTGGTTGAGTTATCCAAGTTTTCAAGAAGAAATCCAAATTGTAAAGTCAACTACCGGCAGTAATCAGCAATTGTTAAATAAAATAGTGGATAGCAAAACAATAAAAGAGTTTCAACAGCTTGTTAAAAAGGTTCCTGTAGCCGATAATGTAATTGAATATGCAGTAAAATTTGTAAACGCAACAAGAACAAATAAGAATAATAAAGATTACATTGATAAATGGGTAAGTTGGGGAGCCGGACCCCGGGCTTCGCAATATTTAATATTAGCCGCAAAAACAAAAGCTGTGATGCAAGGAAGATTTACTCCGTCAATTGATGATGTGCAAAGCGTATTAATTCCGGTTTTGCGCCATAGAATTATTCCGAATTTCAATGCCGAAGCAGAGGGCGTAAACTCTGTAGATATCATAAATAATATAAAAAAACAAATATAACTGTTTATGAAATTATTTTTATCAGCCGTTACCTTAGTTCTTATCCTTGCCTCTTGCAATGATAAAATTGAAAAAATTGATGTAAAAAATGAGTGTCCTATAATCAACGATTTTGGTTTTTTGGCTGATTCTCTTGTAATGAATCAGGGACAAATAAAGAAGTATCAGACTTTTTCGGATATTCTTCTACAAAACAAAATTCCTTTTAATGTAATAAATGAAATTTTAGATAGAGCAGGCAGCCTTTTTGACTTTCGCAAAATAAAAGTAGGAAATAATTATTATACGTATTCAAATGCCGATTCTGTAAATTCGCTGAAACATTTTGTTTATTGCGAAAATGCAATAAACTCTATAGTTATAAGTTTTAGCGATTCTATTACTGTAAAAAAAATCAGTAAAAAAATTGAAACCAGAGAAAGAGTTCTTACAGGTAAAATTGATAAATCATTATGGGCTGCCTTTGAAGATTTGAATACAAGTCCGATGTTGGCAATTAAATTATCGGAAGTTTTTGCCTGGCAGATTGATTTTTTTCGTATTCAAAAGGGAGATAAATTTAAAGTAGTATATACTGAAACATATGCTGATGATACCTTTATTGGAATTGATGAAATTAAAGCTGCTGTTTTTACACATATGAATCAGGATTATTATGCAATTCCATTAGTCCAAAACGGCGTTAAGGATTTTTATGATTTGGATGGTAAAAGTCTTAAAAAAGCCTTCCTTAAAGCTCCGCTAAAATTTTCAAGGATAAGCTCGCAGTTTTCCAACAGCAGGTTTCATCCGGTGTTAAGAATTTACAGACCGCATCATGGTATTGATTTTTCTGCTCCGGTCGGTACTCCGGTTCAGGCAGTAGGCGATGGTAATGTTGTTTTTGCAGGTTCTAAACGTGCCGAAGGAAAATATATTAAAATAAAACATAATGGAACTTATACAAGCGGTTATATGCATCTATCAAAATTTGAAAGCGGAATTAAGGAAGGAGCCAGAGTAAGGCAGGGAGATATAATCGGTTACGTCGGCAGTACAGGTTTATCCACAGGACCGCATCTCGATTTCCGCTTTTGGATAAATGAAAAACCCGCTAATTATTTAACACTCGAATTTCCATCGGCATATCCAATTGATAAAAGTAATTTAGAAGAGTTTGCAAAAGCAAAAAATGAAATTTGTTCTCGTTTCAATAAAATTGATGTTTATCCTGATTTCAGAGGATTACCGATTGCTTTCAGTATTGAGTAAAAATCCGGCAAGTAAAAAATAGTTTCGTATTGTACAGGTACTTATAATTATACAAGGATATATTTTAATAAAATACTCCTATACAAAATAGATTATTTTTATTAAATTTGTTATTCCGAATTTAATTGTTTTTATCTTTACAGTTTGTTACATTTGCATCAATTTTCAAAAACTAAAGGAGAAAAAAAATGGCAGAATGTCCTGTATGCGGTGCCGAAATTACAATGGCGCCCGGAACAGTAGTAGGTGAGTTAATTGAATGTCCTGAATGCGGTGTTGAACTTGAAGTTGCAAGTGTAAATCCTTTCAAAGTTAACGAAGCTCCTCAGGAAGAAGAAGATTGGGGTGAATAAATTGGTCTGGGTTCTCGATTCTACATTACGTGAAGGTGAACAGACACCGGGTGTTTATTTCGACAGGCATATAAAACTTGCAATTGCGAAGATGCTTGATGAAATTGGAATTAATATTATTGAAACTGGACACCCGGCTGTTACCGAAGAAATATATGATGCAGTAAATAAAATAGCACATTCAGGGCTTAAAACTCACGTTGGAGCTCATGCCCGCTCGAATAATCGCGATGTTGAAATGGCAATTGAATGCGGAGTTGATTTTGTCGGGATATTCTACTGTGTTTCCGACGACAGATTAAGCAGTGTTTTTAAGAAGGAATTGGATGATGCTATTGAACAAATCACCCAAGTTATTAAATACACAAAACAAATGAAACCAGATGTTCTTATCCGCTATACTCCGGAGGATACAGTCAGGTCTGAGTTTTCAAACGTTATTAAAGCTGCTTCTGCTGCTTGCGCTGCCGGCGCTGATATTATCAGTGTAGCAGATACAACAGGTTATATGGTACCCGGTACAGATAGAAGCATGTACGATTATATTAAAAAATTAAAAACAGAATTAAACAATATGGGGCATTTCCCTAAAATTGCTGTTCATTGCCATAACGACAGAGGACTTGCGCTTGCCAATGCTTTAGATGCATACAGAGCAGGGGCTGAAATAATTGATGCTTCTGTTCTTGGTTTAGGAGAACGTGCTGGAATAGTTGACCTTGCACAGATTCTTACTGCTTTAACATTAGATTATGGTGTTAATCAGTGGGATTTAAAAAAATTGCCTGAATTATACAAATTTGTAAGTGATCATTCAGGGGTTCCGATTCCTGCAAATTTACCAGTAGTCGGAGATCATGCATTTACACATTGTGCCGGAGTACATACTCATGCAGCTGCAGTAAACCCTATGCATTACGAATCATTAAATCCTGAACTGGTTGGCAGAACAAGGACTTTTGCTTTAGATCATATGTCAGGAATAGCTTCTCTAAAATATGCACTTCAAATTCTTGAGCTTACCGACATTCCGGAAGATGTTCAAATGGAAATTCTTAAAGTAGTAAAATCCGTTGGACAAAAAGGTAAGACTGTTGAACTATCCGAACTTAAACATATCGTTGATTTTTATAAGAATAAGCGTAGTTATAAGGCTTAATTACAACTATTCTTTTAATCCCAAAATTTAAATAAATATTAAAAGTATAGTTAGGAGAAAACTAAATATGAAAATTGGATTTTTACATTCGCTGATTAGAAAAGATGAGAAACTGCTGATTGATGAATTTAATTCGCGAAAAGACATTGAATTAGTTATGATTGACGACAGAAATATTTCCTTTAATCTTGGAAAGGATAAATTCAATCTGGATGTAATTATAGAAAGATGCATTAATCACAGTAGAGCTTTGCACGCAATGAAATTATATGAAAGCGCCGGCGTGAAATGTGTTAATTCATTTCATGTAGCAAGCATTTGCGGTGATAAACTTTTAACTTCTAGCGCATTGGCTGATAATAAAGTTCCACAGCCGGAAGTAAGGGTGGCATTTACTGAAGAATCAGCAATTAAAACAATTGAAGAAATGGGCTATCCAGTAGTTCTTAAACCTGCTGTCGGAAGCTGGGGAAGACTCCTTTCAAAAATAAATGACAGAGATGCTGCTGAATCAATTCTTGAACATAAAACAGTGCTTGGTTCATATCATCATTCAATTTTCTATATGCAAAAATATGTTGAAAAGAAAGGTCGCGATATAAGAAGTTTTGTTGTTGGGGATACTTGTATAGCCGCTATTTATAGAACATCTCCTCATTGGATTACTAATACTGCCCGCGGTGGAGTTGCAACAAAATGCGAAGTTACTGAAGAAATTGCCAGCTTGTCTGTTGCAGCATCAAAAGCTGTTGGCGGCGGAATAGTTGCAATTGACCTTTTTGAAACTGCCGATGGATTACAAGTAAACGAAGTTAACTATACGATGGAATTTAAAAACAGTATTACAACAACAGGCGTGAATATTCCGAAACACGTTGTTGATTATGTTATAAAAGCTGGAAGAGGAGAAGCATAAATGAATAAAATAAGAGTATCTGTTGCCGGCGGATCCGGTTATGCCGGAGGCGAACTATTACGATTGCTTTTATTTCATCCGAATGTAGAAATTAAACAGGTAACTTCCGAACGATTTTACGGAAAATTATTACATAAAGCTCACCCGAATCTTCGTAAAGTTACTAACATTAAATTTTCAGGATTGGCTGAACTAGAAGAATGCGATCTTTTATTCCTTTGCCTGCCGCACGGTAAATCGATGGGAAATATTGAAAATTACAAAAAAATAGCTCCGAAGATTATAGATCTAAGTGGCGATTTCCGTTTATCGAATCCTTTAGATTATGATAAATGGTATGGTCATCCTCACAGCAATCCGGCAATGTTAAAAGAGTTTGTTTACGGAATTCCGGAACTGCATCGCGAGGAAATGAAAAAAGCTAATTATATTTCAAGTGCGGGATGTAACGCTACAACTGTAATCCTTGGACTTTATCCTTTATTTAAAGAAGGATTGGTAATGGAAGACAGGACTTGCATTGAAGTGAAAGTTGGTTCTTCGGAAGGCGGCAATGCTGCAAGCGAATCTTCTCATCATCCCGAAAGAGCCGGAGCAGTTAGGTCTTATAAACCGACACAGCACAGGCACGTTGCCGAAATGCTTCAGGAAATGAGCTTTGGGAAGAAACTTGATATACATTTTTCAGCCACTTCAATTGATATGGTTCGCGGCATTTTAGCTACAAGTCACGTTTTTCTTAAAGAAAATCTTGATGAAAAAGAAATTTGGAAAGTATACAGAAATGCTTACAAAGATGAACCTTTTATTCGAATAGTAAAAGAAAGTTCAGGAAATTACAGATTCCCCGAGCCGAAATTACTTATCGGAACAAACTATGTTGATATCGGATTTGAAAAAGATCCGTTTTCAAACAGACTTGTTGTAATCAGCTCAATTGATAATTTAATGAAAGGCGCGGCTGGTCAGGCGCTTCAGGCATTCAATTTAATGTACGGATTTCCTGAAACTCTTGGACTGGAATTCCCTGGTCTTCACCCGATTTAACGGACTAAAAAATGTGCAGATTATTATACGTTCGTTCTTCGGAAGAGTTTGAAATTAGCGAATATCTTGGAAAATTTGCTGAAATATCTAAAAATAGCAAAGAATATCAAGGTCACGGTTGGGGTTTTTCATTCCTTAAAAACGGCAAGTGGGAAAACTATAAAAATATCAAACCAATTTGGGAAGATAATTTATCCGAGTTCGGAAAATCTAAAATTGTAATTGCTCACGCAAGAAGTGCATTTCAAGACAAAGATATTTTTGTTGAAAACAATATGCCGTTTTATGATGATAAAACTGTGTTTGTCTTTAACGGTGAACTTCGCGGAGTTAAGATAAATGCTGAAGGAAGAATAGGCGCTGAAAAAATATATAATTTTATAAAACGTTTTGATAAAGGTGATTTTTCTGAAGCGCTAAAAAAAGGCATCGAAATAATCGATAAGCGGACAGAATACATTCGTGCGATAAATATAATCGTTGCTGAAAAGGAGAAAGCTCACGTCTGCTGTTTTTATAACGAGGATCCCGGATATTTTAACTTGAAGTTTAAACAAACTGATAAAACTTTGGTAATTTGCTCAGATTCTTTTACAAACGAAACCGACTGGAAATTAATAGGAAATAAAACAACAGGAGTATTTTAATGATAATAGTAAAAATTGGAGGCGGCGCTGGATTAAATATTCAAGCCATAATCAAAGATCTTTCTGAAATAAATGAAAAATTTATTATAGTTCACGGTGCCAACGCTGTTCGTGATAAACTTGCAGAGGATTTAAAATCTCCAAAGACAGTTGTTACTTCTGTTTCAGGTTATTCTTCTGTACTTACCGATGAAATGGCGCTAGATGTAATGATGATGGCTTATTCCGGATTAAAAAACAAACGGATTGTTGAAATGTGTCAGCAAGCAGGAATTAATGCTGTCGGCTTAACTGGACTTGATGGAAAACTTGTACAGGGAAAACGCAATGCTGGAATCCGGGTTAAAGAAGATGGGAAACTTAAGCTTCTGCGCGATTTTTCGGGAAAACCTCAAAGTATAAACTTAAATCTGCTTAATCTGCTTTTAGATAACGGATACGTTCCTGTAATTGCAGTCCCTATCATTGATGAAAATAACTGTGCAATAAACACGGAAAATGATGATGTGATTGCAGTTCTGCAGAGTCAGATTTTAGCAGATAAAATTATTCAATTCATCGAAGCTCCCGGATTTTTAGAAGATTCTAAAAATCCAGATTCGCTCGTGAAAAAGATATCTAAGCTTGAACTTGAACAACGCGAAGCGCAGGTTGAAGGAAGAATGAAAAGAAAAATATTAGCTCTGCGGAAACTATTTGAAAAAGGTGATACAACAGTAATTATTGCGGATGGACGAATTGAAAATCCAGTTAAAAATGCGCTTAACGGAGGAGGAACTTTAATACAATGACAAGTAAACAATTAATAGATCAATACGAATTTAGCGTTTATGCAAAAAGAGATGTTGTAATTGTAAAAGGCAGCGGTGCAAAAGTTTGGGATGACAATGGGAAAGAATATGTTGACTGTGTTGCAGGAATTGGAGTTGCAAGCGTAGGACATGCAAACCCTGCAGTTGTAAAAGCTATATCTGAACAAGCAGCAAAACTTATCACTTGCCCGGTTACAATGTATAACGATACCAGAGCAAAATTTCTTGAAAAATTGATGTCGGTTGCTCCAAAAAATCTTAAAAGAGCTTTTTTAACTAATTCCGGAACTGAAGCAATTGAAGGAGCAATAAAATTTGCCCGTTTTACAACTAAGAAAACAGATTTTATTTCGGCAATGAAAAGTTTTCACGGTCGTACTTTAGGAGCATTAAGTGCTACTTTTAAAAAGGAATACCGCGAAGATTTTATGCCTCTTGTTCCAGGTTTTGAATTTGTTCCGTATAATAATTTTGAAAAACTTGTTGAAAAAGTTTCCGATAAAACAGCAGGAATTATCCTTGAAGTTATTCAAGGTGAAGGCGGTGTGAATATTGGCGATAAGGAATATTTCCTGAAAGTAAGAGAATTATGCAACGAAAAAAATATAATTCTAATAATTGATGAAATACAAACAGGTTTTTGCCGTACCGGTAAATTTTTTGCAAGTAACCATTTTAATTTGGAAGCTGACATTATGTGCGTTGCAAAAGCAATAGCTGGTGGAATTCCGATGGGCGCGATTTTATGTTCGGAAAAAATTGAACCGCCAATGGGAAAACACGGAACTACTTTCGGTGGAAATCCTTTAGCTTGTTCTGCCGGAATAGCTGCCATAGATTTTATGATTGATAATAAACTTGATCAGCAGGCTGAAGAAAAAGGAAAGTATTTCCAAGAAAAAATCGAGAAAATGGAGCTGTCCAAAGTTCGCGAATTCCGCAGAAAAGGATTGATGATTGGAATAGAACTTAAAGAAAAACCGCAGCCTTATGTTCAAGCATTAATGGAAAGGGGCGTTATTCCTGCAACAGCTGGAGTAACAGTATTGCGTTTGTTGCCACCTTTAGTAATTAGTTATGAAGAAATAGATTTTGTTTTAGAACAGCTGGAAGCGGTTCTTAAATAATAATATTATTATCTTTACAAAAAAAACCCGATTTCATTAGGAATCGGGTTTTTTTTGTGATATTGATATTTTTTCTTAAAAAAAAGAAAAAATATACTAAACATTATTAAATACCTTCCGATAATTAAGCAGGAGGAATAGTATATTCTATAAAAAAACATGGAAGTTTTAAATAATCCTGTTCCTGCGATAACAGGAACAAGCTTTACGCAAACAGAGACTGCGAAAAGCTTAATGGATATCGGAAGGGAAGCCGAAAAAATCCATTGGAAAGGCGAAGATAACGGGAAAATATCTTCCGATAACCCAAATAAGCCGACAGACAAAACTGAGCAGGAAATAAAAGAGCTCAAGAAACAAGATGCTGAAGTTAAAAAACACGAGCAGGCACACAAGGCTGCAGCAGGAGCATATTATGTCAGCGGACCTCATTTTGAATATAAAGTAGGTCCCGACGGAAAACGTTATGCTGTTGGCGGTAATGTAAAAATCGATACTTCAGAGGTGCCAAACGATCCTGAAGCAACCATCAAAAAAGCGAGACAAATTAAAAGAGCTGCATTAGCTCCGGCAGATCCATCATCTCAAGACAGGCAGGTAGCCTCAGATGCATCGCGAATGGAGCAGCAGGCTATGCAAGAAATCGCCAAACAACGCGCTGAAGATATGAAAGCTGAAATGGATAACATTTCTAATACTTCATCGGAACTGGCAAATACTCTTGAAGATTTTTCTCCAGTCGTTATTGATTATAATGTAGATTCGCTGAAAATTGAGGAATTAAAAGACGGTAATTATGATCACGATGGAAAAATTGCTTCATTAAATAGTAAATTTGGCAAGATTGATGTTGTGATTTAGCTGTTTAATTTACGCTCGGGTATATGAACTAAGAAATGTTCCTTGGCAGTTTTCCCTATACTTTGTGCCTGTTTAATAGTCATATGCATTTCGCAATTTTCATCATCTAAAGCTCCTGCCTCAACTATGGCTAAATCCGAATTAACTACATTCTGAACTAAAGTTTCGCAATATGCAGTATCTCCTCCGTAACAAATAGATTTTCCGCTATAAATGAACTTAAAACCCAATGAAGGAACAGGAACAGGCTTACCGGCTTTTTTTTCGTGTTCCATATGATTAACCTTAAACGGCAGCACGGAAATAATTCCGATATCGATGATTTCAGATTTGTCAATCGGATTAAGTTGTATCTTGTAACTAATTTCTCTTTTATAAACCTGGGCAAAAGCTTTATAAATGCTTTCTATTTCCCGGCTTCCTTTAGGATAAAAAATATTAACATCTTCTTTTTTCTTCATAACGTTAAAATATGTTAATAAAGACCATAATCCGCCGATATGATCGTGATGACCATGACTAATAAAAATATTCGAGATATTAAGTATCTGTTCAAGTTTTAATTCTTTGTTAATATCTCTAAGCAACCCGTCTCCCGGATCGACAATAAAATATTTATCTTTTGCAGAAATTAATATACCTGTAGCTATATTGGGAATCGAGCAGAAAATTTTGATAAAGAAATCATCTTTCTGCCACATCAAAGGATATTTAATTTTCAGGTCAGACATCTAATTCTCGTTATTATCAGATTTTTTGTTACCGGGACATTCCTCTTTGGAACACTTTCCAAAAATATTAAAAGAATATCCTGAATATTCGTAACCCATTTTACTGCAAATTTCATTAACCAAGGTTTTAATTCTTTGATCGGAAAATTCTTTAATTTTTCCGCAGGAAATACAGATTAGATGATCGTGATTTTTTTTTTCTATTTCATTTTCGTAACGGGTAATATTTTCGCCGAAATTGCGTTTAATAAGAAGATGACATTTAGCAAGAAGTTCAAGCGTATTATAAACAGTTGCTCTGGATACATTATAATTTTCATTTTTCATTTTGATGTAAAGATCATCGGCTCCAAAATGACCTTCATAATCGAGAGCGGCATCAAGTACTTGAAATCTTTCGGGGGTAATTCTGTTATTACCTTTTTTAAGATATTCAGTTAAAATTCCGTGCGCTTTTTTATGATCCATTTTTTATCTGAATTATTTATTTTCAAAATAAGTAAATATTTACTAAATGCAAAAATACAACATATTCTCTTTTTTGCAGAAAAATTGTTAAGTTTGGAACAATTAAGATATACAATCTGGTTTACTAAAATATAAATTGTTGAACTTTTAAAAAACTAAAGGAGTTATTATGTCTAAAACATTTGAAATTATTGAAAGAGTAGGAATCTCTACAGAAAGTACAAACGACGCAATTCGCAATGTAATTGAAGAAGCTCATAAAGAAAAACCGGTAGCTTGGTTTGAAGTAACTGAGCCGAGAGGCAGAGTTACTCAGGATGGAAAAATCGAATTTCAAGTTACTGTAAAAATAGGAAGAAAATTATCATAACTAAAAGGAGGGGCTATGGCTCTTAAAATAGGTGATAAAGCACCGCAATTCACTTTAAAAAGCAATTCGCTTGAAGATGTAAGTTTAAAAGATTTTAAAGGAAAGAATAATGTTGTTTTATTATTTTTCCCGCTTGTAAATACTTCTGTCTGCGAAAAAGAACTTTGTTCAACACGTGATGGATTATCTCATTACAGTGATTTAAATGCTCAGGTTATAGCAATAAGTGTCGACAGTCCTTTTGCTCAAAAATTGTGGACAGAAAAGCATAAGTTTAACTTTCCGCTGTTAAGCGATTTCAACAAAGAAGTGAGTAAAGCCTATGGCGCCTTTTACGACAATTTTTTACCCGGTAAATTTGATTTTTTAGGCGTTGCCAAAAGATCTGCATTTGTAATTGATAAAGCCGGCGTAATTAAATATGCCGAAGTTTTAGAAAATGCCGGCGATTAACCTGATTACGATGCAATCAAAAAAGCTCTTGAATCATTAAAATAGATAATAATATTTAAGGAAGAAAATCCAACCAGGTTTTCTTCTTTTTTTTATTGTAAGGAAAGGCAAATAATATGTTAAAAGAAAACGATAAAGCCCCGGATTTTACTCTAACTGATATGGATGGGAATCAAATTTCACTAAATCAGTTTTCCGGTAAAAAAGTAGTCCTGTATTTTTATCCCAAAGATATGACAAGCGGCTGTACGCAAGAAGCTTGTGATTTCCGCGACTCGCATCCTGAATTTAATAAGCTAAATGCAGTAGTTTTAGGTGTTAGTCCGGATGATGCAAAATCACATAAAAAGTTTAGCGATAAATATAATTTACCTTTTACTTTGCTGAGCGATAGTGAGAAAAAAGTTGTTGAAGCCTACGGTGTTTGGAAAGAAAAAAGTATGTACGGGAAAAAGTATATGGGTGTAGAACGGACAACTTTTTTAATTGACGAAAACGGAATTATTAAAAAGATTTTCCCAAAAGTTAAAGTTACGGGACATATTGAAGAACTTATTGAGGCTTTGAAAAGCTAAATGGTTTATATTACCCGGAGAGAAACTTTCAGCGCATCTCACAGATTGTTCAACCCTGAACTTTCTGATTACAGGAATGATGAACTTTTTGATAAGTGCAATAACATTCACGGACATAACTATATTCTTGAAGTTATTGTTGTTGGGAACATAATCCTCGAAACAGGATATGTTGTTGATTTGAAAATTTTGAAAAATATAATTTCTAAAACAATCCTCGAAAAAGTCGATCATAAACATTTGAATACAGATGTGGATTTTCTGCAGGGAATTATTCCCACAGTTGAAAATTTGTGTGTTGCATTTTGGAATCAATTGGTAAATAAAATACCGGCAGGAAAACTTTTTAGCATTAAATTAAGCGAAACAGAAAATAATTTTGCAGAATACAGAGGTGAATAAATTGGATTTGAAAAAAATTGAAGAAAATATTGTTTCAATTATAAAAGAAATTGGTGAAAATCCGGAAAGAGAAGGCCTGTTAAAAACGCCGGAACGTGTTGCAAAAGCTTATGAATTTTTAACAAAAGGCTACAAAGAAGATATAAAAAATGTTATTAATGGCGCAGTTTTTCACGAAGAATATGATGAAATGGTGATAGTAAAAGATATTGATTTTTACAGCCTTTGCGAACATCATCTTCTCCCATTTTACGGAAAAGTTCACATAGCATATATACCCGATGGTAAAATCATCGGACTTAGTAAATTCCCTCGTATTGTTGAAATTATTGCCCGCAGACTTCAGGTGCAGGAGCGCATGACACAAGAAATAGCAGCTCTTATTGACGAACATCTTTCTCCTATCGGGGTTGGCGTTGTGGTTGAGGCATATCATATGTGTATGATGATGAGAGGCGTGGAAAAGCAGAATTCGTTTACAATTACAAGCGCTATGCACGGAAATTTCAAACAGGATGCTCGTACCCGTTCGGAATTTCTGAATTTAATTTCGCATAAAAGAATTTAACTGATTTGAGCTGAAGTTTATATAAGTGATTTACAACAAATCTTTTTCTTCCAGCCAGCTATCATTATAAATTGTACTTAAATATTTGAAACCGGAATCGCAGATAATAGTTACAATATTTGCCGGTCTGTCTATTTCTTTAGCAATTTGCACAGCTCCCCAAACATTTGCCCCGCTTGAACCGCCGGCAATAATTCCTTCTTCAGCAGCAATTTTTTTAGCCCAGCCCAAAGCTTTTTTATCATTAACTTGAATCATATCATCCAATATATCGAGCTGAGCCGTTGGAAGAATAAACTCGTCACCTATTCCTTCAACAAAATATCTGTAAGGTTTTATAAGCTTTTTTTCTTTGAAATAATTATAGAAAACCGAGCCCATCGGATCAATTCCGATGATTTTAATATCAGGATTTTTTTCTTTTAAGAATCTTCCAGATCCTGTTATTGTTCCGCCAGTTCCAAGTCCGCCAATCAGGTAATCTATCTGTCCGTCCATTTGATCCCAGATTTCTGGACCGGTTGTTCGATAATGCGCTTCGTTGTTATCCAGATTATTATGCTGGTCGATATAAAAAACGCTTTTATCGTTATCGGAAATTGTTTTTGCATAATTATTATAAGAATGAGGATGTTCAGGATCAAGTTTTGTATCGGCAAGAATTACATCTACACCAAGCACCCTGAGCATTTTAATTTTTTCGGGACTTTGAGTATTTCTAATAACAATTTTAAGATTGTAACCTTTCTGCCGGGCAATAATTGCAAGTCCAAGCGCAGTATTTCCCGAAGAATTTTCTATAATTGTATCGCCGGGTTTGATTTTTCCCTGCATCTCGGCTTTTTCTATCATATACTTTGCAATACGGTCTTTAATGCTTCCGCCAGGATTTGTAAACTCAAGTTTTGCCCAAATTGTAGCTTTCAGGTCTTTAGAAATATTTTTTAATTTTACAATCGGGGTATTCCCGATAGCTCCAAGTAAATCATCGCACTTTTTCAAATTTGTCTCAGTTATTTAAATAATTTTAATTTATTACATCTTTCTCAAGAAGTTTATGTCCCTCAAAAACTGTGAGAATATCAATTGATTCTTTCTTAATGATATACACAATCCGGTAATTTTTATATAGCAATTCTCTGATATTTGAAATTGTAATTTCAGGAACAATTCTTCCTTTTTCAGGATTTTCTTTTATCGATTCTGCAAGGTTAATTATTTTATCAAGAAATTTTGCAGCAGCCTGCGGATTATCTTTCGAAATATAAGGCTTAACTTCTCGAAGCCGGATTAAAGATTCTCTAGTCCAACGCACTTTCATGATTATTAATCGATATTTCCTAATTCTTTTTTTAATTGTTCAGTAGTGAAAAGATGCCCTTTCTCCGAATCAGATAGTCCTCTGGAAATTGAATCGATAAATAATTTTGTGTTCCTCAATTCATCGTATTCAGAGGGAGCTATCAGTACTCCGGCCGGGCGGCCATTTTGTGTAATTACCAAAGAATTTTTATTTGTCTGTACATCTTTAAGATACTTTGAAAGTCCGGCTTTAAATTCGCCGACCGGGATAATATCATTTGAAACAGAAAGATTTTTCATATAAACCTTATTATGTCTGAATAACAACCCAAATATAGAGCTTTATTCAAGCATATTCAAAGTCATAATTTATTCCCTCTTAAAAAATCAGCAGCCGCCATCCGGTTTTTCCCTTCGGGCTGGATTTCTAAAATTTGTAATGCTTTATCTCCGGTTCCGATTATAATGCTGTTTTTGTCTTGAAAAATTTCGCCGGATTTTAGATTCTTATTATTTGAAATCTCACACTTAAAAACTTTATAATTCTTTCCGGAATTTACAAAATAAGCCGCTGGGTAAGGGGAAAGTCCGCGTATTAAATTCTTGATTTTTTCTGCAGGGTTATTCCAATTTATTAAGCAAGTTTCTTTTGTTATTTTCGGGGCAGGGGAAGCTTCTGAGTCATTTTGTTTTTGAGGAACAGCTTTATCCGATTCAATTAATTTTACAGTTTCCAAAATTGTTTCTGCGCCGATAACGCACATTTTATCGTGAAGACTGCCGAAATCATCTTCCGGTAAAATTGGGATTTCTTTTTTTAGAATAATATTCCCTGTATCAACTTTTTTTTCAAGAAAGAAAGTAGTAACGCCGGTTTTAGTATCTCCGTTAATTATTGCCCATTGAATTGGCGCTGCTCCTCTATATTTTGGAAGCAGTGAGCCGTGCAGATTAAATGAACCGAGTTTGGGAATTGTGTATACTTCTTCAGGAAGAATGCGGAAAGCTACAATAATGAATAAATCGGCATTGAATTTTTTTAACTCTTCAATAAATTTCTCATCATTCATCTTTTCGGGTTGAAGAACCGGAATGTTATTTTTTAATGCTGCTTCTTTAACCGGCGTGAAAGTTACTTTTCTGCCGCGTCCTCTTTCCTTATCGGGAGCGGTAACAACAGCACAAACATCAAATTTATTCTCAATTAAAATATCCAATGAGGGAACTGCGAAATCGGGGGTGCCAAAGAATACAATTTTCATTTATCAGTACTTAATAGTTAGTAAAAAATATTTAGAATATATGTGAGATTGAGAAATAGCAGTGATTGTTTTCTGTTTTTTTTTCTTACTCTTACTCATATATCTTACTCTAGTTCTACCTATCTGTTATCGGATAATTGACTTCAACTTCGCGTTTCATAATTCTCATCAATTCATTTTTCATTTTGTTTTTTTCGTAGGATTCAACTCTGTCGGGAATCATTTTGCCTTGAAGATGATCGTATTCGTGCTGAATTACACGGGCTAAAAAATCATCGGCTTCAATTATTACTTCTTTTTCATCAGTATCGATGTATTTAATCTGTATTTTTTCAGGACGGTCAACATCAGCTCTAAGGTTTGGCAGACTTAAACAGCCTTCCTCAATAGTAACAAGCTCATCGGATGAAGCAATAATTTCGGGATTTATCATTACCAAAGGTTTAATTTTTTCGCATCCCTCTACACCTGTTAAATCGATAGTGAAAAGCGAATTTCCGTTTCCTACCTGGTTGGCAGCTAAACCTACTCCGTTAGCTTTTCGCATTGTTTCAAACATATCGCGTATAAGGGTAATGATTTTATCATCTACATTTTTTATCTTTTTTGCTTTTTCTCGTAAAATCCGGTCGCCGTATTGTGTTATTGGTATAACTGCCATTTAATCTCCTATTTCATTTATATCACTTTCTTCAATTACTTCAGCATTTATGTCCTTAAGCAAAAATACTTCGGTAGCAGTGAAAAACATTCTTATTGATAATCGAAAAATAACTAACATTTGCTGAAGAATAAAGGAAAGAATTAAATAATAAAAAGGTGTTCTTGGAACAAAAGCTTCGATAATGTTATAAATTACTGCTCCTGCTGCCGATAAAACAGCTATCGCAAGAAATGTTCCAAAAACAAGATAAAAATTCTTTCGGATAAACTTAAGAGAGCGAATAAATTCCTTTATAATAGCGGTTTTATCCTCAATTGCAAGAGAGACTTTTGTGTAATCCGAAAGAAGAATTACTATTCCAATTACAAAAATAAGGAAAGTAAAATTTGCCGCGCGCATTATAAAATCGAACCAAATAAGATTTAGCTTTCCAAGAAGAAAGGTTCTTGAGTTTTCGGACAAATCATAAAAATAAAAGACTATTATATATATTAGAATTGAAACTGAAGACACTTTAATGAATCTGAACCAGAATTTTACTCCGCCAAAAAAAAAGTCGACCATATGATTTTTTGCGGGCGTGTTAAAAACTGCTACAAGTCCGCCCATATAAAACGTCTGGATAAGCACATATACTATCGAAACTCCAAGAGTAAGCAATTCCAAAGATTTAAAAGCAAATGTGTTAAAATTTCGGAACTGCAGAAACCATAAAAAATTATGTCCTTGGGAAATTTGATCTGTAATAAATGAATGAGCGATATTTTCTTTTAAGAGGATAAAAACAGGCAAAGTTAATATTGAAGCGAATAAAAAATTTGTGCCCCAAAACAGAAATATAAAACTGTAATTATGAAAAACATTTCGGAATCCAGTTTTAAGAACGTCTTTTATACTTATTTTCAACCTGCACTCCCTGAGGTCATCAATAAATTTTGTATCCAGAAAAACCAGCGGACAGAAAGCGAAACAGTTGCTGAATAATCGGCTTGGGATTTATATGAATTATTTGCAATGTTTATATCGAATAAGTTAGTGTAAGCTGGATCAATCTGTGCAGCAATAATTCTTCCGGACGATTTGATTCTGAGGAGTTTTACTTTTTCAATTCCATTCCATAAAAAAGAAAGAGTATCGTTTTTTGTAAAAACGTTAACTTGCTGCGGAAGAATTCCGTCGCCAAGTCTTTCAAGCAGCAAAACATAATTCTTACTGTCTTTTTCCCAAATTCCTGATACAGCATAATCGAAAACTTTATTTTGAGTTATAAAATTTTCTATGAATAATGTACTGTCGGCTCCAAAATCTCTTTTCAGGATATCAAAAAAATTTCCTTTATCATTAAGTATTTTTTTTACGGCATTTTTTATAAATTCTTTCCCTTTCAAATTTTCCAAAGTATAAAACAGAATTGCAGGTTTATTTTTTTTGTTTATTTCAAAGGTCAAATTGTCGGGATAAGCGGACGCCGAATCCGAAATTGCGCCGTATTTAATTCTTTTGTAATAATCTTTCAAAAAAATTTCTCCCTCGTTAATTCCATAACTTCCAATAGTATAGATTAATGGGATATTGTGATACGAAAGAAGATTGTAACCGTAAACAGGGTAATAGTCCGAAACAATAAAATGCTCGTTTTCGGCGCCGTAATATTTATTAACAATTTTATCCGAAAAAAAAGCGGCAAGCCCTTTTTTTACCCAGTCAGGTTCATCAAGGTTTTCGAAATACTGAATTGAAACATTATAAGCGCATTTCCGCTCGATGCTGTGGACTTTTGATGGAATTATATGCTCGCTGCAGATATTAAATCCGCCAGGAAAAAAGCTTTCCTCTTTTGAAATGGATTTAGGAGTTTCAATTATTTTAAAAGTTCTGCAAGGAAATTTTCCTGCATTTTCTTCAAGATATTCAAGTGAATTTTTCACTGCTTTTAAAATGCGCGAGGAATTTTTCGTGATAAAATAACCTTCAATAATTATTATGCTTTTATCTTTACAAACATAGTTATCGGTGATTTTTTTGCTGGTTCCACTTTTTGTTTTATTTGCCGGAGAGTTGTTGAATGAAGAAAAACCGTTTAGCGACAGATAACTTAAAAAAGAAAGGGAAATTACTAGAATAGTTATTTTAATTTTTTTCATACTACAAAAACATAAGCATATTAAAGAAATAATTCAATTATGAACTCAATATATGGATAGGATTATTACTTTACGAGGAATTGATTGTATGAAAAGTGCGAAAAAAAATAAGCTGTTTTCTTACGATTCAATAAAAATATATTTTCTATTCAGAAAAAAACGGAATTGCTATTTTAAATGTTGTTCCTTCACCTTTTACAGAATCAAAATCTATAGAACCCTTATGTTTATTTACAACAATATCTCTGGCAATAGAAAGACCCTGACCGGTACCTTTTCCGACTTCTTTAGTTGTAAAAAAAGGATTAAAGATTTTGTGCTTTATTTCATCCGGGATACCAGCTCCATTATCGGTTATTGTTATTAAAACACTTTTATTTTTCTCTTTAGTAACAATTTTTATTATTCCTTGTTTCTCGCCGTTTTTTCCGAATTTTTCTTCGATGGCATGAGCAGCGTTTACAATGAGATTTAAAATTATCTGGTTGAATTGAGCCGGCAGACATAAAACATCTGGCAGAGTTATATCGTAATCAGTTTTAACATCCGATACATATTTCCATACATTTCTGGAAACAATAACTGTATTTTCAATCAGTTCATTAATATTTACAAGTACTTTGCTTTCAGTTCCCGGATGCGAAAAACCTTTCATGGCTTTAACAATTGAAGAAATTCTGTCTACTCCTTCCATTGCCTGCTTAATTGCTTCAGGCGCTTCGCCGCATAAAAAATCAAAATCGCTCTCATTCCTGAATTTTTTAATTTCCTCGATAATTTTCGAAGTGTCTTCTCCTTGTTCGGAAGCTTTTATTAGATCCCTTATCTTTTCATTTGCCGCAATAAATGTTTTGCATACATCCTTAAGAAAAGTTATGTTATCGCCAACATATTGAGTAGGAGTATTAATTTCGTGTGCTATTCCTGCTGCAAGCTGTCCAATGGATTCGAGTTTTTGCGCTTGTAATAATTGACTTTCCAGAATTTTTCTTTTCGTAACATCATGTCCAATCCCTATCAAACCAATTATTTTCTTGTCTGCGTCATATAAAGGTATTTTAGATGTAACTAACCATTGTCTTTCACCTTTTTCATTAACAATTTCTTCTTCTTTGTTTAAAATAGTTTCTCCGTGTTTAATTACACGCATATCATCTTCATAACATTCAGCAGCAATTTTTTCGGGCAACATTTCAAAATCGCTTTTACCAATCACATCATTTTCTCTTGAGAAACCTAGAATTCTAACATCTTGAGGATTGCTTATAATTTTTCTAGCATTCAAATCTTTTATATATAAACCGTCGGGAATACTATCAATAAGTGTTCGGAAGAGAATTTTTTCAGAATATATTGATGCCTCAAGTTGTTTTCTTTCGGAAATATCAACACAATGACCAAAATATCCAACAAAATCTCCTTTGCTGTTATATCGTGGGTTTCCTTCATTGTTTAACCAGCAATATTTACCATCAAATCTTTTTAACCTGAAATCGATATTAAATTTCTCTTTCTTGTTAAATGCCTCAAAGTAGATGCTGATATAGTTTTTTAGATCATCAGGATGAACTCCTTCCAACCAGCCATCATTTAATTCTTGTTCAATTGTTCTGCCCCTGAACTGGAGCCAAGGTTTATTAAAATAATCACATTTTTTATCAAGCCCAGAAGTCCAAAAAAATACATTTCCTGTATCAGTTAAAGTCCGAAAGTGTTCTTCACTTTCTTTTAAAGCTTCTTGTGTTCTTTT
>JAAYAN010000134.1 GCA_012719345.1 Ignavibacteria bacterium | reverse complement strand
GATTTACCGAACTTGATGCATCCGATATTTTCCACTTACGCAGGTCAACCGGATTTTCGCTGCGGTTATAAAGCTCAATCCATTCCGGCTCGTCATTCAGCGGAAGATACATAATTTCGTTGATAACAAGATCATTAGCATTGGCAGGCTTGTTTTTGATAATCAAAGAAAAAAACAATTCGTTGTTCAAAGTATCTTCATCATTACCATTTCGGCATTTGATCAAAAAATTATAAATCCCTGCATCATCGAATTGCAGATCTCTGAAAACCAATTCAGCTGAATCCGCGGGAAGAACAGACTGCATTTCATCTTCTAAAAAAATCTCCGAAGGATCAAATATCGAATCTCTATTTTCATCTAAATAAACAGTCAAACTGGACGATATTAAAGTTAATTTTCCAATATTTATTGCTTTAATATAAAGATCAAACTTTTCCTGCCGGATTAGATTGGAAGGAACCGTATAAGCGCTTTTTAATTGAAAATCATAATTATTCGGAGTAACAGAATTTTTAAAACCGGGTGTGCCGTTTAATACTTTCGAATTCGCCCAATTTTCAGAACTGTCATTATTGCTGATGTTAATTTTTTCATCGGAAAACCCCGATTGATTATTTCCTGAATACAAATAAGAAAAAAGAGTATCTCCGGATTGCGTTACCATTTTTATTCTTCGGTCGGAAGTGTTTGCCATACCGGTTGAACCGAAAGAATTATTATCAATTTTCAGTATCAGAACATCATCCGGAATTAATAGTTTATAGGGTCCGTTTTCAAAATCGTAATCGCCTTCTAAAATTACCGCATATTTTCCCGGAAGAAGCAGTGAATCCGTTGCAGCTGGAATAATATTATCTGCCGAGGAAGTTTCGTAAATTATTTCTGCGCCTGACAAATTGTAAACCGAATCGGCGGAAGAATTAAAAATTTCAATAAATTCTGAGTTTGAAACCTGGGGGTAAAACATTACTTCTGTCAGGAATATTTCAGGACTTTGCGCTTTAATAAAAGAAAAGGAAAATACAATAAATACAGAAATCCAGCGAATTTTGCCCATTCTGCCTCCCTTGTACCATTATTATTAAAATATCTATTTATTAAAATTCATACTATTATTTTTGCTGAAAGAGATATTTTAAGTAAATTTAAGAAAAATTATTTGAATTTTATATGAAAACTTTAAAATGGCTGTTTTTTTTGTGGTTTTTGGCAAATGCCGTCTGTCTTTATTTGTCAGGATATTTTTTAAGAATTGCTAATCTTGAAATCGGTCAGGGCACAAGAAATTTTTTCCTGAAATTTTATACAAATGCCGATGTATATTTCCCGATACAGTCATTAGAAATACAACATTACGATCTTACCGAATTTGTGCTTTACGTAATTATACCTTGGCTGGTTTATCTAATTGTTGAAAGATACACCACCTGATTTTGCCCCAGCCGTTTATTTTTACTGCTCTTTTCTTAGTTATATTCCAAAATATATAGCAAATTATTGAAGATTTTTGATAATTTATAAGTCAGTTTTATTTTTTTTGGAATTTCTAATCATTTGAATTTTTACAATTTGTTTTGTCCATAATTTTTGGCGTTTTATGAATTTTACCACTGAGAATATAAATTTTACAACAGAACCCCTTATAAAAGTATGCATTGTTGAAGATACAGAAGTTTCATTCGACCTGAACGGCAGGTTTTATTCAGTTGATGCAGAAAGAGTATTTTACGGGTTTCAAACCGCAAAAATTAAAGATGATGTTATTGAGATTACCGATCAAACCGGTTCGGTTTATAAAACTCAGGAAATCTCTTTTGAGCCCAACGATTACGAAACTGATACTGTTTTAATAAAGAATGTGGAAATAGGGAAAAAATTCCATTGGGAAAGAAAAGAACACGAAAGATTCCGCGGAAGTCTGAAATTACAACTGATTCAAGGCAAAATCCAGGCAATTAATATAATTCCTGCGGAAGATTATCTTTTAAGCGTTATTTCATCCGAAATGAGCGCTACAAGCTCCGAAGAACTTTTGCGTGCGCATGCAATTGTTTCGCGCTCGTGGCTTCTTTCGCAAATAAAAAGAGAAAACCCTAAATTTGTTGAAGCCAAAAAAGAGAACATAAAAATAATTGATAACGAATTAATAAAATGGTACGATCAGCACGATCATCAATACTATGATGTTTGCGCCGACGATCATTGCCAGCGTTATCAGGGAATTACAAAAGCATACACAAAAAGAGTTAAACGAGCAATACGCGATACTCGCGGAACCATCCTTGAATATAACGGAGAAATATGCGATACACGCTATTCTAAATGCTGCGGCGGAATTACAGAATCTTTTGAAAACGTGTGGAATAATGTTAACTATCCGTACCTTCAATCCGTGGAAGACTGCAAATTTCCAGCTGATAATGTAAATCTGGATTTCAGCAGCGAAGCTACTGCCGAAAGATGGATTTCTTCCAATCCCTCTGCTTTCTGCAACACAAATGATAAAGTTATTTTAAGTCAGGTTTTAAATGATTACGACCAAAGCACAAATAATTTTTTCCGCTGGCAGGTTTCTTATACCCAAGATGAATTAGCTGATTTAATAAAACGAAAAACCGGAATTGATTTTGGAAGTATTATTGATTTAAAACCTGTTGAGCGAGGACACTCTTCGCGGCTGGTAAAATTGATGATTATAGGAACAAAATATACATTGACTGTAGGAAAGGAACTTGAAATCAGACGTATTTTATCCGAGTCGCACTTGATGAGCTCTGCTTTTATCGTAATAAAAGAAGATATTTCCGAAAATATCCCGGAAAAATTTACGCTTAAAGGTGCAGGCTGGGGACACGGCGTAGGGCTCTGCCAGATTGGTGCAGCAGTTATGGGTGCAATGGGGTTTAAATTTGATGAAATTCTCACTCATTATTTTAAAGATGCAGTTATCAGAAGAATTTACGATTGATATTTCTTTTTTAGTCGATAAAAAATGACATTTCTTAATCCTCTTATACTTTTCGGACTTTTAGCAGCAGCCGTCCCGCTGATTATTCATCTTCTTAATTTAAAAAAATTAAAAAAAATACAGTTCAGTTCTCTGGCATTTCTTAAAGAAATTCAGCAGACAAAAATACGCAGACTTAAATTGAAACAGCTGCTGCTTCTGATAATTCGTACACTGATTGTAATTTTTTTAGTACTGGCTTTTGCCCGTCCGACGATCAAATCCATAAATCTTCCCGGTTCTTCGGCAGCAAAAAGCACATCTGTTTTTATTTTAGATAATTCGTTTAGTATGACGAAACTTTCGGAAAACGGAGCAATTTTAAATGAAGCAAAAAAGACCATTAAATCTATTATTCAGAATGCCGAAGAAGGAGATAAATTTGCAATAATTCCGGCTGCGGGAAAAAATTCCGATAATATTAGTCTGCTAAAATCGAAAGAACAAGCTCTTCGCAAATTGAACGAAACAGAGTTTTCATATATTCCGGGCAGCTATTTCAAATCAATTTCGCAAGCAATAAAAATTTTACAGGAATCGCAGGACTTTAATAAAGAGATATTTTTATTTACCGATTTTCAAAAAAACAATTTCAAATTAACCGGAAACAATACGGCGCTGCCGGAACATACAGGAAATGAACTGCTTTACACTATAAACTTGACAAGCAAAGCAAAAAACAATGCTGCTGTTACGCAGCTTATTTCCGAAACTGCTATTTTTGAAAAAGGCAAACCGCTTAAATTCAAGGCTGTTGTAAAAAATGAAGGTGAAAATCCGCAAAAAAATCTTGTAGTATCTCTTTTTGCAAACGGGAGCCGCACAGCTCAAAAAAGCATCGATCTGAATCCCGGCGAGGAAAAGTCTGTTTTTTTGGAAACGGTTTCAAACAAGGCAGGATTTATAAATATTTCGGCAGGGTTGGAAGATGACGAATTGCCCCAGGATAATTTCAGATATCTTTCGGTTTTCATTCCCGATAAAATAAAAACAGCATTAATCTGCGAAAGCGAAGAAGATACAAAATATCTTATTCCTGTTTTATCTAACGAAATAGTAAAAAACACAATCGCTCTTGAAATCTTTACCGGCGGTGGAATAAGCAGCTTTAATTACGATGTTATTATATTATGCGGATCTGTAAATGCTAACGCTGCTGTATCTTTAAATAATTATATAAGTAACGGAGGCAGATTGATTCTGATGCCTTCGGTAAAAAGCACGCCCGAAAAATATGCCGCTTTTCTAAATAGTATGAACATCAATGCTTCGGTAAAAGCAATTGGAAGTTTTAACTATGTGGAAAATTATTCGGAATTCGATGAAATTGATTACAGCCATCCGGTTTTTGCAGACATATTCAGTTCCGGTACAAATAAAATCGGTTCGCCTGAGTTTTATTATTATTTTGATATTAAATTTAAAGGAAATGTACGAAGCATAATTTCGCTTTTGCAAAAAACACCTTTTCTTTCCGAAATTAAGAAAGAGAAAGCTGAAGTTCTTGTTATTAATTCGGCACCGTCACTAAGCTGGAATAATCTTCCGCTGAAATCCGTTTTTGCCCCGCTTATTTCAAGATCTGTATTCTACCTTTATTCAGGCAGCGCCGCTTCATCCGAAAATACTGTGGGAAATCCGATACCGATTGATATTTCCCGAATGAAATATACTGTCTTGAAGGTCAAAATTCCGGGGGGCGGCAGTGAAATTATGAACACAGATTCAGTTTCCGGCAGAAAGTATGTTTCGTTTTCGCAGACTTCTCTGCCCGGATTTTACGAAGTTTACGATAAAGATAAATTGGTTAATACATTTACTGCCAATCCCGATTCATCGGAATCGGGCAGCGCATTTTTAACGGAAAGCGGATTTGAATCTTTTTGCCGTAAGATCAAATTTAACGGTAAAATACGGAACATCCGCAACAAAGATAATTCCGCAGCCGAAATTAACGAAACGCGCTTCGGTACAGAGTTATGGAAATTATTGATTATAATTGTTATTTTGCTTGCCGCAGCCGAAATGTTTATTGCAAAAAGTATGAAAAAAGAATCAGCCGAAACGGAAATTTAAATGATAGAAATAAATTTGAGTGGATATGAATTGTTTCACGCCTTTCGGGGTTTATGCAATATTTTTACTCTTATACACGTTACTTTTTAATATAGCATAGGAATTAAAAATGATAGAAATTGTTCAAAATATAAAAGAAAAAGCAATACTTGTTTCTGTAAGAATGAAAGATGCATCCGCTGAACTTGTACGTGAGCACCTCGACGAACTTGAGATGCTTGCCGAAACCGCAGGAGCAGAAACTGTATTGCGGATTACACAGGACAGGGACAGATTTGATCCGGCATTTTACATCGGGAAAGGCAAAGTGGAAGAAATTGCCGAGCTTACTGAAATGAATGAAATAAATCTCATAATTTTCGATGATGATCTCAGTCCGACTCAAACCCGCAACCTCGAAAAAGTAATTAACAAAAAAATTGTAGACCGCAGCGGATTGATACTTGATATTTTTGCTTCCCATGCGAAAACAAATCAGGCTAAAACTCAGGTTGAACTTGCACAAAACCAATATATGCTTTCGCGGCTTACCCGTGCCTGGACTCACCTTTCCAAGCAGTACGGCGGAATAGGTACTAAAGGTCCGGGAGAAACACAGATTGAAACAGACCGAAGGATTATACGAGAACGAATTACGCATTTAAAGGAAAAGCTAAGAAAAATTGAACTGCAGCAGACAACAAAAAGTTCAGCGCGTAAAAATCTTATAAATGCCTCTATTGTGGGATATACAAATGCCGGAAAGTCAACTTTAATTAATTGTCTTACAGATGCCGAAGTACTTGCCGAAAACAAACTTTTTGCCACCCTCGATTCCACTTCGCGTTCGCTTGATCTTGACAAAGGGAAAAAAGTTATTATAAGCGATACTGTAGGATTTATCCGCAAGCTTCCGCATAATCTTATTGAATCATTCAAAACAACGCTTCAGGTAGTACGCGATGCGGATATAATTATTCACGTAATTGATATTACCAATATGTTTTTTGAAGACCATATACGCGTTGTTGACGAAACTTTAGCGGAACTTAAATGCGAAAACAAACCGCAGCTGATGCTGTTTAATAAAATTGATGCATTAAAAGAAAAACAGCGGCTCGATTATGTAAGAAACAAATACCCGCGTTGCATTCCGGTATCTGCCCAGCGCGGTATAAATATATCAGGACTTAACAGCGAGCTTTTAAACTTTTACGAAAAAAACTTCGGAATTAACGAACTGGAAATACCGTTATCAAAATCTGCGCTGGTTTTCCGTATTCATTCGCTTGCAGAAGTTATTTCTACTGAATATGATGAAAATTCGATAATAATAAAATTCCGTACCGATCCGGTAACTTCCAATAAAATTAAAGGAATTGTGAACGATGCGGTTAATAAAAAATAGAATTAAATAGTTTGTGTTTCGGTTTCAACAGAAGCTTCTGCCATTCTTCTGTTAATATCTTCAAGTTCTTTCATTGCTTTATATCCGCGAAAAATTCCCCACAAAGCAAACGCGTGAAAAGCCACAGGAAATAAATCTCCGATAGCAAGATAAATTAATCCGTCAAGTCCGTAAAGAACCATACCTGTAATAAAACTCCATGCCTGCATTTTTCTTGCAAAATAGCCGAATAATGCCGCAATTCCCGAAATAAACAGGTTTGGAATAATTAATAAATATCGAAATGTGTCGCTCCCGCTTTCTTTAAGCACGATGGAAATTCCATCAACCAACTGCGTAACGCCGAGTCCTATAACAAAAGGTAGTGTAAAAAGTTTTGTGTAAATGGTTAAATGAAAAAATTCTCAGGGGATGAAGAGAGGTCCGTCAAAAGCCGGATAAACTAGCCCGAACGAAATCCCCTGAGAATTTAGCCGTT
>JAAYAN010000307.1 GCA_012719345.1 Ignavibacteria bacterium | reverse complement strand
TTTAGATATCCCGAATAACGCCTGTGTTCTTGATGTTGGATGTGGGGGCGGTGCCAACATTAAAAAGCTCTTGGAATTGTGTCCGTATGGTACTGTGAAGGGCGTTGATTATTCTGAAATCAGTGTGGATAAATCCCGAAGGGTAAACGCAAAAGAAATCCAGCTCGGGCGTTGCCAAGTGCATCAAGCAGATGTTATGGAACTGCCATTTGAAGATAATAGCTTTCATGTCGTAACCGCTTTTGAAACTGTTTATTTTTGGCCGGATCTGCCAAAGAGCTTTCAGGAGATATTTCGTGTACTGAAAAACGGTGGTACCTTTGTTATTTGTAACGAATCAAACGGCGAAACCAACATGGATGAAAAGTGGGCAAAGATCATCAGAGGTATGACGATATATACAGGTGATCAACTGAGGAAAGCCATACTTCAGACAGGCTTTTCCAGTGTTAGGATTCACAATCACAATAGAGGTTGGCTTTGCGTGGTAGCGAATAAAAGCGTAGAAACATAATAAGGCGATAGGTAAAGCCCGATCTGAAAAGCGAGACAATATCTGACGGAGCTAGCCAGTATAAAGGGTATGAGCTCGCCTTCCTGACGCGCCAGAATTGAAAATGCGGTTCTCTTCGTTAAAGGTATCACGGCCTGCCCGGAAAACTTGCTTACGAACTCAATAGGTACGTTTTATTAGGGCTGTTATCTATCCTCTATATGTTTTTTCAGGGCTTTAAAAGACTTGTCGCTGATATCATGTTCGATCTTGCAAGCATCCTCTATTGCTGTTTTCTCATCGACACCAAGCATCATGAGGATTTTGCTTAAAACCGTATGCCTTTCATAGATTTTTTGTGCAAGCAAGAGACCAGTGTCAGTCAGAGAAATAGATCCGTCATGATCAACAGTAATGTACTGTTCCTTTTTTAGGATTCCGATGCCACGGCTGACGCTGGGTTTGGAGTAATTCATGTATTCCGCAACATCAATGGAACGCACCGAGGATTTTGTTTTGGAAAGAACATATATAGTTTCGAGATACATCTCGCCAGAGTGTTTTAGAGCCATAATAATCTCCTGAAAAATAACTGATACACTTTGATTCCATGATACCAATTTCCATATGATAAAATCAAACAAAGGATCTCTAGAGCCTGTCACAAAACTTTTGTAAATGCAGTAGTCTTTATATTACCCTATTGACAAACTAGATGAAAAGGTGTACTCTGAGTTAGCGCCTGCTAACTTGTTGCCGTGATCTGTGTGCCAGACACAAATGGAGAATGCACGGTGGTACATGGAATGACTTTGAGAGATGCTATAGAAGGCGAAGAGTACATCATTCAACAGATCATAACGGGAGACGATGAATTAAATGCGTTTTTGTTCACCCTTGGATGCTATGTCGGCGAGGCAATAACAGTCATTGCCCATAGAAAAGGTGGTTGCACGGTTTCCATCAAAGACGGACGTTATAATATCGATTCTCAGTTAGCTGATGCCATTGTTGTTTGATGAAACATGGCGAAAAACCAGCTGCTTTTTTTCGACCAGAGGTTAGCAATAGCTAACTATGCTATAGCTCTACCATAAGAACCATATAATGTTAAAAAGGGAGGAAGACTAATGAGAATTGCTTTAACAGGCAACCCGAACTCTGGCAAGACCACAATGTACAATGCTTTGAC
>JAAYAN010000133.1 GCA_012719345.1 Ignavibacteria bacterium | reverse complement strand
TAAACTTTGATAGCTATGGACTGGATCAAAAACTGCCTAATAAGGGTATTGTAATATTAGCTAAAGCAGATAATATTCGATTTAAATATCTCGATTGCATTGGTTTCTTAGAAGATATAAGTAACACAATCAAATCACGACCAATAGATGAAAAGAAGATAAATTGTATTTTGATCTATGAATGTGAATATAGCGAGAAAACTGAATCTATAATTGATTATATAAAGCGTAGAAAGAATATTATAAAAGATCTGTTTTGAAGGTCTGATTTTGTAAAATAGCATTCTATTATTTCTTATTGCCTTTATTAAAGTTGTGCGTCGGCCAGAAAAAATTGCGGGCCAGATCTGGCGTGAATTGGCTGTTCTTAGAAAAACACAAAAGAGGCTTTGCCAGCTTTTGTAGTTTTTCTTAGAATAGCCAAGAGAGCGGGGGAAGCATAATTTTTTCTTGAACTTTTGTTTCTTTTGGTTCAAGCCAAAAGAAAAGCCCGCCCGGCTCAAGGGCATAGAATATATGATTATTCACCGCAGGGAAGGTCATCTTACATTATTATGTTAAATAGAATATTCGAATGGTTATTCTGGTAAAGAAGCAAGTGTATTGAAAATTACGCCTGTAAGGCAGGCTGGGCGCGAATTTTCAATTCTCTTGCGGCATTGGACGCAAATAATCCATTCTGAACAGAGATAGCTTATTAGAACTTAAACCGTGCGTGGGCATGATACGATTTGCTGTGCGGTTGGTGCAGAGGCTGTGGATGCACCGAACAAATTTCTTTTGTATATTTTCCTACAAAAGAAATTTTTCAAGCATTTGCGCCGGCCGCGCGGCAATTTAACTATAATGCTAATTATGCGACAAACGCGCAGGATTCTGAAAATTACCGGAAAGTAAATTTCGATAATGCTTACCGGAACCAAGAAGCTTATTCCTGGACGGCAAGCTCTATTTAACAATAATATAAATTATACTGACAACTTTGGTTTTCAGAAAACGTCGGGAGAAAATTTGCTTTAATGATCGAGAGCTTAATAAATGAAAGTATTTTGCGCAGGAATTTTGGAAAATGCTGCCAGCGTTTGATAATGTTTACGAAGAAACATTTTTGGTAAAAGGAGATTATTCCTCGCTGGCCCGAAAATTTGCTTTAACATAATTTCGGAACCGTACTCAAACAACGCTGGCGCGTTGTCTTAGTACTGAAATTATGTTAAATGCAAGCATACGCAAATTTTCTGCGGTTGTCGTATAATTAATATTATGTTAAATAGAATAATCTCATTCCAGGAACAGACTTCATTCTTTTACCTGGTTTCATCTTCCCCATTTCTTCTATTCTGAGCAAATTTTGAATCTTGCTTTATTGCGCTAATACTTTTTACTCCATTTAAAAAGATCGGAAAATAATCTTGGTTACTTCTTTTGCCTGCTGTTACATTTTCTTTCATTTTTATTATACAATAGTTCGTTAAATTTTAAGCGGCCATAGTGCCGTATAATATAAGTTCCTTGACATATTTCTGATTTTTGGT
>JAAYAN010000132.1 GCA_012719345.1 Ignavibacteria bacterium | reverse complement strand
GTAGCAGATCATCCAACAACTTTGTTTGTTCTTCTGTGGTAAGTTGTGAGAATATCGATTTTATTTCTTTTTGTTTTTCCATATTCTAATATAATCTTTTATTGCTGTTTTTCATAGAACTAAGCCTCACAAATTAAACTGAAATTGAAAAATATGTGTGAATTATTGATATTTTACAGCTACAACAGTTATATCATCATTCTGTTCTGCAGGGAAAGCAAACTTCTTTGCATCCGAAATTATACTTTCAATTATCTGCTGACTGGTTTTAGCCGAAGCTCTGTTAAAAGAATCCAGCAGTCTTTCTTCACTATAAAGCTCATTGTTCTTATTCATAGCTTCTGTAATTCCATCGGAATAAAAAAGAATTGAAGTTTTCGGTTTTAACGGCAGCGTAATTTCCTCAAGCGAAGCCTCAAAAATCTCACCTTTTTCTAATCCTATTCCAATGCCTTTTGCTTTTAGAAAATAAGCATTAGATTCTTTTTCTGAAACGATTGCTTCGGTATGACCTGCGCGGCAGTATTTTATGTGTCCCGAATATGTATCAAAAAGTGCAATGCTAGCTGTTATAAAGGTGTTGCGGTCAATTTCACCAAAAATATTCCGGTTAATTTCTTCCAGAATTTTTTTTGGAGAATGATTTGTCTTAGCATAAATCCTAACCATTGTCTGCAATTTGCTCATATAAAATGAAGCCGGAAGACCTTTCCCTGAAACATCGCCTATTACAGCAAGAAGTCTGCTTTCATCTAATTTAATTAAATCATAATAATCTCCGCCAATATGCATTGCCGGCAGCATTGTTCCCGCAACATCAAAATTTCTGAAATTTGGTATATTATTTGGCAGAAGATTTTGCTGGATTTTTCGCGCGTTTTCAAGGTCGCGTTCGAGTTTTATTTTTTGTGTTTCAGCTTCGTACAGTCTGGCATTTTCAAGAGAAACGGAAATCTGCGAAGCTGTTGCGCTTAACAGTTCCAAATCACTGCCGCTGAATTGTGCACCGGAATATTTTAGTCCGAACAGAAACAGCCCTACAATTTTATTATTTATTACTAACGGAATAATTGTAAAAACTGGTTCAGCGGCAAGTAATTTTTCTGCATCGGTAAAAATTTCGCTGAATTGATGTTTGGAAATTGCGGGCGGCTGATTAAAATTTTTCTTCTTTTGGATATACTCAAGCAGAATATCTTCTTTAACCGGTATTTCTTTTAAGAAATACAATCCTGATGATTTAAGAATCTGGAAATTATGTTTGTTCTCATCCTTAATTGCAATACCGAAAACATTTATCTTTAAGGAAGAGATAAATGTAGTGTGGACTTTTTCGAGCAGATTATCTAAACCGACAATACCCGAAAGCTCGTTACTGAAATCTATAAGCACTTTTTGATAAGCAAATTGTTCGGGATAGAATTTTTTAGTTATAATTTGCTGAAAATTATTTTTTGCAGATTGAAAAATGAGAGCGAATAAAATAAACACAAAACCGGCTACAAAACCTTGATACTCCGTTTGGAAAGCAGAACTAACTGTTTGCCCGATAAAATATATTGCAAAGAAATAAATTGATGCCACTGCAATTGTTGCTGCTCCGTAAATAATAGTAGTTTTTACAACATCGCTAACGTCCATCAGCGAATATTTGAAAATTGAATAACTGAATGAAATAGGCAGCAGAGCAACAAGTATTACAGGCGCAAAATACTCGGGATTATTAAATATGCTTTCGGTAAAAATATTAGCAAAAAAAGTTCCATAAATAATTGCCAAAACACCTATTGTGTAAGAAAACAAAATAACAAATATTGGTGTCCGTTCTCGTTTATCTTTAAGTTTAACATAGTTTAAAAATAGTGAAACTAGCCCTATAACAAGTGCTCCGCCAAAAAGGTAATTAGAAAAACTGATTACTTTTAACAACATGAACAGGTTATGGAGATTGTTATAAACATAAAAATATTTAAAAGTTATTGCTGCAAATAAAACAGCCAAGGGAAGAATTCTGAAAATGTAAAAATATGTTTTTGTCTTGCGAAAGCTAAATTCGTAAGGAAAACACCAGAAAAAATCCATTAAATAAAACGGGAAATAAACGCTGCCGATAGTATAAAGCACATCTGCCAGAATCAGCAGCCATAGCTTATCGAACAGAGGATTTTGCCCGATTGTGCCGGTTGTTAAATTTGTAAGCGATAATAAAACGGCAAAAATTCCTATAAGGTAAAATTTCAGCTGGACTTTACCTTCCGGGCGTGCCATAACAACAATATGCCCTGCAAGAAGCCAGAAAAATGCCAGCAGAAGTAAACCGAGCGCCCCGAAATTTATCAGTTTTTTTATGTACACTTTGGTTGTAAATTCATACCCGTCGCGCTCAATTTTATACTCGGCATATTCCCCCGATTTAAGACTGTTTAGAATGATTTGGGCTTTCATTCCGTTTGATACAGAAATGCCGTTTATTTCCTTAAGGATGTCATTGTCTCTTATTCCTGCTTGCCAAGTTACGCCTTCAAATTTAACAAGATCGAAGTGTAATTCTTTTTCCCCGTTTATTTCCTTTAAGCGCCAATAACACTCGTCGTTTGATTGAGGTGTGATTTCAAATAGGAAATAGAAATTAATTACTAAAACTAGTAACAGCGAAAACGTTGTGAAATTTATTATTAACGGTCGGTTTTTTAATATAAATGATTTCATATCTAATTAATATTAATTGCCAAACAAGTTATATCATCCGATTGTTCGGTTCCTTCCGAAAAATTTCTTACATCAAGAATAAGCTTATCTAAAAATTCCTGAGCCGGAAGAGAATAATTTGTGCGGATAAAACCCTCGAGCCGCTCATCGGAATATTCATTCCTGTTACAATCCATTGCTTCAGTAATTCCGTCAGTAAAAAAAACTAATAAATCACCTTTTTGTATTTCAACAGTATCTTCAATATAAGGGACAACTGTTTTCATAAATCCAAGAAGCATCCCGCCTTTTTTAAGCTTTATAAGTTCTCCGTTTCTATAAATAATAGGAGGATTATGTCCGGCATTTACATAAGTCATTTTCATCTCTTTTTCATCAATAACAGACCAGAAAAATGTAATAAACCCTCCGTCAAAAGTGTTTTCCGAAACTAAATCGTTTATGCGGTTAGACGCTTCGTTAAGCGGCAGGTTTTGCTTTACCAAGGATTTCAAAAAAGCCTGCAGATTTGCCATCATCAAAGCTGCTTGAACTCCTTTCCCCGAAACATCGGCAATAGCTGCAAGAAGTTTATTTTCCGAAAGTTTAATTGCTTCATAATAATCGCCACCTACCTGCCTTGCTGTTTCGTTATAAGCGGCAATGTTTAATCTGTTGAATTCCGGTAGATTTTTCGGGAGCAGGTTTTTTTGAATATTCTTTGCAAGCTGTAAATCCTTTTCAATTTTCTGCTTCTCAATCATTTCTAAAAACATTTTAGCATTTTGAATTGCCATAATAGCAAGGCTGCCAACTGAGGAAATGAAATCGATATCCGAGTTTGTAAAATCCTGCGAGTTAAAACGTTTACCCAAAAGTATTATTCCATTTGTTTCGCCTTTTGTTTTCATAGGAACAATGAGCTGAATATTCAGTTTATAAAAAAGCGGATAATTTTTACGTATTTCGGGTTTAGTAATTATTTCTGCAAAAGTTTTTGAACTGAATTCTTTTAACGATTCGGATAATAGATCGTTATCGAATTTGCTCTCAATTATTTCCATTTTATCATCGGTATAAATAATCAAAGCATATTTTGATACCATTAATTGTCCGATAACTGAATATACAAGCAATTTTGAAATTTCCGGAATTTCTATTACTCCGTTTAATTCTTTGCTGAGATCATACAAAGAGCTCAGCTGATTGACTTTTGAATCCAGAATCCTGTTAGTTTCTTTCAGAGTATTGAATGTAATTGAATTTTCAATTGCGGTTGAAGCAATATTACAGATTGTGTTTAAAAAATTCAAATCTTCGTTTTCGTAAGGCTGCGATGTTAATTTTTCACCTAAAAACAAAACACCTAAAAGTCTGCTCGATGTTTTTATTTCGCGGCTTATAGCAATTTTATTTTTCTCATTAAAAAGAATCAGTTCTTTACTGTTAGCATAATTCTTTTCGTAAACTTCAGGATATTTCAGAAGGATTTTATCATCAATTCCTTTTCCCGATTTAACGTATAATTGTCCGTCAGGATTAACAAATGTTATTATTCCGCGGGATGTGTGAAACTTGCTTAAACAAGTAAATAGTAAATTGTTAAGAATAAAATTAATATCAAGGCTCGAATTAATAAGATTGCTGAAATCCACAAGCGCCGATAATGTTCGTTGTGCAGCGTTGTATTCATTTTGCTTCATAATGAATTACTTTATTTTTTTTATGAGGGTAACTTTGTTGGTTTTGTTTTTCAGTATTTCGTATTTAACTTCATCGCAGCTTTTTTTTATAAGAAAAATCCCAAGTCCGCCCACTCGTTTTTCTTTTACATATTTTTCCAGATCGGGTTCTTTGTAATTTGCAGGATTAAAACTGTTTCCGTTATCAAAAATTTCTACAGCAAAATTTTTTTTATCGAATTTAACTTTAACTTCAATATCTTTATCGGATCGATAATTATATGCATATTTTATTATATTCGTACTGGCTTCATCAACGGCCAGAATTATTTTATCAATAGTGCTGTTATCGCAGCCGCAGTCAGCCGCAGCGTCCTTTACAAAATCTCTTATTACAGCCAGGTTTTCTGTAGTACTTTTAACTGTAATGTGGTAATATTTTTGATTGGAAGCCATTATTCTGCTTCACCGAATTTTTTCACTGCTTCATTTTCCTGAGTAAAAAACTCGTAAAGCATAGGAAAACCCAAAAGATCAAAAATATTATAAACTTTGTCCTGCAGATTTGTAAATTTTATATCGCCATTGTTTTCGCGCATAGTTTCAACATAAGCCATAAAAACACCGAGACCAGCACTGCTGATGTAAGAAAGTTTATCAAAGTTTACCACGACCTTAAATTTTTTGCTGTTTATAAGTTCGTTAAAAGTTTTTTCGAGCTGCGGGGCTGTATGCGCATCGAGATAACCCTTCAACTCAATAATATCTACAGAACCAATATTCCTTGTCGATACATTGAATTCTGCCATCTATTTCTCCAAACTAAAGTTATTAAATTTCCATTTTATCAGCACAAGTGTTATATCATCGTGCTGTTCGCTTGAAACTGAAAATGTAGATACATCCTTTATAATTTCGTTTGCAATTCTATCAGGATCTTCTGCTTTATTTTCTAAAATAACATTTTCAAATTTGTTATAACCGTAATCTTCCAGATCCGAATTTTTTGATTCCGTAATACCGTCTGTAAACAACACCACAATATCGTTATATTTAAGCTGAATTTCCATATCTTTTATAGAGTTCTCGAAACTTCCTGAATTATCGAGCCCCAAGCCTAATCCAGGGGGGGTTAATTTATTAGCCTCACCGTCGGAAATAAGTAAAAGCGGCATATGTCCGGCCCGTGAAAATTTCAATTTTCCTGTATTTGTATCAAGTATTCCGTAGATAGCTGTTACAAAACTTTTTCTTTCCAGACTATTAATAAGAATTTCGTTTGCTTTCGATAAAATTACGGATGGGCTTTCAATCAGTTTTGAAAGAGTTTCAAAAATTCCTTTAACTTCTGCCATTATAAACGCAGCTGAAATTCCTTTCCCGGCAACATCTGCAATTACAAATCCCAATTTATTTTCAGACAGGAGAAAAAAATCGTAATAGTCGCCCCCAACTTCAAACGCAGGGATAAAAAGAGCTGAAATTTGTATGTTTTTAAAATCGGGTGTTTTTGCCGGAAGAATTTTATATTGTATTTCGCGGGCAACATCAAGCTCTTTTTCAAGCCTCTCCTTTATTATGGATTCTTTAATAAGATTTGCATTGTCGAGCGCAACTGCTGCATAATCTGCAAATGAGCTGATTGATTTAATATCTTCATCGTCAAACGGTATTTGCGATTTACGTGCAGTAACAAGATAACCTTTAATCTGATTGTGAATTATCAGTTTTGCTGCCACAAGCGACCTGAATTGAGATTGCAAGGTTTGTTCTTTAAAATTGAATACCAATTCGTCATTTTTAAGAGTTAGAATATTTTCGGTTTTAAATATTTTGTTTTGTGTTATTTTTTCGGAAATATTATTCGCTTCAATAAAACCAATATTTTTTAACGCGGCCACATCAAACTTATCATCCCGTTTTACAAGCAGCCACGAACAGTCTGTATTACAGACATTTATGGTGAGCTCTGTAATTGTTTCGGCAAGTTCTTTTATATCCAAGACTTTTGTAAGAATTTTACTTAAGTCCATAAGAGAAGACACTTCAACAGCCTTTCTATCAAACGCTTCGGCTGTAGGAAGGTGAAATAATGCAGTGAAGAAAACAATTCCGAAATAAATTCCGCCGTAAATCATTATTAAATTAAAAATGGTATAAAACGAAGGAGAAAAGGGGGATATTATTTGTGTGATAAAAACATTATCAGAAGAAATGCCGTAGTTGGTTATAAATAAAACAGAAAGAATTATTGAAATAAGAAGCAGATACAGTTTCTGTTTTTTTGTGAGGAAAGCAATCCACGAAACTCGAATTGAATTTATAACTATCAGAATGATGGATACAAAAAAGAATGTTTTTTTTATGTAATCAAGCGAATAATCTAAAGTTAATAAAGTATTAGATAAAGCTGCCAAAAGCATAAAAATCATCATAGTAACAAAATATTTGCCTGGTTCTTTTTTCTGCCTTAAAAAGAAGAGATAGCGAATTACAGAAAAAATATACATAACCAGATAAATAAAAATAAAAATAACCAGCAGCGAAAAGATTGAAGATACAATGTTATCCTGAAACGAAAACTTTTCTTCCGTATCTATTACGGTTCCAGAAACCGAAAGGACAAAAAATATTAATGCGCAAGTAATGCCCGAGTTTAAGATAAGGGAAATTTCCTGATTTTTATTTTTCTTAAGCAGATTAAATAAATATTCCGACCATAGAAAAATTGCCGAAAGCATTAAAACTTCACTTATTATAAGAGTAAAAACTGAATATACCGGCAGCAGTATTTTAATGATAAAAAGAATAACCGAAAGAATGATTGCGTTTTCGAGCTTGCTGCTTTGGCTTAGGTTTAATTTATTCAAAATCATATAGCAATAATATTTATTCTTCGACGTTTATGTTTATTTTAATTCCTTCGGCATTAATCAACAAAGTGGAGTCATTTAATTCCAAGTTATTATCGCCGGTTCTTGCCCTAAAATTAAATTCGTGTCCCAATTCCGAATCGTCATCCGGCCGGATTGGTAATGTTTTCCGCTTAAAAGTTGCTCTTAAATTCAATGGATTTTTTAAATCAGCATACTTTAATTTATTTAGTTCTGTTATTGCGCTGTCCAATTCCTTTTTGAACTTTAGGAACTCTTTAATATTGCTTGGCTTAAAATGGAAATGTTTTATTCTGGCAACCTTGTAATTTTCATCGTGTTTAAAACCTTCGGGTATTCCTTTTCTACTAATACGGGCAACCTTGTCTAATGTATTCCCCAGGTTTTCTTTCCCTTTTGATCTAAAAGATTTTAAATCAAGATTTATATTATATACCGAATCGGAAGTAAAAACAACGAAATCATTTGTTCTTTGTTTGCTTAGAACAAGATGGGTTTTATTTCGGTCGTAAAAGTTTTTATTGAATCTTTTAAAGAAAAAACTATCAGCTTCGGGAAGATTCTTTGAAGTAAACCAGATTAAATCGGCTTTAAGCTTTTGGTTTATAATCGCTATTTTGGCGTTAACGGCAATAAGATTTTTATTTCCGGAATAAATGTTTGAATTCAAAACATTTTTATAAACTTCCATCAGCGAATCCAAACTTTTTTGTTTTTCTTCCGATAAATTAAGCATTTCGGCAAAATTTTTATAATTATCGGATTGGTCTATTCTGCTGTTTTTATTCAATTCGATAATTGTCTGATTTTCATCCGGCAATATGCGCAATACATTCTTCTTGTCATTATCTATAGGAAGATGATTAAAAAGAGCAAAATTAAAAATGTCTTCGTTCCCGATTTTAAAATCATCAAAAACAGGCTTTAATTTTAGTGCTAAAAAATTTTTCAGATCTTTTTGGGAAGTATTAAAAAAAGAAGAAAACAACGAACCATCTTTGAAATAAAACATTATTAAAAAAGTTAGGAAAACCAAAATGATTATTCCGTAATATTTCCTAATAAAATTCTTTAAAAATACTTTTCCCATATCAAATAAAATATTTTTGAAAATAATTATGATGTATGACGGAAATAATTACCAGATGTTCCTGTTTTTTATAAATTCATTTCTCGCTGAAATGGTTCTAAAATTATTTTTAAATTTTCGCGCGCTCTGAAAATTCTGGATTTGATAGTACCGACTTCTACACCCATTGCATTCGCAATTTCTTTATAGCTTAATCCGTCAATATCCCGCATTATCAGAGGTGTGCGTAATTTTTCAGGCAATTTATCAATCGCTTTTCTAACAAGCTGAGGCAGATCAATACTTTCGGGCCGGAACCTGGTGCAAGGCTCTTTGTCGGTTTCTTTGATAGGTACAAAAATGCTTCGTACGCGCTTTTTCCTTAAATAATCGCGGCATTTGTTAACAGTAATTCTGTAAAGCCAAGTTGTAAATTTCGATTCGAATCTGAATTCACCCAATTTCCTGTATACACTTATAAAAACATCCTGTGAAATATCATCAACGTATTCCGAGTCTCCAAGCGTAAGAAATACTAAATTACGGACTTTGTCCTTATGTTTGTTTACCAATTTTGCAAAAACTCTGTCGTTGCCTTCAATAAAAGATTTTATAAGCTCAAAATCTTCATCTTCGATTAGTCGTTTTTCTTCGTTATTTTGATTATCGGCTAAAGTTTCATTCATTTTGGTTTGCAAAGTTAAATTAATTAAGGAAGAACAAAATCTTTTTTTTTATTTTAAGTTACATAACTTATAAAATATTTAAGAATTTTTACATATTTAGATAAATAAGTTTTAATTTTTAGGTATTATTTCTTGATAAATATTATCTATCTGTTTAATTTTGGAACAAATCTTTGGAGATTAAATGAAAATAAAGACACAAGAAAAGTACAATGCTGTTATTGTTGAATTAAAAGGCAACGTAATGGGCGGGCCCGAAGCCCAGGAATTCAATCAGCAGCTTCATAACCTTCTTGACGAAGGGAAGAAAAATGTTGTTGTTGACCTTGCTGAAGTTAAATTTATGAACAGCAGCGGTTTGGGTATGCTTATCAGCGGTTATACAACCATGAAAAACGGGAATGGTAATTTGGTACTTGCCAATGCAACAGAAAAAATAAACAGTCTGTTAGTAATTACTAAATTAATCACAATTTTTGAAAACTTTGAATCTGTTGAAAAAGCTGTAGAAAGTTTCAAAAAATAATTTTTAGATATTTTTATATATTAACTCCGGATATTATGTTCGGAGTTTTTATTTTTTATCATTTTATAAATTGGAGATTGTATGAGTGTTTCCATTCTTGTAGGAAGCCAATGGGGCGATGAAGGAAAAGGAAAAGTTGTAGATATATTGAGCAGTAAATATGAGGTTGTTGTAAGGTATCAGGGTGGAGCCAATGCCGGTCATACAATAGAAATTGGTGATAAAAAATATGTTTTACACTTGATCCCTTCGGGTATTTTACGTGAGGGTGTAATATGCGTTATAGGAAACGGAGTTGTAATAGATCCTCAGGCATTGCTTGATGAAATAAAGTTTTTAAATGATCAGGGGATTGAAACTAAAGACAGACTTTTTATAAGCCATAATGCGCATTTAATTATGCCTTATCACAAACTTTTAGATAAAATTGAAGAAAGCGGTGCAAATAAAATTGGTACTACAGGAAGAGGAATAGGTCCGTGCTATAAAGATAAATACGACAGACGCGGAATAAGGCTTGTTGATTTGCTTAACCGGACAGAACTTGAACGTAAAATACGTCAGAATCTGGAAGAAAAAAACAATGTTCTTAAAAAACTTTATCAGCACGAAGAACTTGACGTAGAAGCAATAATTCAAGAATATTGCGATTTTGATGCAAAAATTGACAGCTATATTACTGATACTACATCACTTCTGCACAAAGCAATGGAGCAAAATAAATCTGTGCTGATGGAAGGAGCTCAGGGAGCTTTGCTTGATGTTGACCATGGTACATATCCTTTTGTAACTTCATCAAGTCCTACTTCAGGAGGCGCTTGCACCGGTACAGGAATTCCACCCACAAAAATAGATTCTGTAATTGGAATTGTTAAAGCATATACTACACGCGTTGGTAACGGACCTTTCCCGACAGAACTTCATGGAGACGAAGAAGAAAAATTAAGAAAACTTGGCGCCGAATTCGGGGCAACTACTGGCCGTCCCCGCAGAGTGGGCTGGTTCGATTCTTTTTTAGTCAGGTATTCGAGAATGATTAACGGAATTGAGCGGGTTGCTATTACAAAACTTGATGTCCTAAGCAGCTTCAGCGAAATAAAAGTGTGTATCGGATATGAATTTGAAGGTAAAGAATTGAAATATTTCCCGACAGATAATGTTAAATTAAGTTCGGTTACTCCAATTTACGAAGTATTGCCGGGCTGGAATTGTGATATTACTGAGGTCAAAAATTTTAATGATCTTCCAAAACAGGCAAAAGACTATCTTGCCTTTATTTCGGAAAAATGCGGTTTCGAAATTTCTATAATTTCCGTAGGACCAAAAAGATCTCAGACAATAGAGCTTTAGAAAAATATAGTTTGAAGAATTCTTATTCTCGTATTCAAAAACCTGCCTTCGGAAATTTTATGAGAGAGTATGAAAATATTTAGAACCTCTTCAATAAATATTAAAATTCTGCTGATTTTGATAGCTGCTGTAATTTCCTTTGGAACTTTATATTACACGCGCATTCTTGTTGAAAAACTTCAAGAAAGAGACCGCGAGCTTGTGGAATTGTATGCAAAAACATTTAAATATATTTCTTCAAGCACCGAAGTGCAAGGAGATTTCACATTTCTTTTTGATAATATAATTAAGAGAATTGATTTCCCGCTTATTTTAACCGATTCCGAAGAAAATGTACATAATTATTCGACAGGGAGCGGTACAAGAAACCTTGAAATAGATTCAACTTTAAGTGAAGAAGAGACAGACATATTCCTCAAAAATAAAATTGCAGAACTTAGAATACATCATAACCCGATTGAAATAACCTACAACGATTCAATTGTTCTTGGAAAAATATTCTATGGCGACAGTGAAATTGTTACCCGGTTAAAATATTATCCATATCTGCAAATCCTTTTTGCAGGTGGATTTATGATTCTTTCTTATCTGGGTTTCAGTTTTCTGAAAAAAAGCGAACAAAGCAATATATATGTTGGAATGGCGCGTGAAACGGCTCATCAGCTGGGTACCCCGATTTCTAGTTTAATGGGTTGGAATGAACTTTTGAAAATGCAGTATGATAAACCCGAAAAAGTGATGAATATCTCTAACGAACTGGTTCATGATCTTAACAGATTAAATAAAATAGCCAGTAGATTTTCTAAAATCGGTTCAATTCCTAAACTGCAACCCGAAAACTTAGATGATTTGATTAAAAAAGTTATTGAATATTTTGAAAAAAGACTGCCTCAAACTGGGAAAAATGTATCAATAATTCTTGAAGGTAAAACGACAAGTAAAGTTGATCTAAATGCTGAACTTTTTGAATGGGTGATTGAAAATCTTATTAAAAATGCTTTAGATGCTATTGAAACTGAAAATGGTGAAATATTGTTCTTAATAACAGAAAATAAAGAAACCATTAAAATTGATGTAACTGATAACGGTAAAGGAATCGACATTAAAAAGAGAAATGAAATATTTCGTCCTGGTTACAGCACCAAACGAAGAGGATGGGGATTGGGGCTTAGTCTTTCAAAAAGGATTATTGAAGATTATCATAAGGGAAAAATATTCTTAAAATCATCTGTTATCGGAAAAGGAAGTACATTTCAGATTTTTCTCAAGAAGTGATGGTTAATATTATTCAAATTTAGATTATTGATCAACAAAAATATATCCGACAATACAAATTTATTGTTCATTACATATTTATTTTAAGTTAAGTAAATGGCACGATAGTTGTTACATATACAGCAAGATTAAAAGTATAAGTTTCTCAACCCTCTGTACCATTAACAACCCCAGCTGCCGTGGTTGCGCCCTCTTCCACGGCAGCTTTCCCTCTCCTGAGTGATTATAAGTGTTTGCTTGATTTGAAATTATGGTATTTTATTATCTGTAAAAGTGTAAAAATGACAAGTAATAATTACCGGAACTCTTTATTATATTCATAATGATATTTTATTTTTTTCTTAAAATTGACTATGTTAATTGCTTAAGTTTACAACTTTACTTTTTTAAATTATATATAGAACGATTATGAGTAATTCAAAACGTCCATCTTGGGATGAATACTTTTTAAAGCTTGCTATGCTTGTATCGGAAAGGGCAACTTGCCCGCGTATGCATTGCGGATGTGTTCTTGTAAGGGATAAAAGGATTTTATCTACTGGTTACAACGGTTCCATTCCCGGCGGTGAACATTGCGAAGATGTCGGTTGCCAGATAGTTGATAACCATTGTATAAGAACCACTCATGCCGAAATGAATGCTCTTCTGCAATGTTCGATACATGGAATAAGCACTAAAGGAGCTACTGCATTTGTTACAAATATGCCATGTACAAATTGCGCGAAAGCTTTAATTGCCGCTGGAATAATAGAAGTCGTTATATTTTCGGATTATCATGATACTCTTGCCGAAGATTTTTTTATGAAAGCCGGAATTAAATTGAGAAGAATCCCAATTCCAAGTACAAACATAAATTACGATCTCAGTAAATTTTCTTCTGCCCGTAAAATAGAAAATAAATAAAAATTACAATTATGCTTAATTCCTACGAACAATATCGAAAATATTATAAGCGTGAAAATTTTTTTAACAGGGATTTAAGCTGGCTGGAATTTAACCGCCGTGTTTTGGATGAAGCGTTAAACCCAAAACTGCCTCTGCTGGATAGAATTAAATTTTTGTCCATTTTTTCTTCAAATCTTGATGAATTCTATATGATAAGAGTTTCGGGATTAAAAGAGCAGATAAGAGCTAATATTTTCGAAAAAACAATTGACGGGCTCACTCCAATTGAAGCAATTAAGCTAATTGAACAATCAGTTGTTCCGATGCTTGAAAAAATTTCTCATTATTGGAGAAATATCATAATTCCGGAATTAAAAGAAAACAATATAAATCTGTGTTCTTACGAAGATTTGGAAAAGAATGAAAGAAAGCTGCTTAATGAATATTTTGAAAAGGAAATTTTCCCGGTGCTTACTCCGTTAGCTTTTGACCCTGGTAGACCGTTTCCTTACATTTCGAACCTGAGTTTGAGTCTTGCTGTTTTTATAAAAAGACCTAATAAAGAAAAACATTTTGCTCGTGTAAAAGTGCCTGTTATTCTCCCAAGACTTTTAAATATCGATGCATTAATCAGTAAAAATAATCAATCCAAAGAAACCGGAAAGAAGAAGTATATCTGGTTGGAAACTCTTATCAGGAATAATTTAAATATTCTGTTTCCCGGGGTAGAAGTTCTTGAATCATATTGTTTCAGGATAACAAGAGATACGGATCTCGAAATTCAAGAAGATGAAGCAGATGATCTTCTTGAACTGATTGAAGAAAACGTGAAATTGCGAAAATTCGGCTCGGTTGTAAGACTCG
>JAAYAN010000131.1 GCA_012719345.1 Ignavibacteria bacterium | reverse complement strand
CAGAGTTTTTTTTCTTGCTCATATTCTAAATCCTAATCTTACTCTCGAATTTTTAATTCTTAATTTTGAATTTTGAATGAGAAAAGCAGAGGGCATAGCGCAGAGTTTTTTTTCTTGCTCATATTCTTAATCCTAATCTTACTCTCGAATTTTGAATTCTTAATTTTTAATTATTAATTATTCATTGCCTTTCCACCCACCCCTGCACCTCCCGATGTATCGGGACAGGCTCTCCGTGGGAGGGAACATTAAATAGGATACAATAACTCCCTAATTCACAAATAAAAAAATCTTAGTGCTTATATTTATTAATAAAAAAAAACCCGATTTTATGAATCGGGCTTTTTTAATATCATTTTTATTTTTTCAGCAAATCTCGTATTTCTTCGAGCAGCACTTCCGATTTTGGAGGAGCCGGCGGAGCTGCAGGCGCAGCTTCTTCTTTTTTAACAAGCTTATTCATTGCTTTTATCATCATAAAAATTGCAAAAGCTATTATTAAAAAATCTACTGTTGTCTGAATAAAATTTCCGTAATTTAATGTAACGGCTGCAACCGGATTTCCTGCTGCATCAACTGCAGCATCTTTTAAAGTTAAAGCAAGTTTGCTGAAATTTACGCCGCCAAGTACCATTCCTATCGGAGGCATTATTACATCATTAACAATCGATGAAACAATTTTTCCGAACGCGCCGCCTATAATTATACCCACAGCCATATCTACCACATTGCCGCGCATTGCAAAAGCTTTGAATTCTTTAAGCATATACACCTCCTTAAATAATTAATAATAATTGTTGTTTGTAATATACAAACATAACATTCCGGAAATAAAAATCCGAATTATTTAATTTTTACGGGTTTTATTATTTGAGGTGATTAATTCTTTTCGAACCAGTCTGTAACTTCGAGCCGGTATTTGCCAAAACCGAAATTTTTTGCAGCCGTACTTGGAGAAACATCTTTTGTTGCTTTCATAACGGCTTCGCTGGAAAATTTAACAGATCCGTTCCCGTTGCCGATACAATTTCCTTCGGAAGGAGATGGTGTAAGACCTACAACCGCCCCGATAATATCAGTATGAATATGAACTATATCATCGGCAATAAGCAATCCGGTAAATGTACCGCTGTTAAGGTTTTCAATTTTTGCATCCAAAGCAGAATTATGAACAACAAGAATTCCGGAACCTTGAATATTTTGCGCTTTCCACGAATTTTTTTTAGGATTTGCCGGAAGCTCGACATAAGTAACACCTTTAAGCGGGAAAGTCAGGTTTTTGGGATCGGTAACATACTGACTTCCGCCTGAGCCGCTTTTTGCAATTTGCATTAATTTCCCTTCGGGAAAACCGTTCGATTCTCCTAAAACTTTATCGGGACTATCCGGATATCCTCCGGGCCAGGTCTGGTTCATTGCAATAACATTTGGATTTGCATTTTTCTTGTCCAGAGGTGCATAATCAACTCCGTTGAAAGTTCCGCCGATTGTAGAACTGCCGCCTTGCAAAATAACTTTTGTCGACCACATTCCAAGAGTACCGGAATTAGGAATTATCTCGCCGGTCAGTTTATAATTTCTGCCGTCAATTTCAATATTTCCATAAGTATCAGTAGGATTGTTTGTTGTAATTGCCGCTCTTAAACAGGCCGGAATAAATCCTTCTGCAGGGGGTTTTACGTAAGCAATAATTGTATCGTAACTGCTGCCTACCATTGCAGCGCAAAATACTTCAATCCGGTTTTCGCCATTAAGAACGGTATCTTTAATTGTATAAGAAATAATTCCCTCGTCGTATGAACGCGAAGCAGCAGGTTTAACGCGCCACGAAGTATTATCTGCAAGATCCGAAATAAGTGTTCCCACAGCGCTGTTGCAAATATTCCTTGCCTGAGTGCTTGTGAAATAATTTACCGAATTCTCAGTTGCACCTTTCAGTCTTTCATAAGTATTAAAACTGATTATACTAAAAATTACAATAGCACAGAGAATAAGGAACGCCGAAATATTATTCATTTAGTTTTTGTTTATTTTTCGAACCAGTGAACTACTTCCAATCTGTATTTACCGTAACCGTATTTAAATTTTGAACTTGAACCGCTTAATGAACTTGTTGCAGACATTATTGCTTCGCTGGAAAATTTAATATCTCCTTGTCCGTTGCCGATAACATTACCTGCCGAAGGGTTAGGGCTTAACCCGATTACCGCACCGATAATATCAGTGTGACAATGGATAATATCATCGACAATAACCAATCCTTTAAATGTACCACCGTTAAGGTTTTTCACCTGAGCACTTTTTGCAGAGTTGTGAACAATCAAAATACCTGTACCTGTTATATCTTTCTGTGCCCAGGGTTTTGATCCATCAATTTCAACATAAGTGACACCACTTAAAGTAGATAATGTAGTCTTATAATTTGAAATATACCGGCTTCCGTTTACTCCGCTTTGGGCAATAGCTTTAAGTGTTCCTTCAGGATATCCGTTGGCAGCTCCTCCAAAAATAGCGTCCGGTGTTCCCGGATAACCTCCGGGCCAAGTCTGGTTCACAGCTGTAACATTATTACTATATGGCGGTTTACTTTCGCTTTCCTTGGTATCATTTCCGTTGTAAGTTCCTAAGTAATCTGAACTTCCGCCCTGTGCGCAAGTCTGTGTAGTCCAGATTGCGAATGTGCCGCTGTTAGGAATAAGATTTCCGTTCATATCGTGATTTCTGCCGTCAACAGTTAAGGCACCATTTGTTGCAATAGGATTATTTGTTGTAACAGCAGCTTTTACTGCCCCCGGTACGAAACCTTTTTTAGGTAATTTTACATAAGCTATAACGCGCGACTCTTTATCATCATATGTTCCTGCGAGAGCAATTTCCACTAATTTATTTCCTGCAATAGTAGAATCTTTGATAGTATAGTTTATTTTTCCTGTAAAATCATTATCCGTGTAAGACCTTGAAATCGGGCTTTTCACCCGGAGTTCCTGATTGTCGGCAAGATCCGATATAAGCGAACCGACTGCACTGTTTGTTAAGTTGCGCGAAATTGTTTCGGAAAAATATTCAACAGAATTATCAGTTGCCTGCGATATTCTTTCCGATGTATTAAAACTTACAAGAGCAAATATAACAATTGCTCCCATAATTATTATTAATGTTGATTTTCCCATTTCAAACCTCAGTTCATTAAATTTTTAGGGCGTATTGTTCTTTCCCAGTCAACCCCTTGGTAAATTCCCTCAACAGCTTCGGCAGCCTGAAGGCGCATTCCTACTTTTATTGTCCTGATTTTTTTGCGCAAATCAACTGTATTCGGACTAGGTATCTTCACACCGGCAGAATCTAAATAGGTAAAATAAGTAGTGTGTTCCAGCCTTGAAACAGCAGCAATTTGTATAGGACTCTGCCCGTTCTGGCTTCTGTAAAGCGGTCTGTCAATAGGGTTGGAAGTGTTCGAAAGATTTTCAATTGTACCTATGTAATAGCATACGGAATCGAGAGACCCGTTATTTTCCAGATCGGTGCTGTAAATTATTTTTGTAGAATCGGCAAAACTTATTTTTTGCCCCGAAGCACGGTAACCGATTTTATAAAGATCGTATTCAAGTATTTGTCCTGTTACCACAGCATTTCCTTGTGTTAAAGTGCTGCTGAACATATCGTATGAAAAAGTGCTCATTTGGACATTAAAACCGACAAGCATCAGAATAACAAAACTGCTTACTATCACCGATCCGAGTACATCAATCAAATATGCCATTTTAAACTCCTTTTAATACGAAACAACGTGCGATAATTTTATTTCGTTAGGCAGATAATTATTCTTGATTTTTACATCGATTCTTTTGCTGAAAGTGGGTGCAAAACTTTTTGCAAGGGTTGATTTGTTTACATAGTAAACTTCAACTTCTAAATCGAAATTGCCTAAACGCCCGAGAGTTTCGGTTCTTTTCATTCCGTTATAATCATCAACATCGTCATAATCCGTTGAATTAACTTCATTATCTGATTTAAGCGAAAGCGAAAGATCCGCAACTTTATCAACAAAATTGGAAACAGTGTTTTCATCGAAAGCGCGCGATTGCGCTTCATCTATAATTGATTGTCCTACTGCGGTTGCAGTGATAATTGCTTCGTTTTCGAGGCTTAGATTCAGTTGAGTAATACTGGCGTTGTTGAAATTGAGAATCAGATAACTGAATAAAATTATTCCGCCTAAAACTAAGATTGTCTGATTGCCTGCCATAAAACTCTCTTTTTTTTACTTAATATTTTTACCGGACTTTTTTTGCCGGTTTTAATTACTTATGCTTATTACAACAACAACCTTGCCAAATTTTTCATTTTCAATCGGAATAGCACTTTTTTTTTGACTCTGAATAATTAAGGGCTAAATTTTGTATCCTGCATCACGCTGTCGGACAAAAACTGATTATGTTTACCGGTATGTTTTACCATAAAAGGGTATTATCTTTTTGCTTTATATAACCGTATAATTAACTATTTTTGACATTATGAATTTTTGTCAACTTTTTGTTGCATACCATTATTTATGAAAAGAACAACTTATATACTATTAATACATATAATTTTTTCTGTTTTTATTCCGGCGCAGGAAAATAGCGGATTTAAAATTGCAAGGTTAAAATACAACGGCGGCGGCGACTGGTATAACGATCCTTCATCGGAGATTAATCTTCTTAAATACATTTCGGAAAAAACTTCAATTAAAATTGATATGAAAACAACATTTGTTGAAGCCGGCAACCCCGATATTTTTAACAACCCTTTTATATTTATTACCGGACACGGAAACATTTCTCTTTCGGATCAGGAAGCTGCCAACCTGCGGAGTTATATTGAAAAGGGCGGATTTATTTATGCCGACGACGATTACGGCTTCGATAAATCTTTCAGAAAAGCATTAAAGAAAATTTTTCCAGAAGATAATCTTGTTGAAATTCCTTTCAGTTACGGTATTTATAATTGCTTTTACAAATTCAATTCGGGTCCGCCCAAAACTCACGAACACGACAACAATCCTCCGCGGGGATACGGACTTTTTATAAACGGACGGCTGGCGGTATATTATACATACGAAAGCAACCCGAGCGACGGATGGGCTGATCCCGAAGTGCATAACGATCCCGCAGATATCCGCGAAAAAGCTTTGCAGTTTGGAACCAATATTATAATTTGGGCTTTAACAAACTGATGAATATACCGAACCGGGAAATATTACTTTTAGAGGAAAAGCTTAAACGGGCTGAAAAAAAAGTTTACATAAAGGACTTTTTAAGCGGATTTTTTTTGACATTTTCTATCGGATTGATTTCTTTTTTAGCTCTGTCGCTTCTCGAATCTTTATTCTGGTTCACCAGTTTTATAAGAACTGTTTTTGCTGCAATTTTTATTTCAGGCTTTTTATCAGTCCTTTGTTTTTTTTCGCTGAAATATTTAATTAAATCTCTTTTTATTTTTAACAAACCCGATTACCAGAAAACCGCGGAATCGGCGGGTAATATTTTCCCTGAAATAAAAGATGAGCTTAAAAATTCGCTCCAGCTTATTGCAGAATATAAAGACAAAGGACTTCCCGCACTTGTTGAAGCTGCATTTAACAGGGCTCACAGGATTTCCGGAAAATACAATTTTAATGAGATTTCCGTTAATCCTGAATTACTTAAAAATGCAAAGTTTTCGTTGCTGGCTTTGTTAATCGTTTTATCTTTCATAATTTTTGTAACCCCGGTTAAAGATGCTTCGGAAAGGCTGTTGCATTTTTCGGAGGATTTTTCAGTTCCGCCGAAATTTAATTTCGAAATTTATCCGGGTAATTACGAGGCGGTAAAAAATCAAGATGTGACAATCAGAATAAAAGTAACCGGCGCCGAAACAGAAATACTGGAACTTAATACAAAATCGCGCGAGGATGTTCAGTTCAATGTTAAAAATCTTAAAAAAGATTCTTCCGGATTTTTTTCTTACAGGATAAGAAAAATACAAAGCAGGCTGGAATATTTTGCTCAGGCAGAAAATCTGCGAAGCAATATTTTTACTATAAATGTGAGCGACAAACCGGTAATAAAATCAATTAAACTTGTAATCAATCCGCCGGCATATTCAAAATTGGAGCAGTTTGTTCAGCTTGATAACGGAAATATTTCGGTGCTTAAAGGAAGCAAAGTTGAAGCGGAAATAATTTCCTCGAAACAGGTAAAAAATGCCGAGATGGTTTTTTCAGACTCTTCAGAAATCCCGATGAAGATTTCGGGTCTTAAATCGGCAGCTGTTTTTACTGCCATCGAAGGCAAAAATTACATCTTCCGGATTACCGATATTTCGGAAAATAAAAATGCTAATCCTGTTTCCTACAATATTAATATAACAGAAGACAGTTACCCCTTTATTGAGATACTAAGTCCGGCAAAAGATATTGATCTCGGTTTGGATGATAACATTTCTGTTTCGGCGGAAATAAAAGATGATTTCGGATTCAGCAAAGTTACATTTAATTACAAAGTTTCTTCGTCGAATTCGCGAAAGGTTGAAGAAAATTATACTGTTTCGGAAATGAATTTCGATAAAATATCAGTTTCGCAGAATGTTTATTTTAATTGGAATATTATGCCGCTTAATCTGCAGGAAAATGAAACCGCCGAATATTTTATTGAAGTTTTTGACAATGATATTGTTTCCGGACCGAAATCTGTAAAATCCGGAATTTTTAAAATCAGGATTCCTTCGCTTAACGAAATATTTAATTCGGCAGACAGACTTCAGAATTCCGCTGAAGAAATGCTTGAAAAGACTCTTAAAAAGACGGAAGATCTTCACAAAGAAATGGAAAAAATAACCCGCGATTTGAAAAAAGACAAAGAAGAACTGAATTGGGATGAGAAAGAAAAAATTGAAAAGGCGATGGAAAAATTCAAGGATTTGAGCAACGATTTAGAAAAAGCTCAAAAGGAATTAAATGAAGCCGCAAAAAAACTTGAAGATAACAATCTTTTATCGAAAGAGACGGCCGAAAAATATAATGAAATGCAAAAACTTCTCGAGGAGATTCAAAGTCCCGAGCTGCGCGAAGCCCTGAATAAGCTGAAAGAACAAATGCAAAACCTTATGCGCGAAAATGTTCAGCAATCGATGGAAGATTTTAAACAGAATGAAGAGTTTTTTAAGAAAAGCCTGGAACGCACAATAGAACTGCTTAAACGCGTAATGGTTGAGCAAAAACTTGATGAGCTTTTAAAACGGACAGAAGAAATTTCTAAAAATCTTGAAAATCTGCAGGATAAAACCGAAGCTTTGAAGGAAAATCCTTCGGGAAAGAAAAACGCGGAAAAGCAGCAGGAAAAAATTACGGACAATCTGAAAAATCTTGAAAAAGAGATGAAAGACCTTAACAATAAGATGAGCGGACTTAAAAATATGCCGTCCGATAAGATGGATAAAATGCAGAAAGAGTTTTCTGAACAGAACAATGATGAAATTTCGGAACTGGCTGAAAAGGATTTATCGGAAAATAAAACAGAGCAGGCGCTGAACCGGCAGCAGGAACTTTCGCAAAATATGAGCAAGATGAACAGCAGTCTTTCGGAAATGAAACAAGAAATGCAGCAAAAAAACCAAGCCGAAAATTTTATGAATATGATGAATATTACAAGCGATCTGATAAATCTTTCCAAAGAGCAGGAAGAGTTGAAAAAGAGTACCGAAAAAGCCGGCAGAAGCATAAGACCTGACGAAAGTAATTTAAAACAGCAAAGTGAATTGAATTCGGATATAGGAAGCATTATCAACCGGATGTCGGACCTTTCGAAAAAATCGTTTGCAATTACGCCTGAAATGGCTAAAATATTAGGAGAGGCGCGCGGACAAATGTCCAATTCCGTAAAAAATATGATTGACGGAAACAGCAGGCAGGCTGTGTTTAACCAGCAAGCCGCAATGGCAAACTTGAATAAAGCAGCTTCGATGCTTAAAAATATGATGAGCCAGATGATGAGCGGCAAAGGCGGGAGCAGCGGAATGATGCCGATGATGCAGCAGCTTAAGCAGATGAGCCAGCAGCAGATGCAGCTTAACGAACTTACTAAGATGATGAATCAGGGAAGTCTTTCGGGCAAGCAGATGCAGGAGTTAAAAAGACTTGCGCAGCAGCAGGCGGCAATCCAAAAATCGCTTGAACAGCTTAACAAAGAAGCAAAAGAAGCAGGCAGAAGCAAAAAGCTTGCATCGAACCTCGAGAAAATAATTGAAGAAATGCAGGAAGTTGTAAACGGGATGAATACACAGAAGGTTGATGATAATCTTATCAGAACACAGGATAAAATCCTTTCAAAATTGCTTGACGCACAGAGGTCGGTAAACGAAAGAGATTTCGAAAAAAAACGCGAAGCAAAAACCGGGAGAGAGTTTAATATTCAGTCCCCGGATGAGCTTGATTTAGACAACGAAACCATTAAAAACAGACTGCGTGATGAATTAATGAAAGCGGCAAAAGAAGGCTACAGCAAAGATTACCAGGAGTTAATAAAAAAATATTTCGAAATGCTGGAATCGAATACAAATTGATTTTATCAGCACATAATTCTTTTACAGATTCAGCACATAAAGCGGTTCTTCTTCAATTTTATCGCCTTTGTAATAAACTTTTTCAAGATATAATCCCGAAGGAGGAGCAGTATATTTTGCAGGCTCTTTGCTATCCTTGTTCAAAAACAAGCTGACTTTATCGAGTGTAATTCTTCCTCTTCCAACTTCAACAAGAACACCGACCATCCGGCGAACCATTTTCCAAAGGAAATGCGAACCGACAATGTGAATTAGAATGGAAGTTTCGCTTTCGTAAATATGGCATTTATCAATTTTAACTTTTGTCGATTTTTCATCAGGATCATCATTGCCGAATGAACGGAAATCATTCATCCCTTCAAACAATTCAGCCGCCTGTCCCATTTTGCGGGCATCCAGTTCATCTTTTATCCACCAGACAAGTTTTTTACCGAATGCAGTGCGCCTTTTGGAAATATGATAAACATAACTGCGGGAAACTGCATCGTGGCGGGCGTGAAAATTGGAAGATACTTTTTCTACATTAAGGATACAAATATCAGCCGGAAGAAGATCATTTATCTTCATCCTGATTATATGAGGAGCGAGCATAGTTTTTACATCGAGATGTGCTACCTGAAAAAGTGCGTGAACCCCGGCATCGGTTCGTCCCGCGCCGTAAAGCTCAAAATTATCGGTATTAAAAACCTCGCGGCAGGCTTCCATAATTTTTCCCTGCACAGTCGGCTGGTTTTTCTGAAACTGCCAGCCGTTAAACCTCGTGCCTTCATATTCTATCGTTAATTTAAATCTTCCCATTTAAATTTCCGGTTAATAACAATAGCACAAAAAATAAGTATAAAAAGCATAAATAAACAGTTTCAAATGTCGAAATAAATTATTTCCCCGATTATTTTTTTTGGAGTTGAGTAAAAACAAACTTAAAGCAAAAGGCATCGAGTTGGTTTGTAATGCTAACCAACTGAAATTATTAGCTGAGGATGGGAAATAATACAAGACTGATGTAATTGATACAGAGCAATTTATCAGGCTCGTTCAGTCAGTCCCAAATAAAAAAGCTAAACCATTGAAGATAAGAAAAAAGGTTTGCCGGATAAATTAAGATAAATGATAATTTTCTCTGATTTATTCGCTCCGTTCCCTCACCACAACTTCAAACAGCTTTATCGTTAAAATTATAATTTTGTTTTGTTATATTTCACTATCAAAACAGGAAAATATATGATACCGGAAATTATTCTTTTAAAGGGCGAAGAAGACAGACTTTTAACAAATCATCCGTGGATTTACAACAACGAAATATATTCAGACGATGTTGCCGCCGAAGCAGGCAGCATTGTTGATGTTCTTAATTCGAAAAAGAAATTTCTGGGAAGAGGCTTTTACAATCCTCATTCAAAAATAAGAGTGCGCATTTTAACGCATGAAAAGGAAGAAATTAACAAAGACTTTTTTAAGAAAAGAATTTTAAGTGCCTGGAATTACAGGAAAAGTCTGGGATACAATGATTTTTGCCGCGTAGTTTTTTCGGAAGCGGATTATCTGCCGGGACTTATAATTGATAAGTTTCAGGATTATTTTTCTATCCAGACTCTTTCATTCGGAATGGAGATTCGCAAAGCTGAAATAGTTGAAATTATCAACGAAATATTTAACGCGAAAGGAATTTACGAGCGGAATGACGCGACCGTAAGAGTGCTTGAAGGTCTTACCGAGCAGAAAGGATTTTTAAGCGATGAATTCCAAACGGAAATTATTGTAAAGGAAAACGGTTTGCAGTTTTACGCGGATTTAGCCGGCGGACAAAAAACCGGTTACTATTTTGACCAGCGGGAAAACCACGCAGCAATTGAGCCTTATGTGAAAAATGCAAAAGTTCTGGACGCTTTTTCTTATACCGGCGGTTTCGGAATTCACGCGGCGCATTACGGAGCTTCAAAAGTTATTTCAGCGGATATTTCCAAACCAGCGCTGGATATTCTGCAAAAGAATGCGAAACTGAACGGCTTGGAAAAAAAGATTGAAACTGTTGAAGCAAATGTTTTTGAATACTTGAGGTTTTTAAAAGATGGCAATTCGGAATTTGATACGGTTATTTTAGATCCTCCACCGTTTTGTAAAAACCGCGCCTCATTGGATCAGGCATTTAAAGGGTATAAGGAAATAAACCGCCGCGCGCTGCAACTACTAAAAAAGGACGGCTATTTAATAACTTGCAGCTGCTCGTTCCATATGCTTCCAGAGTTTTTCATGGAAATGTTAAAAGAAGCCGCGATGAATACAGGTAAAAGTCTGCAAATAGTTGAAAACCGTATGCAGGCAAAAGACCATCCGGTTCTGCTCGGTTTCGAGGAATCGCATTACCTGAAATGTATTATTGCGCGGGTTGTGTGAGTGAAGAAAAATATTTGCTATATTATCAAATCATTAACTTTCTTCATAAATTTACGTTAGTGTTTTTCTTACATAATTTTTAATCAATAACAGGTTTTAAGATGAAACAAAAATTTTTGATTTATTTTGTATTAACCTTTTTTACAGTTTTAAATGCACAGGAGAGAAAAATTGAATTTACTGAATTCGATCTTTCAAACGGGCTGCATGTAATTCTTCATCAGGATAATTCCACACCGATTGTTGCCGTTAGCGTTGCATATCATGTCGGTTCAAAAAATGAAGATGCCAAAAGAACAGGTTTTGCACATTTCTTCGAACATTTAATGTTTACCGGAACCGAAAATATAAAAATCGGCGAACTGGATAAACTCCTTGAAAATGCCGGAGCAGCAAACAATGCTTATACTACTCAGGATGTAACCTATTATTACGATATTCTGCCGTCAAACCAGCTTGAACTTGGACTTTGGATGGAATCTGAAAGGATGCTTCATCTTAAAATTGACAGCAACAGTGTTGAAACTCAGCGCAAAGTTGTTAAAGAAGAAAGAAGTTCGCGTTACGATAACAAACCTTACGGCTCGCTTTGGGAAACAGTATTTAAAAATGCTTATAAAAAACATCCTTACAGATGGACTCCTATAGGTTCTGTCCAGTATATCGATAAAGCCACAATCGAAGAATTCCGCGAGTTTTACAAAAAGTATTATGTGCCCGAAAATGCTGTTTTGGTTGTTGCCGGAGATATTAATATTGATGAGGCAAAAGAACTTGTTCAAAAATATTTTTCGGATATTTCACGCGGAAAAGAAACAATTAAAAGACCGGATATTACCGAACCATCACTTGCCTACACTGTACGAGATACGGTTTACGATAATATTCAGCTTCCGCTAGTTCTTTATGCTTACAGAATTCCCGAACAGAAAAGCGATGAAATGTACAAACTTAATATGCTTTCGGATCTTTTAACCGACGGAGAAAGCAGCAGATTGCGCAAAGTGCTTGTGGATGAAAAAAAACTGGCAATAGAAGTTTCGTCTTTTCTTTATTCGCTGGAAGACCCAGGGCTTTTCGTAATTTATGCGTTAGCTAATTACGGTGTATCGGTAAACGATATTAAATATGCTTTGAATAAGGAAATTGAAAAAGTTAAATCCGAAATGATTGATGAATACGAATTTACTAAGCTCAGAAACAATGTTGAAAGTCAGGTTGTTAGCAGCAACTCAACAATGGAAGGAATTGCCGAAGAACTGGCAATGAATTATATTTTCCATAACAATACAAATCTGATTAACAAACAGCTCGAAAAATATATGAAGGTTACGCGCGAGGATATTCTGAATTGCGCAAAACAATATCTTCCCGAAAACGGAAGGGTACAGATAATTTATTTGCCAAAAAGCAAAATGAACACTCAAAACTGAGAAGATATTTATGGAGAAGATGATGATGAAGTATTTAATATTTATAATGGTTTTAGCCTCGAACCTGATTTTTGCACAATTAGACAGAAGCAAAATGCCGGCTCCCGGTCCTGCGCCGGAAATTAAAATTCCAGATTACGATTCGTTTATTCTGAATAACGGACTTACAGTATTTGTTATCGAAAATAACAAGGTTCCTAAAATTTCCTTTTCGCTTATTATAAACCGCGACCCTGTTTTTGAAGGTGAAAAAGCCGGATATATAAATGTTACGGGCGAATTGATGCGCACAGGCACAAAAACGCGCACTAAAGAACAGCTCGATAAAGAAATTGATTTTATAGGAGCCAGCTTAAGCACAAGCTATAATTCTGTTTCTGCCTCGGCTGTTTCGCACCATAAAGAAAAACTTATGGAACTTATGTCCGATATTATTTTAAATGCCGAGTTCCGCCAGGATGAACTTGATAAAATTATAACGCAGACAAAATCTGGACTTGCAGCATCAAAAGAAAATCCGAATTCGATTGCAAACAACGTACGAAAATCGGCAGTTTACGGAACCGAACATCCTTACGGAGAAATTGTTACTGAAGAATCCGTAAGCAGAATAAAGCTTGAAGATTGTAGAAATTATTACGAAACCTATTTTTCACCGGGCGCTGCTTATCTTGCTGTGGTAGGGAATATTTCGAAAAAAGATGCAGAAGTTTTAGTAAAAAAATATCTTTCAAAATGGGAAAAGAAACAAATTCCTAATTTCGGATACAAGTCTCCTTCTTTGCCAAAAGCTAACACTTTTTGTCTTGTTGACCGCCCTGCATCAGTACAGTCCGTAATAAACGTAAGTTATCCTGTAAATTTAAAGCCGGACAGTAAAGATGTAATTCCAGCAAGTCTAATGAATGCAGTTTTAGGCGGGTCGTTTAATGCAAGACTGATGCAAAACCTCCGTGAAGACAAAGGATATACTTACGGAATCCGTTCCTCATTAAATCCGGATAAGCTTACAGGTTTTTTTAATTCATCCTGCGAAGTAAGAAATAAAGTAACCGACAGCGCAATTGTTCAGATACTGCACGAAATGAAGAAACTTAGAACCAAAGAGGTTCCCGCAAATGAACTTCAAAGTATGAAAAATTACATTACCGGTTCGTTTGCCCGTCAGCTTGAACGTCCTGAAACTATTGCCCGTTTTGCAATAAATTCTGCAATATATAATTTACCGGAAGATTATTACCGCGAATATCTTAAAAATCTTCAGGATGTTGAACCCGAAACTATAAAAGAAATGGCTAATAAATATCTTCATCCCGAAAACACTTATATTGTTGTAGTCGGTAAAGCAGATGAAATTTCAGATGATTTAAAAAAACTGAGTGCTTCCGGAAACATTGTTCATTATGATGCTGAAGGGAAAAAATACGACCCGTCGGTGAAGAAAATTCCAGCCGGACTTACTGGCAGCGATGTAGTTGAAAAATATATCCGCGGAATAGGCGGAAGAGGGAAAATCAGCTCGATAAAAGATATGACTTCCGTTTATCAGACAACCGCAAACGGATTAAACATAAAACTGACAATTATTCAGAAAAATCCGAATAAAATTTATCAGGAAATAGATGCAAATATTTTCAAGCAGAAAACTATATTCGATGGCAAAACCGGAGCCCGATTAAACGGCGATGTAAAAACTTCAATAAGCGCTTCGGAAATTGAACTTGTTAAATTCAACTCTACTTACAGTAACTGGCTTAATCTTAGCAAACTTGGCATAAAAACAAAAATTACAGGAATTGAGCAGATAAAAGGCAAAGACTGTTATAAAGTTGATTTTTCATTTAAGGACGGAAATTCTTTTTCTGCATATTTCGATAAAGAAACCGGCTTGATGACAAAGCAGACTACACCTCTGGTTACTGAGCAAGGCTCATTTACTACCGAGCTTTATTATGATAATTACGATGAAGTTAAAGGAATTAAACTTCCAAAAACAATTAAGCAGGTTGTTGCAGGACAGTCTTTTACTTTCAATCTGGTTTCGCGTGAAATAAACAAAGGAGTGAAAGATTCAGTTTTTAAAATTGATTGATATGAAATTTAATTCAGCAATTTAAAATGAAAAAGTCCGGCGTTTTTTGCCGGACTTTTCAATAATTATTCATTCTCAACTATTAACTGTTTTTCCTATCTCATTTTTTCCAGAATATAACCAAGAAGTTCTTTTTTATTTACTCTCGTCTGTTCCATCGAATCGCGTTCGCGCACAGTTACAGTCTGGTCTTCAAGAGTCTGTGTATCAACAGTAATGCAGAAAGGAGTTCCTGCTTCATCCTGCCGGCGGTATCTTCTGCCTATTGCGCCTTTATCATCATAAAAAACGCGCATAAAGGGACGAAGGTCTGCTTCAATTTCACGTGAAATTTCCGGCATACCGTCTTTGTTTACAAGCGGAAATATTGCAGCTTTTATAGGTGCAATTTTTGGATGGAATCTCATTACAACGCGAAGTTCCCCGTTTACTTCTTCCTCTGCATAAGAGTCGATTAAAAATGCCATAAACGAGCGGCTTGCTCCGGCAGATGTTTCTATAATGAAAGGAATATATTTTTCTTTAGCTTCCTCATCAAAATATTTCATCGATTTACCCGAATATTCTTCGTGCCTGCCTAAATCGAAGTTTGTTCTGTTATGAATTCCTTCAATTTCGCCCCAGCCGAACGGGAACAAATATTCAATATCGGTAGCTTCTTTGGCATAATGCGCAAGTTTATCTTTAGGATGATCGTGGTATCTTAATTTTTCAGGGGTCATTCCTAAGGATTTGAACCATTCAAGACGCGCTGCTTTCCACTGATCGTAATATTTTTTGTCGTCGCCGGGTTTTACAAAATACTGCATTTCCATCTGTTCAAATTCGCGTGTGCGGAACAAGAAATTTTTAGTGTTTATTTCATTACGGAAAGCTTTTCCTATCTGGGCAATTCCAAAAGGAAGTTTCTGCCGGCTTGCATTCTGTACGTTAAGGAAATTTACAAAAATGCCCTGAGCAGTTTCGGGACGAAGATAAACTGCATTTCCTTCTTTTTCTACGGGACCGATAAAAGTGCGGAACATAAGATTAAACTGGCGCGGTTCGGTAAAGCTGCCTTTAACGCCGCAATTCGGACATCCTGTATGGGCTAAAAGATCGAATGCTATTTCTTTGTTCTCAAGAACTTTTGTAAATATTTCGGATAGGTCGCTGATCTCATTCTTAATACTTTCAAATTTTTCTAATTTCAACTGATCGCCGATTTTTAGAGCTTCTTCAAAATCTTTTAATGCGTGCTCTTTTTTCTTTTCGGATATTCCTTCTTCGAGGGTATCGAGGCGGTAACGCGCTTTGCAATTTTTGCAGTCAATCATCGGATCGGTAAAATTTTCTACGTGACCGCTGGCTTCCCAAACACGCGGATGCATTAATATTGAAGCATCCAGCCCTTCAACATCTTCGCGGTAAGTCATAAATTTCCACCATTCTTCCTTGATATTCTTTAACAATTCAACACCAAGCGGACCGTAATCCCAGCAGCCGTTCAAGCCGCCGTATATTTCACTCGACTGAAAAACAAAGCCCTTTCTTTTTGCAAGCGATACTATTTTCTCAAGTACGTCATTTTGTTTTTTATTCTGTTGTGCGATGGTAAACCTCAAATTTATTTTTTTACTGTGCAAATATAATCAAGTTTGGAATTCGCTGATACACTTTTTAAGTTCGGTTTTAAGATAATTTTGTATTGTTTTATATTTTTCTCTGTCCACAGAACCTTTCTTAAATGAAATTTCCAAAAGATTCAAACTGCCGGAAATGTAATTCAATTTAATAAGTTTATTATCTTTTAAGGCAATAATGTGATTTTCAATCGTTTTAAAATCACCCCGCTCAACCGGTCCCGAAAGCGATGCTGCTGTTCCTTTTTCTGCAAGATTGTTTAATGTGCGTTCCATAATCGGTTTAAGAAGCTGCGCTGGGAAAATATCGCCTTCCCACGATTGGGCAAACATATTTTCGGCGTTCGAATATTCCGATACGAGCATATTCGAAGCAAACACTCCCGCAAGGTGATAATAAATTTTTCCTTCGGATGAAATCCGGAACGGTTTCAGACCAATGCTTTTGGCAAGATTGAAAATAAGAGGAAATGTTTTATCATCAGCTTCGGCAGCAGTAAGTATATTTTTTATTTCTACAGCTTTTTTTGAAGGGAAAGTCTGCATAATATGAAGTGAAGCAACAGAAGCATTTCTTTCTTTAAGGATTTTAATTGAATCCGAATTTTGTGCGCCCGAAAGGTGAATGAAAATTTTTCCGGTTAAATCAATATTTAAATTATAAACTGTTTGTGCTGTACTTTCAATCTGTTCGTCATTTACAGAAATGAAAATTATTTCCGAAAACAATGCTTCGGAGTATTCTGTTGAGAACCTGCAGTTTTCAAATTGGTTTGCAAGAGCTTTTGCTGAATGTATTGAACGGCTTACAATGCAGTCTATTTTATATTCCTGTCCGGCTAAAGCTTTTGAAAGTGAGTGCGCAACTTTGCCTGCGCCGATAAAGGAAATTTTACTCATCATTTCTGCCGTAAATTACCGCTGATAAATACCCTACAACTTCGTGGTTTTTACCCGATACCATTCCTGAATGAGTCCGTGAAAGAATTTTTGATTTTTTGAAACCGAGAATATAGGCAGCTTTCAACAACGCTGCTATTCCGCCTCCGCCGCAAGCTTCGCATTGATTTTCATTAAGCGCTTTCTGAAAACCTTCGTAATCGAAATCCGAAATCTTCTTTTCGGCAACAGCATCAAGTTTATCAGCTACAGATGAAGAATAAAAATGCGAAAGATCGGAACTGGCAATTACAATAGTTTCTTCATCCCAAACCGCAGCAACAGCTTCTGCAAGCGCATCCACAAATTCTTTCCGCTGATCGCCCATAACGGCAGGAACAATTTTAATTTTTTCATTAATCATTTGTAAAAAAGGCAGATGCACTTCAACGGCGTGTTCGGCTTTGTGCCCGTTAGTTCCTTCAAATATCAAATTGCTTTTTGAAATAAGCACAGCGCTTTTTGCCGTATCAATTTCTACAAGTCCGAGCGGAGTTTTATATGCATCACCGTTAAAAATGCAAATTCCCGGGAAATATTCGCGATGGCTTGGCGAAATAATTACTGCCGTTTTTATTTTTTTCTGCTTTATAATATTATAAGCAAATGCTGCGGTTCTGCCGGAATAAATATAACCTGCGTGAGGAACGACAATGCCGAAAATATCCTCGTACTTTTCTTCGGGAAGATTTTTCATCAAACTGATAATATCAGATTTCAGCGTTTTTGCATCGCTTTCGTAAAACATTCCAGCTACGGCAGGTTCACGTATTGTGCTCATATTCTTCCCTTTCGGAAAATACTGCGGCTGTAAACATTTCAATATTTAAAGTTTTTTTCTTCCACTCGTATGGCGGCAGACCTGCTTTTTGGCACAATGCGGTCAGAAATCCTTCTTTATCCATTCCATGCTCTTTAGGAACCTGCGGCAGTAAAAGTCCGCGGTTATATCTCTCGCTTAAAATCAGTCCGTGCTTTCCAACCACAATATCGTCATAGGAATTCATTTTAAAGGGTTCGGAAAGGATTGAGATTTCGATGGAAATTTCATTTAATTCGTTCTTTTCAAGCGGGGTAAATCTGGTATCTTCCTGCGCCGATTTTTTTGCAACTATGGGCAGAAGCTCAATCAATGGTCTGTCCGAAACAATATAGCCCACGCATCCCCTGAGCATTTTATTGATTGTTAAAGTTACAAAAGCACCGCATTTTTTTTTCAGCGCGGGATATTTTTCTTTATCGATTTTTAATTCTTCTGCCGGCTCAAATATTTCGGCGATGGAATTTCTTACAATTTTAAGCATTAACTGCTTTTCTTCTTTTGTAATTTCCATAACATTATCAATTATTTATTGTAGTTGTAAACTATAATTTTTTTTGTCTCTTGCAACAAGAAAAGTTGGTTCCCTTTAATAAAAAAACAATCGGGCATCAGTTTGCTGCAATTTTTATTTATTATTTCTTCCAAAACAGTTTTATCCGAATTCAAATCCGCAGCCCTGAAAATATTGTTGTAGCTTTTATTTTTATTATGCGTATGAAAATTATAAAGCAAAACATCGTTGAAACAGGCATATTCAATAATCCCTTCAATCTTATTTTTCTGATAAATATCATTTAAAATCCGCATTGAATTTCCTTCAATTTTTTGTTCAGGGAAAAACCTTTCGGGAAAAACATAATCAGAAAAATCTTCTGCCTCCGTTGCTTTTTCGTGAAGCATTTTAAATTCTGTCTCATCAGGAATTTCTGAAATCATCTTTCCTGTAAAGAAATCCACAGCAAAGTTTTTGTTTGTTTCGAAACCTCTTTTAAAACAATAAATTTTTTCTTCGAAGAAAAAAGAATAGGCGAGATCATCGTGCTTCCATAAAAACTTTTCATTTTTAATATCGTAAGCAAATAATCCGATATGCCCGGGCAAATCCGGTTTTACAAATTTGTGAAAAATTACAATGCTGTTATAAACCTTTTCAACTCCCGTCCAGAACTTTTCTTCGAGTTGGAAATTTTTTATAACGGAATTTCCGTTTTCGAGATTTAAATAGCTGAAATAAACCTGTTTTTTTACTGTATCGCGGGTTTCAACCAAAAGATATCCGTTATTGTCGGGTATAATGCGCCAGATATTTCCTTTCCCTTCAAATTCAAAATTCTTTTTTAACTTTGCCATTATCAGCGTCTCTTTAATTTTTGTTTTTAAGATTTTAAAAGCAGCTTATTTAAAGATGCTTTGAATTCTTTAATTTCCACAGGTTTGTTAAAAACGCTCTTTATTCCCATTTTCTGGTATTCTTCTTTCAGCGTTTTATTAATATTTTCCGATAAGATTATAATTCCCGGTTTTACCTCAAAATTTCCCAAAGCAATGTGCTTTACAAGCTGAAATCCGCTCATACCTTCCAAAAAATGTTCGGTAAGCAGCAATACCGGCTGATGTTTTTTAATTTTTTGCAAAGCTTCGTAACCATTGGAAGCCTCAATAATTTCGTATCCCGATACTAAACTCTGAATTAATTTCCTGTAAAGAATTCTTTCGGTTTTTTGTCCGTTTACAAGCAAAATCTGGTTTGAAACAACGGGAAGAGTAAAATAGAAAACCGAGCCTTTGCCGGGTTCGCTTTCCACCCAGATTTTTCCGTTATGTTTATTTATAATATCCTTACAAAGAGAAAGCCCAAGTCCTGTGCCTTTTTCACCTTTTGTTCCGCGCGAAGTAAATTTTTCGTCAATCTTAAATAATTTTTCTAAATTCTCCTTCAAAATTCCAACTCCGTTATCCGAAATTGCAAAAAGATATTTGTTTTCTTCGGACTGAGGTTTTGCTGTAATTGTAATTTTTCCGCCGGGATTTGTAAATTTTATTGCATTCGAAACAAGATTTATAATTACTTGAAGAACAAGTTCTTTATCAGCTTTCACAAATATTTCGTTTTCGTATCCGGAAACAATGCTTATGTTTTTTTCGAATGCCGCTCCGTTAAGCATTTCGGAGGCTTTGCTGAAAATTTCGGAAATATTGATTTTTGAAGGCTCGAATTTGATTCTTCCGGTCTGAAGCCTTGTCCATTCAAGCAGCGAATTTACAAGATTTAAAGTGGTTCCGGCAGATTCGCTTATGTAATTTAGATATTCACGTTTTTTATCATTACTTATATTTTCGTTTTCAAGCAGATAGTTACTGTAACCGATTATTGACGAAAAAGGCGAGCGCAAATCGTGCGAAATTATCGAAATAAATCTGTCTTTTTTTTTGTTCTTTTCGGTAAGTCCGGCTATTTCGTTTTCAAGTTCCTGCTCTTTAAGTTTTTCGAACGTAACGTTTTTTGCCAGACTGAATATACTTTTTACAGATCCGTCATTGTTTCTTTCAACTGAAAACGAATTGGAAAGCCATATTATGTTTCTGTAATAATCATAAATTCTGCATTCAATTTTTTCTTCCGTCAGAACAGAATCGTTATAAATCCTGCGGAAAAAATCCGTGATTTTTTTTCTGTCGTCCGGTACAATCAATTTAACCCAAAGCAGATTGTTGATTAAAAAATCATTTGCTGCATAACCTGTTAAATCTTCAACACCCGGCGAAACATATTCTGTTATAAATTTCCCGTTCTTTCTGTATCCCGACCAATAAAAAGAACCGGAAAGTTTTTCTGCCCTTGTTACTAAATTTTTATTGCTATCTGCTTTTACTTCAGAAAATCCCGGAAATATTTGAAGAAATAGATAATTTTTAATATTCTCCGATACGGAAATAACTGCTGAATATTCGTTTTCTTCTGAGATTTGAGCAGGCACAAAGCTAACAATCCGGTTTTGAAATTTTCCGCTTTCAAGCTCCTTAATTGCTCCGGCAAATGAAGGAATGCTTTTATTATGAACAAAATCCAAAGGATCGGTAAGATCATTTATCCCGCTTGTTTGGGAAGCAAATTCCCTGAATTTTTTGTTCGAATAAATTATTTTCCGTTCAAAAATAACCGCCGCCGGAAAACTGCAACAGGAAACCAATCCGAAAAGGATATCTGCTTTTTCTTCTGAATTATTGTTCTGTAAATTATCGTTCATTTTAGCTGTCGTACGAAACATTTATAAATTGCGTTCAGAAATATAAAATTTTAATAACAATTAACTTATTGCTTCAATTTTTTTTATGGAATGTGTAAAAAATATCGAAGTCTTTTTGTAATTTATGTTACATTTTTTAACAAAAGAAAGCGGTAAAAACATGATAGATCTAAAAACGAACTATTTAGGATTAGAATTAAATAATCCTTTGATTGTCGGGAGCTGCGGTTTGACAAAGAATGCTGATAAAATGTACGAATGTCAGAAAGCCGGAGCCGGAGCGGTAGTTGTTAAAAGTCTTTTTGAAGAAGCTTTGGCTTTGGAACAAATAAAATTATCGGAAGCGCTCGAAGATCATCCCGAAGCTTACGATTACAAATATGCAAATATCGAAAAAATGTACGGCTCGGAACAATATTGCGAAATCATCCGCGAAGCCAAGAGGAAACTGAATATACCTGTAATTGCAAGTTTAAACTGCATTTCGGAAAAATGGTGGAAAAATTATGCGAAACAAGTGGAAGAAGCCGGAGCAGATGCAATTGAGCTGAATATTTACACTACGGTTTATAACGAAGCTGTATCTGCTTCGGAAGTAGAATACAATTATTTAAGGATTGCAGAATCTGTAAGAAAAAGCGTAGATATTCCTGTTGCCATTAAAATCAGCAAATATATAACAGCATTTCCAAATCTTGCATTCCTTTTGGAAAAAAGAGGAATTAACGGACTTGTAATGTTTAATAAATTTGTTGAACCGGATATCGATATCAGCAAAATGGAATTACGTTCTGTTTTTAATTTCAGCAAACCGGAGGATTTTCGCGTTACTTTAAGATGGATTGGGATCTTGTCGGGCGAAAGAGATATTGATTTATGCGCTTCAACCGGAATTTTTGATGCCGAAGATGCAATTAAAGTTTTACTTGCCGGCGGAAAATCTTTTCAGGTTGTTTCTGCAATATACAACAACGGATTATCGCATATCCGTGTTATTTTAGACGGAATAACTGAATGGATGAAAAAGAACAATTATTCGTCAATTGAAGAATTCCGCGGAAAGCTGAGTTTTAAAAGTTCAGAACTTAACAATCAGTTTTTACGCGCACAGTTTATCGAAAAAACAGATATTTAAATACAGGATAATAATGAACAAAAGCACACTTCTTAAAACTATCGGTCCGGGAATTCTTTTTGCCGGAGCAGCAATCGGCGGTTCGCATTTAATTCAATCCACCCGCGCGGGTGCCGATTACGGTTTTCAGCTTATCTGGCTGGTTTTAATTATCAATTTCATAAAATATCCTTTTTTCGAATACGGAATAAGATATACAACAGCAACCGGCAAAACACTTATCGAAGGGTATAAAGAACTTGGTAAATGGGCGGTTGTAACATTTTTTATTTTTAATCTTTTAACTGCAACTGTAAATGTTGCGGCTGTTACAATTGTTACAGCCGGTTTAACAGGTCATTTATTCGGGTTAAAATTAAACGCGTTTCAGATAAGCATTATTTTATCTGTAATTGCTATATCCCTGCTTTTTATCGGGAAATATCCTCTGCTCGATAAATCTGTTAAAATAATGATAACTGTACTTGCCATTTCAACAACAATTGCAATGATTCTGGCAATGAGCAGCGCTTCTTCTGCCGAAAAAAGCGCCGATGCAGCAGAACTTTGGACAGGCGGAGGAATTGCTTTTTTAATTGCTTTGATGGGCTGGATGCCTGCCCCTATTGAGTCTTCGGTCTGGCCGTCGTTATGGGCTCTCAAAAGAAGAGATCAGACAAAATATATTCCTAATTTAAAAGAAGCGCTTATTGATTTTAAAATCGGTTACATAGGCACTGCAATTTTAGCGGTTTTTTTTGTTATGCTCGGTGCTTATATTATGTTCGGCAGCGGCGAAAAATTTTCTTCGGACGGAGTAACTTTTTCGGGACAGCTTGTATCGTTATATACAAAAACCCTCGGCAGCTGGAGTTTCTGGTTAATTTCTATTACTGCTTTTATGACGATGTTGAGCACCGTATTAACGGTAGTAGATGCATACCCGCGCACTTTAGAAGTTTCGATGAAAGAGATTTTCCCTTCTTCAAAAGTCCTGGGAGAAAAATTATATTGGGGATGGGTTTTACTGAATGTTCTGGCAGCATTGCTGATAATCGGGGTCTTTACCAAAACAATGCGCCAGCTTATTGATTTTGCAACGGTTCTTTCGTTTCTTGCAGCGCCTGTTTTTGCTTTTATAAATTATAAAACAGTTACTTCCGGTAACATAGAAGAAAAATTCAGGCCTTCCGGTTGGATGAGAATATTAAGCTGGTTCGGTTTTTCCTTTTTAGTTATTTTTAGCTTGATTTACATTTATTCACTTTATTTTATTTAGTTAAAATGGATAATATTTTATTATTAACGGCGGTATGACACAAAAAATGATTTATATATATATAACGGAGAATTTATGTTCAGTAAAAAAGAAGATTTTTTAATGGCTTTAAAAAACGAGCATATGGCAACAATAAAAGTTTTTGAAATGATTGACGAATCGAAAAAAGCCGTAAAGTTAAACGATAATCTGAGAACATTGGAAAGAATGGCTTGGCATATCACTCAATCGGTAACTGAAATGCCTCATAAAGTCGGCTTAGTTGACGAAGATTACCTTGACAACAAACCGATCCCGGCAACAATTAAAGAGCTTATTTCCGAATACAAAAAATACGGTAAGATGATTGCAGAATCAGTTAAAAGCAAATGGACAGATGATGATCTTCAAAAGGGAACTAATCTTTACGGCGAAATGTGGAAAAACGGACAGACTTTGTATGCTATAATTGTTCACGAAATTCACCACCGCGGTGAAATGATTGCGTTAATGCGCGCACTCGATATGAAAGTGCCTGGAATTTACGGTCCGGCAAAAGAAGAATGGTCAAATTTCGGGATGCCGGCAATGGAATAAAAAATCAGTGGGAGTTTATTGTTCTCCCCCCATTTGTTCTTATTCAGCTTTTAATCTTAATCTATACTCATACTCTTAATCTTTTTCAACAGGATTTTTATGAAACAGCTTTACACAATTGTTCTTCTGGTAATTTCAAACGGATTTATGACGCTTGCATGGTACGGTCATCTCAAGATGAACGAATTTTCCTGGTTCCGCAGTCTCGGACTTTTTTCAATTATTCTTATAAGCTGGGGAATCGCATTTTTTGAATATTGTTTCCAGGTTCCGGCAAACAGAATAGGTTTCCGCGAAAACGGAGGACCTTTTTCTCTTCTCGAGCTTAAGGTAATTCAGGAAGTAATTACTCTTTCGGTATTTGTAATTTTTTCTGTGCTTGCCTTTAAAAACGAAGCTTTCCGCTGGAATCATTTTGTGGGATGTTTATTATTGGTTTTAGCAGTATATTTTATCTTTTACAAACAGGCTTGATATGAATAAAAAAATAACATTTAAAGAGTTACGGGAAACTGATCTGCCGGAAGTAAAAAATATATACGATTATTATGTTTTAAATTCTACGGCTACTTTTCATACCGAGCCTATTACTTTTGATGAACTGAAAGAATTTATCTATTTCAGCCATCCTAAGTATAAATCGTTTTTAATTTTTTACGAAGGCATTGTATGCGGGTATTGTTATGCCACGTATTATAAAAAACGGCAGGCTTACAACCGCACCGCCGAAGTAACTATTTATCTTAAAAACGGTTTCACAGGAAAAGGAATAGGACAAACCGCACTTCAATATCTGGAAAAAGCTGTGAAAGAAAGCGGAATTAAAGTGCTTCTTGCTGTAATTGCCGGAGATAACGATGCGAGTATACGCGCATTCGAAAAAGCCGGTTACACCGGGTGCGCGCTTTTTAAAAACGTAGGCGAAAAATTCGGGAGAATACTTGATGTAGTTGTCTGCCAAAAGGAGATATAAAATGAACGACTTAAAAAAATCTTTTAACGATATATCAAAAAAATACGACAGTCAGCGGCGCAAATTGATTCCTTGTTTTGATGATTTTTATGGAACCGTTGTAAATTTTGCCGAAATTACAGGAGATCACCCTAAAATACTTGATATCGGTGCAGGAACAGGATTGCTGACTGAATTTCTGTTGCCTAAATTTCCCGAAGCGGAATTCGAGCTTATGGACATTTCGGAAGAAATGCTTGAAGTTGCAAAGAAACGTTTTGCCGGTAACGGAAATGTAAAAGTTGCTTTAGCCGATTATTCAAAAAAGAATTTTTCTTTGAATTACGATCTTATCGTATCTTCTCTTTCAATCCACCACTTAGAAGATGAAGAAAAAAGAAAGCTGATGCAGAAAATTTACGATTCCCTTAATCCGGGCGGCATTTTCATAAATGCCGATCAGTTTGTTGCCGAAAGTGAAAATGTTGAAAAAAAATACAGGGCAATCTGGTATCAGAAAATTGAAGAAACCGATCTTAAAAAGACTGAAAAGGATGCTGCTTACGAAAGGATGAAACTGGACAGACTTGCAAATTTAAGCAGTTATTTAATATGGCTGAAAGAAACCGGTTTTTCGGATATCGAAGTTCTTTATAAATATCTGATTTTTGCTGTTGTATATTGTAAAAAATCTTGATTTATGCCTGTTGCCGAAATTTCTGCAAAATCCATTCTTCGGAAACAAAAAAGGGTGGATTCCTGGTTTATTTCATTTTGCGGAATGAATCTTTACCGCGGCTGCACCCATAACTGCGCGTATTGCGACGGCAGACACGAAAAATATAATGTCAACGGGGTTTTTGAGAGGGATATTGAAGTTAAGATTAATGCTCCTGAATTGCTAAAAAAAGAACTTGATCCTTCACGGAAATCTGCTCCGCTCGGCAAAGGATTTGTTTTACTCGGCGGCGGAGTAAACGACAGTTACCAACCGGTCGAAAAAAAATATGAAATCACCCGGCAAGCTTTGAAAATTTTGGCTGAATACGGTTATCCGGTTCATATTCTTACAAAATCAGTTTTAATAAAACGCGATTTTGATCTTATCCAAAAAATAAATAAAAAAACCAAAGCGCTTGTAAGTTTCAGTATTTCGTCCACGGATGATAATATAAGCAAGGTTTTTGAACCGGGCGCCTCTCTTCCTTCCGAAAGACTGGAAACTCTTTCTTATTTCCGCAGAAACGGAATTAACGGAGGAATTTTTTATATGCCAGTTATTCCTTTTGTAACCGATACGCCGAAAATAATGGATAAAACTCTTTCGGATATCAAATCTGCAGGAGCACAATATATTGTTTCCAGCGGAATGACCTTGAAATCTGGAAAGCAAAAAGAGCATTTTTTTAAAATACTTTCCAACTACAATTCCTCGTTAATTCCCTCATACAATAACGTTTATAAAGAAAATATTTACGGCAGCGCAACTTCCGGTTATTACAATTCTCTTAATAAAACTCTTCTTTCACTTAACAAAATTCACAAAATTCCTTTGCGCATTCCGCTGAGTTTGTTTTCAGATATCCTTAACGAAAACGACCGGATTTCCGTAATTCTCGATCAATTAGATTATCTGCTTAAATTAAAAGGACAATCTTCCCTGTACGGTTTTGCATCTTACTCAATATCGCAGTTGAAACACCCTGTTTCAGAAATTGCTGATTTAAGACAAATTAAAGGTGTAGGTCCGGTTACAGAAAAACTTATCCGGGAAATTATTATAACCGGCACCTGCAATTACTACGAAAAGGAAATGGCAATTAAATAATTGCCGCGGCTTTTATATTTTAACTATTCATTGCCACGGCTTTCAAGCTGTGGAATAGAGAAACTATCGAAACAATATAGGATTTACCGCAATAAAGAAAGATTATTCGGCTAAAGCCGGATTTGTGTTTTACAAAAACCCAAGAGATAAATCTTGTGGCAATTATAAACCGAAATAAATTCATCCCCAATACTTATCCCAAAATAGTCACTAAAACAAACAATATTATGGTTGTGCTTTTATTGTTGTCTATTTTGGGTAATCCCGATTTATTTCTATTTATCGGGATGTTTCTCAGGAATGTATAGGTTTTGTTAGTCGATTTATCCGGCTTTTGACGGATCCGCCATTATTTTATTTTCTAATGTCGGATTTGGATTTAATAGATTTTTAGCCTTTCTTAATATCCGGTGTTAAAATAATTTTTGTTTTTACCGAATTTGAAATAAGACAATTTTCTTCGGCCTTAACAATAATTCTTTCGGCGCGTTCAATATCTTTTTCTTCTTTAACATAAATTTCAGGTTTAAGCTCAATTTCGGTAATCATAAATTTATTATCTGCCTTTTCTAGTTTCCCTTTTCCTGCACAGCTGAATGAAATTAATTCGAGCTTGCTGTTTTCGGCAATTGCCAAAAATGTGGTCATAAGACAAACATTTACTGATGCAACAAACAAATGTTCCGGCGACCAGATATTCGGTATTCCTTTGGGAAATTCGGGCGGGGTTGCTACTGTAATTGAAGGCATTGTCGGTTCCGAAAGCGTTCCTTTTCTGCCTTCTTCCCATTTAACGTTTGTATCGTAATAAAATATATTTTCCATTTTTCAGCCTTTATTCTGTTAAACCAAGTTTTTCCATTAATCTTTTGTGTGCATCTTCCGAAAGCTCGTCGCCGCAGCATTTATAAAGCTCAATTGTCTGCCCCACCGTTTTATAATAATTTTGGCAGCATGGGCATTCTTCGAGATGCTTTTTTAATTCAATACATTTTTCGGAATTTTCTTCCTCTCCTAAGTTTTCGCAAATATGCGAAATTACATCCTTACATTTCATTTTTTCTATTTTCATTTTTCAAACTTCTTATTTATTTCGTTTCTTAAAAATGCCCGCGCTCTGTGAAGCCTCGATTTTACAGCGGGCACAGAAAGTCCCATCATTTTCCCTGTTTCTTCTGTCGAAAATCCTTCAACATCGCGAAGCAGAAAAACAATCCTGTAATCTTCTTCGAGCTTTAAAATTGCTTCATCAAGCACTTTTTTCAGTTCGCTGTTCTCAGCGGCTTTATCGGGACTTATATCCCAATGTGCAATTTCTTTGTTTTCGGGAAAATTATCCTCATCGTGGATTGAAGAATGAAGATGGGTTTTATCGCCCCGCGCCTGCATAAGACAATGATTTGAAACAACAGTATAAAGCCATGTGGAAAGTTTGGATTTCCCGCCGAACGTGCCTATCGACTTTATCATACTCACAAAAGTCTCCTGCATTGTATTTTCGGCTTTCTCTTTATTCCGGCAAAACTTAAACGCAAAATTGTAAACCGTTTTTTCATATTTTTTTACAAGTTCAGTCAACGCCTTTCTGTCCCCGTTTTTAGCTTTTTCTATTAATTCATTTTCGTTCATATAATTTGATGCCTGCTTCCTTAAAACGATTCTTATTTAATTACTGAATTTTCAGAAACAAATAAAAATTATTCGGGGTTCTTTTCAAAGTTTTTTATTTAATAAATACTATAAATAAAACCTTCTTCGCTTGTTTTTATAATATTTTTTCCACTTTTTGCATGTATTATCTTGTTCAATTTTTAATTAAGCTTTTTTTTCACTATCAACCGACTAAAATATAATTTTCTAAAAATGCTTTGAAAACAAGCGGTATTTGGGTAAAACTTAAGTTCTTGACAAGTAGACCCCCTAAGGAAAACCGGGAAAGAGACTTAGATTCAGGAT
>JAAYAN010000130.1 GCA_012719345.1 Ignavibacteria bacterium | reverse complement strand
TGTGAATTCTCAAATTAATCTAGGGAAAAATCTCAAATAGTTTCAGGTGATTTACACTTAGTTTCTCACTTTAATTCAGGCCTCAAAAAGTAGTTTGTCAAATTACAGTAGGGTTGTAATCGATATATGGAATATTATGTATTGCAATATTTTTTCAATTATGATAAAAAAATAAGAAGTAATAAAACTGCTAAAAAAGAGAAGTCTGAAACCCATCAAGCATAATATTTAAGAGTTCTAATCGTTTTTTGCCAATTCGATTTATGATTGTGGGATTCAGGCTTCCATCAATAGAAAATAGTTTTCTTCCATGGTATTTGGCAAAATGATGTATGATTTCGCGAAATGTTTTTTCATTGATTTGTTTTGATATATAGGCATCGCTGGCGAGCTTTATCTGCTCGGTCAGCAATTTTATTGTTGTAGGGTTTCTGATTGTACTGTTTTCGTACTTTTTTGACACTTTTTTGTACCATTTTTGTTCCTCCATCAAAGTTCAAAGTCCTTTTGCCCTTGATATACAGCCTCTTCGTCAATATAGTCTTTTTTAGTTGCACAGCCATACATTAAACTTGCAGTGGCAATATTGTTAATGATCCTTGGCACGCCTTTTGATAGTGAATATATAACTTCAATTGCCTGAGGAGTGAATATATCATTGGTGTTTCCGGCAGCTTTAAGTAATGACGAAATGTATTCATTTAGCTCTTCTTTTTTTAATCCCTGCATAGAATGTTTAATTGATATTCTTTGCCTAAGAGGGGTATTAATAGATAGTTGCAGCTTGTTCCTTAATGTAGACTGGCCTGAAAGAATCAATATATAAGGATTCTCTGAATCCATTTTAAAGTTAAATACTAGCCTTAATTCCTCAAGTATACTATTTGACAGCATTTGCACTTCATCTAATATAATAACAGGTGTAATCTTCTGTTCATGGTATAAAGACAGGATTGATTCTTGAATCTGCTTAAACATAGTAACTTTTTTACATGAAGGTATTTCCCCAAGTTCAAACAAAAGACCTCTGTAAAAATCCATAACTGTAACCGTTGATAATGGAAAATAGCATACTTTATAGAGGCTGGGATTCAATGAAGTTGCAAATCTTCTTAAGGCTGTTGATTTTCCTGTACCAGGTTCGCCTGTTAATAAAAATATTCCTCTAGTGCTTTGCAGGTACTTAAATCTTGCTCCTAATTCTTTAATATCATGACTTTCATATATACTTGTAATATCAATTGCTTTATCAAAAGGGTTAAATTTTAATCCATAATAACTCTTAAACATCTTTCACATTATCCTCCATATTAGCAAATGATATAGTCTGGAACGAGCTTTTAGATTCATTGCCAGCTAAGATTATCTTTTTTTCTAAAGAATTGAAATTCTTACTGCCTCTACGTTTGACATGTGCGTTTTCATGAAAGTTTACCTGTCTTGCCTCACCAACTTTTTTATCATCTTTAAAAATCAATACATTTTTACCTTCCTGCTCTAACCGTTAGTGTAAATTTAATTACACTTAGTTTATATTGAAGTATGCTATTTGCAAGAAATTCAAAGTTTTTTGATATAAAAAAACAATGCCCCCCCTCTTTTTGGTATAATTGAGTCTACCACAACACC
>JAAYAN010000129.1 GCA_012719345.1 Ignavibacteria bacterium | reverse complement strand
TATTTGTAAAGCTTATTTTGTATTCCATAGTGTTTTTTCTCTTATTGCTAAGCATTAGAAATTGTTTTTCAAAACTTATATCTTTATCCTATTTTTTCAAAGTTTTCTTTATTGCTTTTTCTGGGTTAATACAAATTCATTAATTATCTTGAGGTAAATATGAAATGCAAATGCATTATGCTTTTGGTATTGCTGTTTTTTATTGTAAATGTCTCGCAAGTTTACGGGCAGTTTGATCTGCTGGAAAAGGTTAAAGAAAAAGTTGAACAACGGGCAGAAGAAAAAACAGATGAAGCAATTGATAAAGGGCTGGATGCTGTTGAAGAATCTGCTGAAGGAAGTGATGAAGATGCAGAACAGGAAGACTCTGCCGAACAGCAGGAGGAAGAAGAAAAGCCTGCCGCAAAGAAACCGGAATTAAAGAATAAGAAAAATACTGCAAAAGGCTTGCAGGATAAAATTGAACAGAAAGAAGAAGGTGCCGGTTTTACCGAAGGCGAACTAAAAAGCTATTCTAAATTCGATTTTGTTCCCGGGGATGAAGTCTTATTTTATGAAAATTTTGAAAGTGAAGAGGTTGGTAACTTTCCAGTAAGCTGGCTTACAAACGGTTCCGGCGAAGTTGTTACTTTAAGTAAATATCCTGGCAAATGGCTTAGATTAATTAACGGAGCTTGTTATACGCCCGATGGTCATATCAAATTCCCTGAAAATTATACAATCGAATTCGATCTTATTTATAAAGCCAATCAAGATCAGGATTGGATTGGAGATCTTTTATTTTCAATTTTAAAAGATAATGGTTCAAATGATCACTTTGAACATCCTTATATGCATTCCGTGGGAGAAAGGTCAGCTCTTTTAAACCTTGGATTAGTAATTACAGATGCTTCACGATTTATATCGGAAAGTTATTCAGGCGATGAAATGTTCGGATTTAGAGGCGATGTTAGTGATAAAGTGACAATGGGTCAGGACGGTAAAATATGCCACATTTCAATATATGTTCAAAAACAAAGACTCAAATTTTATTTTAATGAAAGAAAAGTGTTGGATGTGATTAAATGTGTTCCGCCCGGAGGAATGGATTTAATAAGATTCAGCACCTGGAGTTTTGGCGACGATCCCGATGCTTACCAGCTTTTAATTTCGAATATTCGTGTTGCAGCCGGGAAAGCGGATTTACGTAATAAATTATTCAAAGAAGGGAAATACGTTACCCGCGGAATTCTATTCGACGTAAATTCAGATAAAATTAAACCTGAATCCTACGGCACAATTAAAGAAATAGCAGAAGCTATAAAAGCAAATCCGGGAATTAAAATTAAAATTGTAGGGCATACAGACAGCGACGGTTCGGACGCTTCGAATCTCGATCTTTCAAAACGAAGAGCTGCATCAGTAAAAAATGCTCTCGTAAAGGAATTTGGAATTGACGGAAAGTCTCTTCAGACTGACGGAAAAGGAGAAGCAGAGCCTGTTTCGGATAATAAGACCAGTGCAGGAAAAGCAAATAACCGCCGAGTTGAATTTATAAAAATGTAATTTTTATAGAAAGGGATTCGCTAGAATCCCTTTCCTTAGCAAATCCGGTTAATTTATCCTCAGAATATTTTCTTATATTTGAAATTAAAAAAAGTCCGCCAAAAGGTTTAAAATGATTGAAATATCCGGCTTGCATAAAAGTTTTGGCAGCAAACAAGTTCTTAACGGAGTTGATTTAACAATTAACAAGGGCGAATGCCTTGCAATAATAGGGCGAAGCGGATGCGGTAAGAGCGTTATGCTTAAGCACATTATAGGACTCCTTTCTCCGGATAAAGGCACTGTGCGGGTTGAAGGAGAACTGATACAGGAATTGAACACAACAGATCTTTACAGAATAAGGCGAAAATTCGGTTTTCTGTTTCAAGGAGCCGCCTTGTTCGATTCTATGACAGTCGGCGAAAATATTGCACTGCCTCTTGTAGAAAATGATTATAATTATCCCGAAAAAAAACTTAAAAATATTATTGCCGAAAAATTATCTCTTGTCGGATTAAAAGATATTGAGAACCTTAAACCTTCGGAATTGTCCGGAGGAATGAAAAAGCGAGTAGGACTTGCCCGTGCTTTAGCAACAGAACCGGAATATATTTTATATGATGAACCTACAACCGGTCTCGACCCGATAATGTCCGACTCGATTGATGACCTGATTAAAGAGCTTAATGATAAACTTGATGTGACTTCAATATTAATAACTCACGATATGTTCAGTGTGAAAAACGTTGCCGACAAAGTTGCAATGGTAAATGAAGGCATAATATATTTTACCGGAACACCCGATGATCTCGTAAACAGCAGCGATAAAATAATTCAGGATTTTATTAAAAGAACAGAACTTTAATGGCTAAAACAAGAACCAAATTTATATGTTCAAGCTGCGGATTCGAATCTCCTAAATGGCTGGGCAAGTGTCCTTCCTGCGGCGAATGGAACACCTTTTCGGAAGAAATTGAAGAAAGATCAAACTCCGGTAAGGTAATTGCAAAAAAAGAATTCAGCATAGTAAAATTAAACACTATTGGCAGCGAAACCGAAAAAAGATTTTCAACAAATATACCTGAATTTGACAGGGTTCTTGGCGGAGGAATTCTTCCCGGCTCTGTAATTCTACTTGGAGGCGATCCGGGAATTGGAAAATCGACTCTTGTTATGCAGGCAGCGGCAAAAATAAGCGGAAATGTGCTTTATGTTACAGGGGAAGAATCAATAAAACAAATAGCTCAAAGAGCTAACCGTCTGAAAGTGGATGCTGGAAAAATATCTGCCTTAGCAGAAACAGACATCAATACTATTATTACAGCGGCAAAGCAAAACAAAACCGATATCTTAATTATCGATTCAATTCAAACAATGTTCGATCCGAAGCTGGATAATGCTCCCGGCACAGTTACACAAATAAGGGAGTGCACGGCGGAATTAATGAACCACGCGAAAGCTGAAAATTACTCGGTGATAATTGTAGGGCATGTTACAAAAGATGGAATTATTGCCGGACCGAAAGTTCTTGAGCATATAGTTGATACAGTTCTTCAGTTCGAAGGCGAAAAAAATCATTCATTCCGAATTTTGCGCGCGCAAAAAAACAGGTTTGGAAGCACAAACGAAATCGGCATTTTTGAAATGCACGATACAGGATTAACAGAAGTAAAAAACCCGAGCGAGGTTTTCCTTAATTCTCAAAGCAGAACATCAACAGGTTCGGTTATAACTGCAAGTATGGAAGGAAGCCGTCCCGTTTTATTCGAAGTGCAGGCACTGGTAACTCCTTCAAATTTCGGAAATCCTCAGAGAGTGGCTACCGGATTTGATTACCGAAGATTATCTATTCTTCTCGCGGTTTTGGAAAAACGCGCAGGTTTAAGATTATCTGCTGCAAATGTATATCTAAATATGGCTGGAGGAATCCGGATTGACGAACCGGCAGTTGATATTGCTGTATGTATTAGCATTGCTTCAAGTTTAAAAGATGCCGAAGTAAAAAAAGATATTGTTGCAGTTGGGGAAGTTGGTTTAGGCGGCGAAATAAGAAGCATTTCCAACATCGAAAAGCGTATTCAGGAAGCAGAAAAATTAGGACTTTCCGAGATTATTGTTCCGGCTTCTTCAGTGAAAAATATGAAACTTAACTCCAAGATAAAATTAACAGCAGTAAAATCGATAGAAGAAGCTTTGGCAGAGGCATTTAAATAAAAACCGCCTTTCGGAATGGCTCCAAAAGGCGGATAAAAATTATTTTTTCGATTCAACCTGTTCAGCAAGTTCAGCAGAAATAAGAATCCGACCGCACGATTCGCAAGTAAAAAGTCTTTTATTTTGTTTAATTTCAATCTGGCGCTGGGCAGGTACTACGTTATGGCAACCAGAACAAGCCGATCTGATAACAGCTGCAATTGCCTGTCCGTTTTTAGCTTTCCGGATACGCATATAATTGTTATAGTCAGGTTTTTTTACACTCTCGGCAATTTTATCGCGTTTGGCTTTTATTTTTTCTTCTTCCTGCTCGTTGGTTTTAATAATCTTTTCAAGATCTTCTTGCTTAATTTCCATATCCAGTGTAAGCTTTTCAACCTGCGGGGCAACTTCATTTATTTCGTTGTCGGTTCTCTGGATAAGTTCATCTAAAGCTTTGTTATCGGCATTTAATTTCTCAATATCTGCTTCACTGTGATCAATCTCTTTAGTAAGGGCGTCATATTCTTTATTGTTTCTTACCTGGTAAAGCTGGGCTTTGAATTTTGTTAGATTCTGATTAAGCCGTTCAATTTCCTCTTCATTGGCTTTAATCTTTTCCATCGATTCATTTTTGATTTCTTTTTTCGACTCAAGCTGATCGGAAATACCTTTTATCTGGTTTTTTAAACCTTCAACTGCCAGGGGAAGGTCGCCCCGTAATTCTTCAAGTTCATCAAGCTGACTGTCTAACAGCTGTAACTCGTACAAAACACTTAATCGCGTAATCAATTTATTTATCTCCTTAATTATTATAAAATTTCACTGGATTTGTGCATCCTGAATACTTATGAACTCTGATTTTTGAATCAGTCTTAATCAGATATTCTTCAAAATATCTTTGCAAAGCATTCAAAGAAAAAATTTCTGTTTCATAATGACCGGCATCTATAAGTAATATTTTTTCAAAAGCATCATGGAAAGTATGATATTTAACATCGGCAGTAATAAAAGCATCGGCTTTAAATTTTATTGCCGAATTGAGCAGATCGGAACCGCTGCCGCCGCAAACCGCAACATACTTTATTTCAGTTTTATTTCCCGGAGTGAATTTAAGGTTTTTAACGGAAATTTTTTCGGATACCAGCTTAAAAAATTCATTTACCGATAAAGGTTCAGGTAACAAACCTATTGCTCCCATTCCGTAATTTGAAGTTTTATTTTTCAAAGAAATTACATCGTAGGCAGGTTCTTCATAAGGATGCGCTTTAATCATACTTTTTAACACATTATTTAAATCCCAATGATGAACAAGGACTTCCAGTTTTATTTCCCCCGTTTTTTCAAAATTCTGTTTGATGCCTTTATGAGGATTGCTACCGGATGAACCTAAAAAAGTACCGGTTCCTTTTGTATTAAAGCTGCATTTAGAATATTCTCCTATAATTCCAGCACGGGCAGAAAACATAGCTTCCGAAACAGACTCGAGATTTTCTTCGGGAACAAAAACAATTATCTTTAAAAGTTTTCCGTCAATATTTTCTAAGAATCTTATTTGATTTAGCCCCAAAGTTTTTGCAAGTTCGTAACTGACACCGTTTTTAGAAAAATCGAGACTTGTATGGCTGGAATAAAGAGTAATGTCGTGTTTTATAAGCTGTTTAATAAGCTGGGAAATTTTGTCGGTTTGAAAATTAAGATTTTTTATTGGTCTGAAAATAAGCGGGTGATGTGTTATTATAAGATTGCAATTTTTCCGAATTGCTTCTGACAAGGCTTCGGGTGTGAGCTCAAGGCAGAGGAAAATACTTTTTAAGGTTTCCTCTGTATTTCCTGTTTGCAGCCCGGAATTGTCTTTTTCCCACGATACTCCCGGCGGCGCCCAGCACTCAAGATATTTAATTAGTTCTCCTATTCTCATAACAAAAAAAATGCACCCCTTTTTTGGAAGTGCATTTTAATAAATCTTTCGTAATCCCTGTTACGTTTATTTTCAGTATAAATTTTTTCTTTTCGTATTTCATATTGTAAGGAACAAATATAAAATTTATCTGGGATAATTACAATAGCTTTAATTAAAATTCTTAAATTCCCTAAATTATTTATAAAATCAGATAAATTATCAAAACATTAAACGGGATCTACCCATAAATTATCTTCTTTTATTAAATTTATTAATTCGTCTACTGCCATAACAGACTGTACATTTCGTTTTACTACTTCTTTTCCGCGATAAAGCGTAATTTTGTCAATTCCGCTGCCAACATAACCGTAATCAGCATCTGCCATTTCCCCGGGACCGTTTACAATACAACCCATAATACCAATTTTTATGCCCTTTAAATGTTCGGTAACTTTTCGAATTTTCGCAGTAACTTCAACAAGATCGAACAAAGTTCTTCCGCAGGAAGGGCAGGCAATGTATTCAGTTTTCGAAATCCGAACGCGGGCAGCCTGAAGTATTCCGAAAAGAGTTCTATTAACTAATCCGTGATTCTGCAGATTAGTTTCAGCCCAAACCCCATCGCCAAAACCATCGGTAAGCAATGTTCCGAAATCGGTGGAAGAGAACAACTGAAAATCTTCGGGAGAAAGATTATTGTACGTTCTTTTTATAATTACAGGTATTTTTATATCGTTCTTTAAAAAATTTAAAAATACCTGGCGCTGTTCTGCCATGCCGTGCAAATTATCTGTTTCAAGTATAAATACAATTGTATCATCAGTTACACTTTTTTTGAAATCATCACGCAATAAATCTTTTATCGAAATTCTCACAAAATTAAGGAAAGGAGATTTTATCTGAGCATTTTTAAACTCAGAAAAATTGAACATTGGAAAACTTTTCAGGTTTGTATCAGATTTTTTCCAAGTATCATTATCATAAATTATTTTTAATGATGCAGGCGGATCGAATGGAATTGCATGTTTTCCAAGATAAATGAAATCGGCTGCCTGATCTGTTAAATTCCACTTATTACTATCTTCAGAATATTTATAACCTATTTGTTCTATTTCATTTTTATCGATTATTCCGTTTTGAGAAAAATCGGCAAACACTTTATATACGGTATTCCCGCCGATATTTGCAATTTCGTGCGAAACAGGCTTTTCGTAAACAAAAGGATTTTTAACAGCAGTTTCAATTTGTTGGATTTTCTGATGCTCAGAACGATTTTTATATCTTTGCGCAAGTTTAATTGCAACTGGAGCCTCAAATTCGGGCGGTTCGGTTAGCGACACTCTTATTGTATCGCCGATTCCATCTTCCAGCAATGCCCCTATACCTAAAGCTGATTTTATTCTCCCGTCATCACCGCCGCCTGCTTCGGTTACGCCCAGATGAATAGGATAATTCATATTCTCGGCAGTCATCCGGTTTATTAAAAGTCTGTATGCCTGAACCATTACTCTTGTATTGCTTGACTTAATAGAAAACACAAGATTGTGATAATTTAAATTGAGGCAGATTCTTGCAAATTCTAAAGCCGATTCTACCATTCCTTCGGGGGTATCGCCGTATCGGCTCATAATTCTGTCGGATAAAGATCCATGGTTTGTGCCTATACGCAAAGCAGTTCCGTATTCTTTACATATTTTTACAAGCGGCGAAAATCTTTCACGGATACGTTCAATTTCCTCATTATATTCTTTGTCAGTATATTCAATCTGCTGAAACTTCTTTTTATCAACATAATTTCCGGGATTCACCCTAACTTTTTCAATTAGTCTCGCTGCTGTTTCTGCTGCGTTAGGGGTAAAATGAATATCTGCTATAAGCGGTACGTTATAACCTCTTTTTCTTAATTCATCTTTTATATTTTTAAGATTTTCAGCTTCTTTTATGCTTGGTGCAGTTATTCTTACATATTCGCAGCCCGATTCAACCATCCTGATTGTTTGTTCTACAGTAGCGATTGTATCCATCGTGTCGGTTGTAGTCATCGATTGAATTCTGATGGGATTATTTCCGCCTAACGGAACACCACCCACATTTACTTCACGGGTAATAAATCTTTTATAGTCAGTTAAACTAGGACAGTATTTAAAATTATTATAATTCATATAGTTGTAATATTGTTAAAAAAACAAGTTTCCTAAAATTAAAGCTTTTTATAAGAAATTGCTCGTTATTTTGTTATGGATTAAAATTAAATATTGCTTATTTTGAAATCAAATTTTTAAGTTACAGTATAAACTTACAGGTTATACGTTAATGAGTGTTTCGGAACAGCAGGTTGAACAAATACGCGAATCGGTTAATATTGTGGATATTATTTCGCAATATGTCGATTTAAAAAAGCGCGGGAAAAACTATGTTGGCAGATGTCCTTTCCACAACGAAAAAACACCATCTTTTACTGTAAACGAAGAAAAGCGGATTTACCATTGTTTCGGTTGCCACGCCGGTGGAAATGTTTTCAAATTTCTTATGGAAATTAAAAACATTTCATTTGTGGAAGCGCTGAAAGAAACAGCTTCTTTTGCGGGAATAAACATTGAGGAAGAAAGCAGTTTTAACAAAAAACTTAACACAAATGAAATTTATTACGAGATAAACGAACTGGCGGCAAAATATTTCAGTTCAAATCTTCTCACATCCAAAGAAGGGGAAACTGCACGGCAGTATTTTAATTCGCGTAAAGTTAAAATTGCAACCCAAAGAAGTTTCGGATTGGGATATGCTTTTCCCGGCTGGGATAATTTATTAAATTTTCTGGGCAAAGAAAAAGCTGATATTTTAAAGGCTAAAGAACTTGGATTGATTGACAGTAAAGACGGAGGCGGATATTACGACAAATACCGCGGACGAATAATTTTCCCGATATTTTCGGCAAACGGGCGAGTTATAGGATTTGGCGGAAGAATTCTTGAGAAGAACGATAATGTAGCCAAATATCTTAATTCTCCCGAATCGGCAGTTTATTCGAAGCGTAAAGTTTTATACGGACTTTTCCATTCGAAAGACGAAATACGGAAATTAGACAAAGCAATTCTGGTTGAAGGTTATATGGACATTATTTCGCTTTTTCAAGCAGGAATAAAAAATGTTGTAGCTTCTTCGGGTACAGCGCTTACTGAAGAACAGGTTCAGCTTCTATCGCGGTTCACAAAGAATGTTGTTGTTAATTTCGATGCAGATGAAGCAGGACAAAAAGCAGCGTTGCGCAGCATCGAAATTCTGTTAAAATATGATTTTGATGTAAGAATTCTCGATCTCCCGGATGGAGAAGATCCGGACTCGTTTGTTAATAAATACGGTAAAGATCAATTTGAGGAAAAAGTTAATAACTCAGGAAATTTTCTCGAATATCAGATGATGAGATACGAAAAGGCTGGAATGCTTGCGGAACCTGCATCACAGACTGAAGCAATAAGAAATCTTGTAAAAAACGCAGCTCTTGTTTCCGATGAATTAAAAAGAAGCATAATGATAAAAACCATTGCTAAAAAGTTTAATTTGCGCGAGAAACTGATTGAAAGCGAACTTGAAAAAGTTTTAAACGTAACCCAAAATATTCCGACAGAAAAACAATTTATAAAAAAAGAAATCGGAATATCAGATAAAAAAGTTCCGGCACCAAATGAAAAAGCAAACCCAGTTGAACGCGATATGATAAAGCTTTTGTTTGAAGGCAATGCCGAAATTACAGGCTGGGTATTCGATACAATTATTCCCGAAGAATTTTCGACAGAAATTACGCGGAAAATTGCTGATATT
>JAAYAN010000128.1 GCA_012719345.1 Ignavibacteria bacterium | reverse complement strand
TTTAATTTTGAATTTTTAATGTTTAATTTTGAATTATTGTTTGCCCCGATTGCTTCGGGGCTTATTAATAACAGCAGCAAAAAAAGACTTTAATATTTGTTACAGATAATCCCGGCAATAACCGGGTATAAATAACCTGTCAATAACAAAAAGAAAGGAGTTACAATGGTAGCAGAAAACAAAATATCAGTAAGTATTCCTGCCGAAACCGCATCCGAAATTCAATCGGCAATTAAGGTAATTAACGACAAACTTGCTGTTCATCTTTTAGCAATAACCCCGGATGAAAGAAGGGCAATACCTAAAATGGGCGACGGCACTATTCCGTTTGTAAAAAAAGCGTTTGAATATGCTACTACAAACAAGGAATTTACACCCGCTTATGTTGATGTTGAAGAAATGAAGAAAGATATTGAAGCTGTGGAAACGCTGCAGGCTTTTCTTCGTCCTTTGCAGCAGCTGGTTTCATCTCTCGATGATACAATAATGCTTTCCGGAAGCGAAGCTTATGTTTCGGCTCTTTCCTATTATAATTCGGTAAAAAACGCTGCAAGGTTAAACGCCCCCGCTGCAAAAGTTATTGCCTCCGACCTTAAGCAGAGGTTTATCAGCAAATCCGCAAAACCAGAAGTAACCGCAAGTAAAAACTAATCAAGCAAGATATTCCGGTAAGCCTTTTTGCCGGAGAAAAATTCACCGGTGCCGGGGTTAAAATCCCGGTCATCGGGGATATTTTCTTCGTTAACGCGGAAAATTACTCCGAGTGTGAAGAAAATAACCGCGAAGCTGTGGAAAATATGTCCGGCATCAGAGAAAATTTGCGCGTTGCCGTAGTAAACTTCTGCGCCCTCGCAGAAAATTTCTCCAATCCCGCGGAAAATAAGTACACCGCCGGACAAAATAACTGCGAAAGCGGAGAAAAATTCACCCTTCAGAAATATTTTACAGACTCAAATTTAATATTGCAAACAAATCGGGAAAAACTTAATATCAATTGTTGTTTATTATTTTTATTTTAATAGTATAAATATCAGAAATAAGGTTTGAAATTGAACTTAACACATAAAATAAAAAAGGTTGTTTTTAAAAGAAGAATACATTGGTAATAAACAATATTTTTTAATTGAGGAGGGCTAGATGAAAAAAATGATGTTACTTTGCAGTTTGTTTGTACTATTACAAGTTGCAGCTTACGGTCAAGCAGCTTATGCAGAGTGGGTTGACGAAATTAAAGGTGATACTCTTGTAATTAAAGATTTCGCTGATATGGGAGACCAGGCAAATTCTTTGTACGAAGCAATTAATGCTGACTCAGTAAATGTTCCGGATGGACGTGTCTATTTATTGAAAGATAATGGGTGGTACCCTGTAACAAATATTCCAACAACATCTAATGGAAAGAAAATTATCATTATGGGTGAGAGCAATGAATCGATTAAGTTAAGAAAAAGTAAAGATTCCCCAGCAGTTTTAAGCGGATATGTTTGTGAAGGCACATTTTTTTATGTGGGCATAAAAAGCGGATATGATCTCCTTGTTAAGAACATAAGTGCAAATGTAGGAAACCCAGGCGGATTACTTGGATGGACATTATTCGGCGGTGAACCAAATTCAAGATTAACAGTTCAAAATTGTATTCTGGAGCATAATCAATGGTGTATGATTAATCCTAAAGCAGGTTCAAAAGTTATTTTCAAAGATAATTATATTGTTAATTTAGTTGGATCGCCTTACAGACGTAACGGCGGAATTATTGATTATTTTGCAAATCAGGATACTATAGTTTTTGAAAATAACACAGTTATTAATGCTCAAGGGGACTTGTTTAGATTCAGAAGCGGATACACTGTTAACAGATCTATTTTTAACCACAATACTTTTATTAACTGTGCAGGCAGTTTATTTATGAATATGGGTAATACCGGAAATATAAGCTTAACAAACAACTTGTTTGTTAATTCAAATGTTCAGGCACATTGCTCGCTTAACCAATTTGAAGATAGTGGATATGGTGATGTTGATGGTTTACCAATGGGATTAGTAAATGTTTATGATGATTCACTTGCCCGGGAAAACGGAATAACTTTCTATGCTGATAAAAATGCAGTTTATTGGTCGCCAATATGGGATGATTATATCCCAACTTTAATAGAAAATCACGTTAATCTAACAACAGAATGGTATTCGCAAAGAATTATAATGAACAGCAGAACTGCAGATATGTTTGCAGATGATTGTAACTACCCTTACCTTTGTAATGGAGAGTGGATTGAAGGCGTTCAGCCGAATTTTACTGAGCCTCAGGATTTATTTAATACTCAGCTGAATAATCTAAAAACCTATGCTTTAGCTTGCGTAGATACAGCGTCAGTTGCCACATTACCAAACTGGCGTTTAGTATTCACTCCAATTGTAGATTATTTTGTTTATGCAGATTTCCCAATACCTGTAGATTTGTCATACAGTAATCCTGAATTTTTAACTGCCGGTTTGGGAGGTTTTCCAATAGGCGACTTAAACTGGTTTCCTTCACAGTATGCTGAATGGGAAGCACAGAAAGCAAGTGAATATGAAGGCATAAATTCTTATTATTATCATTTTCCTCGTTGTCCAGATGCTATAGAAGTTATTTCAAACGAAGTAAAAGAGTTTGCTTTGGAACAGAACTTTCCAAATCCGTTTAACCCTTCAACTGTTATTACATATTCTATCCCTAAAGCTTCAATGGTAACGTTGAAAGTATATGATGTATTAGGGAAAGAGGTTGCAACTTTAGTAAATGAACAGCAAAATGCAGCAACGTATAAAGTTGATTTTGATGCATCGGCTCTTTCAAGCGGAGTTTATCTTTACAAGATAGAAGCTGGAAATTACACAATGACAAAAAAGATGAGTTTACTAAGATAATATTAAAAGACAGATATGTTAAAAAAACAAACCCCGATTGATTCGGGGTTTTATTTTTCTGCAAAAATAGTTAATAAATTATAAAAATCTTATTCACTTCGCATCCATAAAACCTTCTATTTCCTTAAAAACAAAATCTGCCGAAAGCTCTTTTATGCATTTGTATTTTACATCCTGCCGGCTGCAATTAAGCGGTTTGGGCGAATAGAAAAAGCAGGGGGAGCATTCAAGGTTTAGCGTGCATATTTTATGCCCGGTGTTCCAAGGGCGGATGTAATTTGTATTTGTAGGTCCTATTATAGCTGCGGTTTTAAGGTTCATTGCCGAAGCAACGTGCATCAGGCTTGAATCGTTGGTAATAAACAGCGAGCATTTTTTCATTACCGCGGCTGTTTCGGCAAGGTTTTTCACATTTACTTCAAAGCACTTTCCGGAATTTATTCCGTTATAGATTTCACTTTTTAACGCGGATTCATCGGGACCGCCGAAAATTAAAATGCATGTATTCCCCGCGGAAATAAGCTTTTTGCCCAGTTCAACAAACTTAGCTGGCTCCCATCTTCGGTTAATATGATTTTTAAGGGTTGAACAGCCGGGATGAAAACCAATTATATTTTTAAAAGTATTCAGGTTGTAATCCGAAAAAAAAGTATCGGCAAATTGCAGTTCTTCGCTTTTTAAAGGAAACATTAAACCAGGGAACGGCTGAGCAATCTTATTGCCGGTTAAACATTCAACCATTTTTATATTGGTTTCAACATTATGAAAATTGTCGTTTTCTTCAATTCTTATATTGTTTAAAAATTCTAAATTTCTAAATCCCTGCCGCTTATAACTTACGGCAATCCTTTTTCCGGCTCCTGTTAAAAAACTTATCAGGTTGTATTCTTTGCGGTTTGACGGATAAACATTAATGGAAACATCATATTTTTTCTGCAGATTTATAACGAACTTAAACGATTCCGCTTTGCTTTTTTTAAGAAAATCGTGTAAGTAAACATTGGTTATTTGCGGCAGCCGGGAATATATATCTTTAACTCCGCTGTACATAACCATTGCGTCAATTTCCGCGTCAGGGATTTGTTCCTTTAATATTTTTAAAGCGGGCGTAAACATTAAAGCGTCGCCAATGCCCGAAAGTGCAATTATCAATATTTTCAAAATAAATCCTTAAAAAAAAGGCTGTTAAAAACAGCCTTTTCAATTTTATTTAGTTAAACCCGATTTAGCGAGCTGCGAATCTCTTTGGGCAATTTTGGATTTGTAAGCGTTTATGTAAGCTTTAATCTCGTTGCTTCCGGGATTTAACTCTTCAAGTTTATAAAGAAGTCCCAGGCTTTTATCGTAGCTGCCCAAATAATCGTATGTTGCCCACAGCATCCGGAACGGAGTATAACGGCTGTTAACTTCCCCGATTCCCTTAGCCAATAACGGTTCGAGTTCGGCAATAATTTCATTGGCAAGTTCATTATATTGTTTGTGTGCACCCGCGTTGTAATACAGTTCGGAAATATCGAACTTAAGTCTTACATCCATCGAAATTATACGGCGGGGCATCTTTTCTTCCATTTTGTCAAGAATCGAAATTACTTTTTGCGAATCAATTATATTGTTGTAATATCGCAAAGCAAGGCGCAGATAGGAATTCCGGTAGTTCTGGCACATTCTTACATGGTTTTCATCAAAGAAGATTGTAGGATCGTTTAATCCCCTGAATTTAAATCCAGGCTGATAATCTTTACTGTATCCTTTGGGTTCGTTGAATAAAAACTTGTACATTAAATCTTCATCCATATATTCTTTATTGGCCGGAGCTTTTTGCGGAACAAACCGGAAAGCAAGACCTTCCATTCTCATATACTCATCAAGTCCAATGCGCGAATCATCAGAGCAGGTTACAGCAAAGTAAATAGGCCGTTCCCATTTGTTTGCATCAATTATGCTTTTAACCATTGCGTCTTGAATACGAAGAACCTTCATTCCTGCGTAATCAGGTAAATACCATTCCAATTTGCCTTTACTTGTAACCGAAGAATCTGTTACATTAAATTCGTTTATAATGTTTTTGGGAACATCAACTGCAACAGCTTTCGGGGTCCAAGGGATATAACCGGTATTTGAAATATTATCTATTTCAAAATCGGAATAAGTCATTTTGATTTTTTGCGAACCGTAAGGCGCAGTATTTTTAAGCTGTTTTATGTACCAATCGGTATTAAGCAGACTAAGATTTGCTATTCGCACATCTCTTCTTACGCCTTCAACATCCTGCAGGTACCAAAGCGGGAATGTATCGTTATCGCCATTTGTAAAAATAATTGCGTTTGGAGCTGCGCTTTGAAGAATGTTATATGAATAATCCCAGGGAATATAGTTTCTGGAACGGTCGTGTTCAAAATAATTAACAGCAAGCATATTTGCAGGAATAAGAGCAACGCCTAAAACTAAGACTCCTGCAATGCTTATTTTTTGATGACTTTTACCTGCAAACTTTTCAACAAAAATATCAATTATTCCGCGCACGCCAAGGGCAATCCAAATTGAAAAAACGAAAAAAGCGCCTACGTAAAAATAATCTCTTTCTCTCGGCTGGGGTTCCTGCTGATTCTGGTAAAAGGCAGTTAAATATCCAAGGAAAATAAACATTACAAGAAAAACCGAAGCAATTTTCCAATCCTTCCGGAAATGGAAATACAACCCAAGCAGCCCGATTAAAAATGGAATTCCCAAAAGTGAATTGCCGATATCTCCCTTAAACTGGTATTTTAAATTCAATGCCGAATTTATGGAGTTAAAAAAACCGTTAAAAGGTGCAACATTTACGCCGCAATCCTGCTCAGTAGATTCTCTTCCCACGTAATTCCACATCAGGTATCTGTTAAACATATGATCCATCTGATAGCGGTAAAGGAAATCGAGATCGCTTGAATAATTTGTAAACACTCCCTGCTGATGAGGCTCGTTTGTAAAACGTCTTTTAAAAATCGGGAAATCGCCGTACTGTTCGCGGTTAAGATACTTTACTAATGCACTTACAGTTTTTGGGCTGTTAAGATTTATTGGTGTATCTAAATTTGAACGAATTATAATTGAAGTGTATGAAGAGAAACCAAGTATTGCAAAAAGTATGCATTTTGCAATAAGATTTAGTGTATTCATCTCTTTTTTATGAGTATAGTATATTGCATAAGCAAGCAGCCCTAATAGTAAAGCTATCACTGCAATTGCTGCGGTAGAACTGTTACCGCTTAAAGAGTAAAGAAGTTCAGGCAGATACTTTACTATTCCCGGGTAAGTGCCGAAAAGGGCAATTGCTCCAAAAATCATTGGCAGATAAATTGAGTTCCAGTTAAAAACTTTCTTAAAGAAAATAAGCATAAATACTAATGAAACCATGCCTGCAAACCATTTAAAACGGGAATCGAATGCATAGTACGCTTCTCGGGAAGATGGTCCGTCTGTTTGCGAAGACCACATAATCAAAGAGATTATAATAATTACGGCTGCGTGAGCTAAAAAAACATATCCGGAAACTTTTAAAGCTTTATCGTCGGTGAAATATTTACGATACATAATTGTCATCATAATAGGAACAATTGCAAGTACCGACATCAAGTGAACTCCTGTTGAAAGTCCGATTAAGTATGCGATAAAAATAAGATATTTCTCGTTATCGGGTTCGTCGGCTTTTTCATTCCAAACCATCATAATCCAAACGACAAATGCAATGAAAAAGGTAGCCAGAGCATAAACTTCAGCTTCAACTGCATTAAACCAAAAAGTATCGCTGAATGCTAGGGAAAGCGCTCCAATGGCAGCGGCAATATATGTTGCTGCATTATCTAAAAGACCTTTCGGGTTATCTTTTTTATAAAACTGAATTATTTTAACGGCGGTAAGATAAAGGAATAAAACTGTAAAAGCGCTTGAAATCACGGAAACAAGATTGACCCTGAAAGCAACGTTATCGCCGATTGGAAGCATCGAAAATAATCTTCCCAATATAAGGAAAAAAGGTGTTCCGGGTGGGTGTGGAACTTGCAGATAATATGCGGATGAAATAAATTCGCCGCAATCCCAAAAGCTAACATTTGGCTGAACTGTCATTAAATAAACGACTGCGGTGATAAGAAAAACACACGCTGCTACCGCTCTGTGAATTATTTTGTGATTCATTATTTCCTCTAATTATATATTTTCATTTTTATCTGAATTTTTAAAAAAACCGGATAAATCTTTTTTTGCACGGTTTACGTAATATTTGTTATATAGCGCTTTGAGTTTTTCAAGCGAAAGTTTGTCCAAATCTTCTTCATCAATATGGCGCTTTTTAAACATTTTGTATTCAGAACTTTCTTTGTCCGAAAACTTGTTTTCAAATCTTTTAAGTGATTCGAAATATTTCGTTTGTTCTCTTGTGCTCATAAGCAAATCCCAAAAAGTGAAAAAATTTGATTATGTTTTAATATTAAAAAAGAATGTGAAATATATGAAAAAATCTTTTAATCACTATTAAAATTGGTTTTAAAATGAAGTTGTACAAGCAAACAAATCCATTAGTTTCAGTTATTCTTCCTACATATAACAGGTATTCATATTTAAGAAGATCAATCGATTCCGTAATCCGTCAGACATTTAAAGATTGGGAACTGCTGGTAATAGATGACGGAAGCAGCGATAAGACCTTCAGCTTAATTATAGAATATCAGGAGAAATTCCCGAAAATAAGATATATGCGGCATTCGAACAAAAAACTCCCATTAACCTTAAATACCGGAATTTTAGCAGCTTGTGGAAAATACATTGCTTTTATAGGAAGCGATGATGAATGGAAACCCGACCATTTAGAACGAAATATAGAAATATTCTATTTGCATAAAGATACGGATTTAGTGTACGGTACAGCTGAAATTATCGGCGATAAACATGTGCCGGATAAAAATGACAGGACCAAAAGAATTAATCTGGACGATTGTATAATAGGCGGAACATTTGTGGTGAAAAAGGATCTTTTTATTAGCGCAGGAGGATTTAACAATATCGATTACAGTGAGGATTCCGACTTTTTTGAAAGGATTAAAGACATTGCAAATATCATTAAAACCGACTTTAAAACTTACATATATTATAGAAATACAGCCGGCAGCATAACTAATTCAAATTAAGCTGATAATTTTCTTTAATTTTTATTATATTTCAAAACAATTTTTTAGGTATTAGGAAAAATGTTAAGTGAAGACTATACAACTGTTTTCAGGTTGGCAAAAGAATTAAAAAATACTCAGGATGAAATTTTCAAATGGCTTCGCAAAATAAAATCGGGTGGCGATGCCAAAGATTGTGTTCCGGAAATGATACAAAAAATGAAATCTATTGATACACTGCTCAGTCATTACGGTCTCGATCAAATACAAAAAAATGAAAGAACCGGAATACAATAGAATATGTACCCCCCCCCAATTAGTCCAAATTTAGTTAAAATTTAATTACTGGAGAATATATGAAGTATTTAGCATTTATTTTATTTGTCTCATTTGCTTTCTTTTCGTGTAAGGAAGAAAGAATTGAAAAACCCGATTTTAAGAACATAACCGACAGTTTAAGCTACTTAGTAGGGTACGACTTTGCCGATTATCATAAGAAAAACGGCAACACACTTAATCCCGATTTTGTTAACCAGGGTATGCTTGATGCGCTGGGCGATACAAATTTGTTTACCAACGAAGAAGTTATGTCGATAAAAGTTCGTTTGCAGAAAGATCAGGAAGTAAAACGTGCGGAAAAACTGAAAGAACAACTTAAAACAAACACCGATGCAGGAAAGAAATTTATCGAGAAAATTAAAGAAGATAAAAACGTGGTTTTCGATAAATCAGGCTTGGTTTATAAAATTGTTCAACAAGGTACAGGAAAAGTTGCAAAACCGGAACAAACAGCATTAATGAATTTGGAATTAAAAACAATAGACGGAAAATTGATTTATTCTACGTTTGAAGAACAACCTGTTGAAAAAGTAATTAATACAAATATTATTGGCGTTCAGATGGCATTTACGATTATGCCGGAAGGGTCAACTTGGGAACTTTATCTTCCTGCTGAACAAGCATACGGCGATGAAGGAATTCCTGGTTATATTGAACCGGGGCAGTATTTAATCTTCAAAATAGAGTTTATTAAACTAAAATAAATTTTAATACTATCTACCCTGCCTCTTATTAAGAGGCAGGTTTTTATAAACTCCTCCCAAATTTCTATTCGTAAAAAATGAGCCTTTATTCTTAGCAGAAAAATTTAGTAAAAACTTATAGTTAAATTCTTTTGTTTTTACAGGTTTTTATTGAATTTGATTATTAAATTATCTATTATTAAAAGTTTTTATAATATTTTGAAGTGATATAAATAAAGGTTGCGTGGATTTGATTATTCTTTTTTTCCATTGAAAGAATAAATTAATTTACAGATTAAACTTAACGGTTTATGCTTTATAAAAAAGCTGAAGATAAAAATAGTTCAATATTTATCCAAAGGGCAGGGTAAATTGTATTTGGAGTCAGTTTAATATGGAAATAGTTAATCCGATTTTACCGGGTTTTAATCCCGATCCTTCCATTTTACGAGTTGGCGGTGATTATTTTATTGCAACTTCAACATTCGAGTGGTTTCCGGGTGTTCAGATACATCATTCAAAAGATTTGGTGAATTGGAAACTTATTGCTCATCCGCTGAATAGAACAAGCCAGCTTAATATGGCTGGAAATCCTAATTCTTGCGGAATATGGGCACCGTGTCTTTCTTACAATAACGGAACTTTTTACCTTATTTATACAGATGTGAAAACATTCCGGGGGATATTTAAAGATTCGCATAATTATCTGGTAACTACAAAAGATATTTTTGGGGATTGGTCAGAACCAGTCTATCTGAACAGCTCAGGTTTCGATCCTTCATTATTTCATGATGACAACGGAAGAAAGTGGCTGGTTAATATGCAATGGGATCACAGAAAAAATCATAATCCCTTCAACGGAATTTTACTTCAGGAATACTCAGAAAAAGAAAAAAAACTTGTCGGACCTGTTAAGAATATTTTTAAAGGAACCGGAATACAGCTGGTAGAAGGTCCGCACTTATATAAAAAAGACGGATATTATTATTTGCTTACTGCAGAAGGAGGAACCGTACTTCGTCATTCAGTTACTATGTCCCGGTCAAAAAACATTGACGGACCTTACGAAGTGGATCCTGCCAACCCAATTCTCACTTCATTTTATAATCCAGCTTTGGAATTACAAAGAGCCGGTCATGCATCGTTGGTAGAGACCCAGAATAAAGAATGGTATATGGTTCATCTTTGCGGAAGGCATATACCATCACGCGGAAGATGCACGATGGGACGCGAAACTGCCATCCAGAAAATGGAATGGACAAATGACGGATGGATAAGACTTGAAGGCGGAGGAAACGAGCCCAAAGTACTTGTTCCTGCTCCTAAATTGCCTGAGCATAAATGGGAAAAAGCTGATTCCAGAAACGATTTTAATTCAGATAAACTTGATATAAATTTTCAATTTTTGCGTGTTAAACTTGATGAAAACTCATATTCACTTTCCGAACGTCCTGGCTATTTACGAATTAAAGGGCGCGAATCTTTGAGTTCTCATCATACTCAGTCGTTAATAGCTCGCCGGCAGCAATCTTTTTTTTACACTGCCGAAACAAAAATGGAATTCGAGCCGGATACTTTTCAGCAGATGGCTGGATTAATCTGTATTTACGATAATAGGAATTTTTATTATTTAAATGTTACCTGGGATGAAAAATTGGGAAAATGCATTGATATAATGACAAATATTAATGGCAATGCCGATTTCCCACTTGATGAAAAAATTAAGTTGAATGTAAAGGATGATATATATCTTCGTCTTACAGTTGATTATGATAAATTGAGATTATTTTATTCAATAAACGGAACAGATTGGATAAGAATAGGTAAAGATTTTGATTACAGCACTCTTTCCGATGAATTTGAAGAAGGCGGAGGCGATGCCCATTTTACCGGTTCATTTGTTGGAATGTGTTGTCAAGATATTTCAGGAATGCAAAAACCGGCTGATTTTGATTATTTTGAATACAGAGAAAGAGAAGGAATGTTTAAGTCCTGAATTGTTTTTGGATTTATCCGAGAATGTTTTGCATAAATTTAATTTAAGCTAAAGAAAAACACCTATGTACTTTAAGTTTGAGAATCATTTTGAAATTTATTCAGTAATTATGTTAATAATAAGTGTATGAATAAAACATTTCATTGTGTGAATGAAGTAATTACAGAAAAAACGAATTATATTTGCAAGGTAAAATCAGAATTTTTTACAAACTCAAAAAAATAATTAATTGTAATCATTAATGAATTTATAATTTAAGGAACAAGATGGATATTAAAACAGAAAGTGAATTGAACTCGAAGGGGTTCTACAAGTTATCTTGGATAGCGCGCATTGGATTTGGTGCAGGCGATTTGGCACAGAATCTTATTTATCAGACAGTTGCTACATATTTATTGTTTTTTTACACAAATGTATTCGGCATCGACCCGGCTGCCGCTGCTTTTATGTTTTTAATTGTAAGATTAGTTGACGTATTGTGGGATCCTTTTGTGGGAGCTTTTGTTGATAAAAGAAATCCTAAATTAGGGAAGTATCGTTCTTATTTGGTATTAGGCGGAATTCCTCTTACCGGTTTAGCAATTCTGACCTTTTGGAATGGTTTTTCGGGACAGCTTTGGTATGCTTATGTTACTTATGTTACCCTTTCTCTTTTATACACTTTGGTAAATGTACCTTATGGAGCTTTAAATGCATCGCTAACGCGAGATACCGATGAAATTACAGTATTAACTTCAACTAGAATGTTTATGGCAAATATTGGCGGTCTTGCTGTTCAGTTCGGTGTACCGATTTTAATCCAGCATATGTCTCCAAATAACGATTGGTCAAAACCGGCTGCTTCTTCTGCATGGTTTATTGTTATGTCCATTTACTCTGTTGTTGGTTTATTGTTGTTGATTTATTGTTTTACTCAAACAAAAGAGCGTGTGGTAATGGATTCCGATAAAATAGATACGGTTAAATATTCGGATCTTTTTACAGAGTTTGTTCGAAACAAACCGCTTCGCGTATTAGCTTTCTTCTTTATTACCGCGTTTGCTATGATGGCTGTAGGTAACTCGGCATCAGCTTATTATATGCAGTATAATATCGGACGGCAGGATGCTTTGCCTATATTTAATGCATTGGGGTCAATTCCTGCATTTATATTCTTGCCGCTTGTGCCGGTAATTAAACGAACAATCGGGAAGAAAAGGTTGTTTTATGTATTCTTAACAATAGCTATTATTGGTATGGCGATGTTATATTTTATTTCAGTATCCCCGACACTTAAAAGTGAACTGTGGTTGATTTATGTTGCTCAGTTTATTAAGTCAACAGGTGTTATAGTAGCAACGGGATATATGTGGGCTTTGGTGCCTGAAGTAATTTCATACGGAGAATGGAAAACCGGAAAAAGAATATCGGGAGTTGTTAATGCTTTGACAGGAATTTTCTTTAAAGCCGGTTTTGCTATGGGCGGTGTTATTCCGGGTATTGTTTTATCGATTACGAATTTTAATGCTGATATTGAAAAACAAGCACCAAGTGCTGAAAACGGTATTTTGTGGCTTGTTGTTATAATACCTGCAATACTTCTTGCATTGTCGATGTTTATTATTTCGAAATATGAACTGGAAGACGATAAAATAGATGCAATAAACCGCGAGATTGAATCAAGGCATTTTAATAAATAATTAGATTGAATCTATTGTATTAGATAAGAATTATCAGGGGATGAGTAAGGTTTATGCCCGAAATCCCCCTGGTTTTTTTTCCGAAGTTAATATTTGTTTTTCATTTCACAGCTAAAATATTATTTTACTAATAACCTGCCTCCTTAACAACCAATATCATTTACACCCTTTTTTTAATTAAATGATTCCAATTTATCTTACCTAAATTCTTGATACAAAAACTAAATCGTATTACATTTGTGCATAAAAAAGAGGTTTTAAATAAACAAATTCATAAATTTGCATAATGTTTAAAAGTAATAAATGAGGAAAGTATTATGAAAAAAACAGTCGCATTATTTTTGTCACTATCAATAGTGTTAGTCTTTTTAATGTCAACTCTCCTTGTTTCTTGTTCTCCAAAAGCAAAAGATGAAAAATCAGGTTCATTTGTTTCGGGAAAATATCAAAATTTATTTACAGACTTGCTTGGAAACGATTCAACAATAGTAAATGAAAAATTAAATAAAGCTTGGCAGCAATTATTTTATGGCGATAGTTTAACTGAACGGTTGTTTTATGTTGTTGATAACGATATGGCATATATTCAAGATTTTATTCACAACGATGTAAGAACCGAAGGCATATCCTATGGAATGATGATTGCCGTTCAATTAGATAAAAAAGATGAATTCAATAAACTTTGGAAATGGGCAAAGACTTATTTGCAACACAAAACAAAAAACCGCGAAGGTTATTTTGCATGGCAGGCAAAAACTGATGGTACAAAGCTTGATTCAAATTCTGCATCAGACGGCGAAATATGGTATGTTACAGCTTTGTTTTTTGCTTCCGGCAGATGGGGCGACGGCGAAGGAATTTTTAATTACTCGGCAGAAGCAAATAATATTTTGAAAAATATGCTTAACAAAATTGAGAAATCCGACGACCCAAAAGATATTACAAATATGTTTAATAAGCTGGAAAAGCAAGTAGTGTTTGTTCCTGCGGGTGAAGCAGATGATTTTACCGATCCAAGTTATCATACTCCGCATTTTTACGAGCTTTGGGCAAAATGGGCTGAACAGGACAATAAATTTTGGGCTGAGGCTGCAAAAACCAGCAGAGAATTCCTGAAAAAAGCAGTTCATCCTAAAACTGGTTTAGCACCGGATTACGCTCATTTTGACGGAAGAGGAATCAATCCTTGGAACGGCGGAACCGACAATTTTCAATATGACGCTTGGCGGGTTGCAATGAATGTAGCAGTAGATTATGAATGGTTTAAAGCAGATGAATGGGCGGTTGAACAAAGCAACAGACTGCTGAAATTCTTTCATTCGCAGGGAATGGAAAATTATGTAAGTTTATATACGCTTGACGGACAGAAAAAAAACGATAGTAAAAATCCCGGTTTAGTTGCAATGAATGCTGTTGCCGCTTTGACCGCAACAGATGGAATTAAAAAAGAATTTGTAAAAGAACTTTGGGAAATGGAAATACCCAAAGGTGAAGGACGATACTACGACGGTTTACTATATATGCTTGCAATGCTCCAAGTAAGCGGCAATTTTAAGATTTACGAACCGAAGATATTCTAAGAAAAATCTAAAAAGTATCCAGGAATAAATAGGAAAAAATATATGTTCTATACATTTTTAAGTAAACGTTTAATTAGAAATTTTAGAAACAGCCTGAGTTTGATATTTTATTCATTTTTAGTATTTCAGCTGATTTATAATGAAGTAAATGCAGACAGTAAAAATTACATTACAAATATTAAAAGTCCGGGAATTTTCATTCTTGCAGAAGACGGAAAAATAGTTCCATTGTTAGTTGATAAAGATGATTTCCCGGGTGTTTTGCGCGTTGCATCTCATTTGCAAGCTGATTTCGAAAAAGTTATAGGGAAAAAACCGCAATTACTAAATGTGCTTTCAGAAAATACTGGGCTGATAATAATTGGTACAATCGGGAAAAGCAAATTCATTGATGAATTGATTAAAAGAGAGAAAATAAGTAAGGAAGATTTAGAAAGTAAAAATGAAAAGTTTGTAATTCAGAGAGTTAAAAATCCATTTCCCAAAATTGATGAAGCGTTAATTATTGCCGGAAGCGATAAACGCGGGACAATTTACGGGATTTATGACTTATCGCAAAAAATAGGAGTTTCGCCTTGGCATTATTGGGCTGATGTTCCTGCAAAAAAATCGGATAAATTATATTTTGTGGATGGAAAATATACTGACGGCGAGCCGAAAGTAAAGTACAGAGGGATATTCATTAATGACGAAGCGCCTGCATTATCAGGATGGGCTGAAAAAAAGTTCGGCACAGAAATGTTCAACCACAAAATGTACGAACACGTTTTCGAATTGATATTAAGACTTAAAGGAAATTTTCTTTGGCCTGCAATGTGGGGTAGATGTTTTTACGATGATGATCCTGAAAATCCAAGATTAGCCGATGAAATGGGAGTTGTAGTAAGCACGAGCCACCACGAACCGATGATGAGGGCGCACGACGAATGGCACAGATACGGAAATGGAAAATGGAATTACGAGAAAAATGACAGCGTGCTTCGCGAGTTTTGGCGTAAAGGCATAGAAAGAATGGGGAATTATGAAAGCGTTGTAACTCTTGCGATGAGGGGCGACGGCGATGAACCTATGAGCGATGATGCAAACGTTTCGCTACTTCAGAAAATTGTAAACGACCAGCGTGCAATTCTTACAGAAGTAACAGGAAAGGAAATTACAGAAATTCCACAGGTTTGGGCTTTATACAAAGAGGTGCAAGATTATTACGATAAAGGGATGCGTGTGCCTGACGATGTAACTTTATTGCTATGCGACGATAACTGGGGAAATATCCGCAAACTTCCTAAACTTGGCGAAGAACCTCGGAAAGGCGGTTACGGGATTTATTACCATTACGATTACGTTGGCGGACCGCGGAATTATAAATGGCTGAATACAAATCAAATTGAAAGAGTTTGGGAGCAAATGCATCTTGCGTACGAATTTGGTGTAAAGGAAATTTGGCTTGTAAATGTTGGCGATATAAAACCGATGGAATTCCCGATAGATTTCTTTTTAGATTTTGCTTGGAACCCTGAATTGTGGACGGCTGAAAGATTGCCGGAATATACAAGATTATGGGCGACAGAACAATTTGGAGAAGAATACGCAAAGGAAATTGCAGAAATTCTGGACAAATACACAAAATATAATTCCCGCCGAAAACCGGAATTATTAGATAAGAATACTTACAGCTTAGTAAACTTCAGGGAATTTGAAACAGTTGTAAACGAATACAACGAAATTGTTGACAAAGCTAAGAAAATTTCTGCAAAACTTCCGAATGAGTTAAAAGATGCTTTTTACCAGCTGGTTATGCATCAGCCAGAAGCAAGCGCAAATTTGAATGAAATGTATTTAGCTGCGGCAAAAAACCATTTGTATGCAAAACAGGGAAGAGCCGAAGCAAACTTTTATGCCGAAAGAGTTAAAGAACTTATTGAGAAAGATGCCGAAATTACAAATTACTATAATAATGTGCTTGCAGACGGAAAATGGAGCCATATGATGGATCAGACTCATATTGGGTACACTTACTGGCAGCAGCCGGATAAAAATGTGATGCCGGAAGTTAAAATTATTGATGTCCCTGAATCCTCTGAAGCCGGTGTTAGCGTTGAAGGTTCTAAAAATTTCTATCCTGAAAATAAATGCCTGTATCTTCCTGAATTTGATAGTTTTAATAAGCAAAATTATTACATAGAAATATTTAATAAAGGACGCAAGCCTTTTGAGTATTCAATAAAAACCTCACAGCCCTGGATAAAACTTTGCAGCGAAAAAGGGCATATAACTTTAAAAGAAAGAATCAGTGTAAAAATTGATTGGGAAAATGTTGCGGACGGTGTAAATGAAGGCTATATAACAGTCTTTGCAACCGGTAAAGAAATTAAAATTAACATTAAAGCAATAAATCGCAAAATCGCAGAAAAGGAAATTACCGGTTGTTTTGTAGAAAGCAACGGATATATTTCAATAGAAGCCGAAAACCATTCGAGAGCGATAGATTCGGAAGTGTTTAACTGGCAGGTTATTCCAAATTTGGGAAAAACATCTTCAGCAGTTTCTATATTTCCGCGAAATGCACAGCCGCAGTCTGCCGAGGGAAAAGGAGCCGATCTTGAATATGATGTATATTTTTTCAGCAAAGGGACATTTAAAATAAAATCATTTTTATCTCCTACATTAAATTTCCACAACAATCAGGGTTTACGGTTTGCCATTGCTGTTGATGATAATCCCTTTAAAATTGTAAATATGCACGAAAATTTGACTATGCGCGATTGGGAGATATGGGTTGCAAATAATATTGCTGTTATAAATTCGGAAATTAAAATTGATAATCCGGGAAAACACACAATTAAATTCCGGATTATTGACCCGGGTGTTGTTTTGCAAAAAATTGTAGTTGAAACTGGAGAATCATTAGAATCTTACCTTGGTGCTCCTCAGAGCTATATAAAGAAAAATACATGTTGTTCAAAATAATAATATTTAATCTGGAGTTTTTATGAAAATAATTATTGGTTTATTTATGATATTACTATTAAATATTGATTGTTCATCGCAAAAACGGACGTACACAAATCCGGTAATGTCAGGTTTTTATCCCGATCCAAGTGTTTGCAGGGTTGGAGACGATTATTACCTTGTTAATTCAACATTCGCATATTTCCCGGGTCTTCCAATCTTTCACAGTAAGAATCTGGTTAACTGGAAAAATATCGGACATATTCTCGACAGACCTGAGCAGCTTGATTTAGAAGGAGCAATAACTTCAGGCGGTTTATATGCTCCTGCTATTCACTTTCATAATGGATTATTTTACGTAACTTGTACAAACACAAGCGGTAAGGGGAATTTTGTAGTTACAGCAAAAAATCCTGCCGGACCGTGGTCAAATCCTGTATATTTGCCGGAAGTTAACGGAATTGATCCTTCATTGATTTTTGATGCAGACGGCAAATCGTATATTGTTTATAACAGCGTTGCTCCGGATGAAAAACCATTGTACGAAGGGCATAGGACAATAAGAATTAACGAATTTGATGCTGAGCATTTAAAAGTTATAAGCGATAACAAAGTAATTGTTAACGGCGGTGTAGATTTTTCGAAAAAACCGATTTGGATTGAAGGTCCGCATATTTACAAAATTGATAAATGGTATTATCTTATGGCTGCCGAAGGCGGAACAGCAGAAGATCATTCGGAGGTTATTTTCAGAAGCACAAACATAATGGGTCCTTATACTGCTTATGAAAATAATCCGATATTAACCCAAAGACATTTAGATCCGGCTAGAAAAAATGCAATAACATCAACAGGTCACGCGGATTTAATTCAAACTCAAAACGGAGATTGGTGGGCAGTATTTTTAGGATGCAGACCATATAAACCTTACGAAGACGGATTTTACAACACCGGACGCGAAACTTTTATGACTCCGGTAAAATGGAAAAACGGCTGGCCGATTATAAATCCTGATTTTGAAGAAGTTCAGCATTTTTATACGCATCCGTTTCCTGATTTAGCAAGCGACGAACCAAATTATTACAGCGGAAACTTCAGTTTAACTGACGAATTTAATGATTCAACATTAAATCCTGATTGGATATTTTTAAGAACTCCTAAAGAGAAATGGTTTAATCTTGAAGAAAGCAAGTTAAAGATTAAATTAAGACCTGAAACCTGTTCGGGCTTATCAAATCCAAGTCTTATTGCAAGAAGGCAGCAACATGCAATAGGAACAGCATCTGCATCAATGGAATTTAAACCGGAAGCAGAAAATGAGAAGGCCGGATTGCTAGCATTTCAAAATGAGGATCATTTTTATTATATGTGCAAATCTGTTGAAGCCGGCAATTCGGTTATCCAGCTTTATAAATCCAATCCGGATGCAGAAAACGATATGGAACTTATTGCATCAGAAAAAATCGGAGAGAAAAAAAATGCTGACGAAGTGCAGTTTAAGATTGATGCCGACGAGGATAAATATACTTTTTCTTACAAAGCAGGAAACGAAGATTGGAAAGTTTTGATGAAAGATGCAGACGGGAAATTTATAAGCACAGATATACCAAGAGATTTTTGCGGTGGAATTTTTGCGATGTACTGCACTTCGCTTGGAAAAACGAGCGAAAATGAAGCTGTTTTTAACTGGTTCAGCTACACAGGGAATGACGAAATTTACAGGAAAAAATAATGCAAAATAGAAATATCAGCCAATTTGAGTATTTAAAAAGTGATAATGTATTTTCTACAAAGTTAAGAAAGAATGTTATTTTGAGGTTTTTATGAGCGAATTACTTGATAAAATTGAATACTGCATTGAAAGAGGAAAAGTTGATAAAGTATCACCATATCCGCCGGATTTAAGAGGACAGGATGGAAGTGATGAATTAACAAAAATTGCTTTGGAAAGCGGAATGAATCCTGCGGATATTCTTGAAAGCTGCAACAAAGGAATGTTGAAAATAGGGGAAAAATTCAGCAGAAATGAAGTGTTTGTTCCCGAACTTTTAATGGCAGCTAAAGCAATGAAAGCTGTGATGGCTCATCTAAAACCATATTTTCAGACGGGTAGCGTTAAAGCAAAAGGCAAGTTTGTAATTGGAACAGTAGCTGGGGACCTTCACGATATCGGCAAAAACCTTGTTTCGATGGTTGCAGAGGGAAGCGGATGGGAAGTTCACGATTTAGGAGTTGATGTTAAGCCCGTTAAATTTTTGGATACAATTAAAAATAATCCTGATTGCATTGTCGGCTTAAGCGCATTGCTTACAACAACAATGGAAAATATGGCTAAAACGGTTCAGGAAATAAAAAAACAATATCCCGGAATAAGAATTTTAGTCGGCGGTGCACCACTCACAAAAGATGCTGCGGAAAAAATGGGTGCTGACGGTTACGCACACGACCCGCAAAGTGCCGTTGAATTTCTTGCAAAATTTAACAAAGCAAGCTGAAAAGGAATATCAAATGAAATCGATAGTAAAAGCTTTAAAAGAAAAAAAAATACTTGTTTCCGACGGAGCCTGGGGGACTTTTCTGCATAAATCCGGATTAGAGCCCGGAGAGTGCCCCGAGCTTTGGAATATTACTAACCGGGAAAAAGTGTTAAATGTAGCGCAAAGCTATATAGATGCAGGCGCGGATTTAATACTAACAAACAGTTTCGGTGGAAGTCCGCAAAAGTTGAAACATTACGAGCTTGCCGAAAGAACTTATGAGCTGAATAAAGCAGCGGCAGAAATATCGCGCGAAGCAGCCGGCGATGATAAGTTTGTTTTAGGATCGGTTGGTCCTACAGGAGTAATGCTGATGATGGGAGAAGTTTCGGAAGACGAACTTCTTGAAGGATTTCGAGTGCAGATAAAAGGTTTGTGCGATGGCGGGATTGATGCAGTATGCATTGAAACGATGTCCGATCTTTCCGAAGCGGTTCTGGCGATAAAAGCGGCAAAGGAAATTCCCGGACTTGAAGTTATTTGTACATTTACGTTTGAACAGACAATGTCAGGGGATTATAAAACGATGATGGGAATTGCTCCCGAAGAAATGACAGCGGCAATTATTAGGGCTGGTGCAGATATTATAGGAGCAAACTGCGGAAACGGTTTTGACCAAATGGTTGAAATAGTTTCCAAAATAAGAAACACTGATGGAAATATTCCTATACTTGTTCACGCTAATGCAGGCAAACCTGTTTATGCGGACGGAATTACTATTTTTCCTGAAACGCCGGAAGAAATGTCTCCTAAAATTTCTAAGCTGATTGACGCAGGAGCAAACATAATAGGCGGATGCTGCGGAACTACACCCGGTCACATAAAAGCAATAGTGAAAGAGGTTAGCCGTTACCGATGAATTTATTCACCCGAAAAGTAAAAGCTGAGGGAAATTGTTATTCCGTAAAGTCCGAAATTGAAAAGCTGATCCTTGAAAAGGATGAAATAATTAGTTCTTTGGGATATTCGACTAATTCCATTGATGAGCATTTCGGCAAAATGATTGATATTGCAATTGATAAATTTTATTCTGTTGCGGAAATAAAAGCCGGATATAAAATTGCGGATTTTGAAAAACCGGAAGGAGCAAAAGATAATATATTATTAGAAGGACACGTTTTTAATGTCGGGAAGATTGTTTACAGCCAGCTTAAGAAAAGTGAAAAAGCTGTAATTTTCGTCTGCACAATTGGCGATAAAATGGAAAAATGGGCAAAGAAAGAATTACAAAATGACGCGGCTTTCGGATTTATAATTGATACCGTTGCATCTGCCGCAGCGGAAAAAGCTGCCGATATGTTTCATAACTTTATTTCCGATGAAATGGAAAAAGATGATTTAAACATTACAAATCGTTATAGTCCCGGTTATTGCAATTGGTCTGTTGCCGAGCAGCATAAACTTTTTTCAATTTTGCCCGCGAACTTTTGCGGAATTTCTTTAAACGAATCCGCATTGATGAATCCGATTAAATCCGTAAGCGGAATAATAGGTGTTGGCAAAGAAGTAACCTGGAACGACTATTTGTGCGATACATGTTTAATGAAAGAATGTATTTACAGAAAAAAGAAACAAACTGAACTAAACAAGAAAGAGGTAACTGATGACAGATAAACAATGGGACATACTTAAAAGAGTAATTAACGGTGAAGTTTTTAATCCAATGCCAATAGGATTTATAATAGACTGCCCCTGGCTGCCTAATTGGTACGGAAAAAATATTATCGACTATTTTTCGAACGACGAAATCTTTTTTGATGCCAACCTTAAGGCGATAAACGAATTTCCGGAAATTATGTTTTTGCCGGGATTCTGGTCGGAGTACGGGATGTGCACCGAGCCTTCGGCATTTGGTGCAAGATGCAGCTATCCTGAAAATGAATTTCCTCACGCATACAAAATGATAAACTCGGCAGACGATATTGACGAACTTCATCAGCCTGATCCTGCTCAAGACGGGATACTGCCCTTTATGTTAAACAGATTAAAACTTGTCCAGCCAAAAATTGAAGCAGCCGGACACAAAATAAGATTTTCCGTTTCAAGAGGTCCGCTTAATATTGCAAGTTATTTGATGGGCACTACCGAACTTTTAACAACAATGATGATGCAACCAGATAAAATTGAAACTTTAATGAAAAAAATAACGCAATTTTTGAAAGAATGGCACGAGCTGCAACGAAAGACTTTTCCGACAATTGACGGAATTTTAATGCTTGATGATATTATCGGATTTCTAGGCGAAACAGAATTTCGCGAATTCGGGCTTCCATATTTTAAGGAAATTTATTCGGGAGATGTATCCGTTAAATTTTTGCACAACGATGCGCCTTGCCGCGTATCTGCGCCGATACTGCCCGAAATGGGTATCAATCTTTTCAATATGGGTTTTGACGTTCATCTTAACGAACTAAAAACACTTACAAGGAATAGCATTACAATGCTGGGCAATCTGCCTCCGCGCGATGTTTTAGCTGCCGGCACACCCGAAGAAGTTGAACAAAAAACCAAAGAATTGATTGATTCTCTTGAAGACAGAAGCCGGATAATTATGTCCTGCGGCGGCGGAATGCCCCCGAATGTAAGCACGGAAAATATAATGGCTTTTCTTAAAGCTGTTAAAAGCTGCAGATAAATTACAGTAATATATATACATATCTGAAAGCGTGATATAATTGAATTACAGACAGTAAAATTTTACACAGTAGAGAGACGTTAAATAGAACGTCTCTACATATAAGGTTCCCTTTCTTTTTATAGCAAAAACTTATGGGAAACGATACAAAATACTAACATACTTTTGCACTAAAAACCGCATATTTACTCCATTTTCTTAATAATGTTCTTGCCAAAAATTAAAATAATTCTTGTTTTATAAATATTTTATTGTTAACGTAAATTTTATTTACAAAAGGGAAAAAGTTTTATAGCCAGGGAAGGCTGAATAAATAATAAAACTATCGCGGCGGGCAATTCTTTTGGTGCGGGCAATTAATAAAGGAAATAAATATGAAAATTTTGATTTTACTTTTAGTCATTAATTTATTTCATTTAATTAACGCTCAAGACAGCCTTCACCTTGTTAAAACTTACACCGGAACCACGGTTAATAAACTAACCGGAGCAAATTCGCTTGGGGATATAAATGGAGATAGCTATGATGATTATTGCGTAATTTTTCGGGATTAAAATAATCTGAATTTCTCAGAGGTTTATTTAGGGGAACAGGTTTTTTCTATAAACCGGACGCTACATTATCAGGCTATCTTACAGGGATAGGGAATGTAAACAAAGACGGATTTGACGATTTCATTAAAGCTGCTTACGAATACCTGAGGTAGCCATATTATTCCTTTACTATGGGCAGTACACGTTCTACTGCACATCTCCTTCTTTTCGCCCTTGCATAGCTGTCTCGTTTTTATTAGAGGCAATATAATTAAGAAGTTATAATAATAGTCTTCTATTTTTTTTGTCTTACTCTTACCTGCCTGCCGGCAGGCTTCTTACTCTTTCCCTTGTTTATGCCTTCTATAATAACTATTTTTACAAGTCAATTTTAGGAAAGGATTTACAGGAATTTATGAATAAAAGCAACGTATATATAGAAACATATGGATGTCAGATGAATGTTGCCGACAGCGAATTGGTTATGAGCATTTTAAAAAGCAAAGGGTTTAATCTTACTCAGGAAATAAATAATGCCGATATAATTTTGATGAATACCTGCAGCATCAGAGAAAATGCTGAACAGAGGATTTACGGAAGAATCGACAGTATTAAAAATATAAAGAAAGCAAGACCGGATTCGGTTATCGGTATTTTAGGCTGTATGGCTGAAAGGCTTCGCGAGGAATTAATCAATCAGAAGAAGATAGTTGACCTTGTTGTTGGTCCTGATGAATACCGCAGATTGCCGGAATTTATTGATAATGTGTTTGCCGGTGGAAAAGGAATAGGGGTAAAATTATCGAGAACAGAAACATATGACGACATTACTCCTTATCGCGAGGACGGACTTTCTGCGTGGATTTCCGTAATGAGAGGATGCGATAATTTCTGCACATATTGCGTTGTTCCTTATACCCGAGGAAGAGAAAGAAGCCGGTCGCTTAATTCAATTACCGCAGAAATTAAAGAATTATCGGAAAGAGGGTTTAAAGAAATTACATTGCTAGGTCAGAATGTAAATTCATATAGCGATAACGGGAACGATTTTCCGGATCTTTTGGCTGCCTGCGCTGCTGTAGACCGTTCAATTAGAATAAGATTTACAACTTCGCATCCGCGGGATTTTTCGGATAAACTGATTTATACCATTGCTGATAATCCCAATATCTGTAATTATATTCATCTCCCGGTTCAATCGGGTTCCAACCGGATACTTGAACTGATGAACAGGAATTACACTGTTGAGCATTATCTGAAAATGATAGAAAAAGCAAAAGAGATTATCCCAGGTGTAAGTTTTTCGACTGATATAATTTCCGGATTTCCTTCAGAAACTGAAGACGACCATAAAGCTACAATCGAGCTGATGAAAAAAGTCCGGTACGACGGGGCTTTTATGTTCAAGTATTCGCCGCGCGAAGGAACAAAAGCGTTTAAGATGCAGGATAGTGTTGACGAAGAAGTGAAATCGCGGAGACTTACGGAAATTATTGATCTCCAGCAGAAAATTTCTTACGAATTGAATCAGGAGCTTATCGGAACCGAAGACGTTGTTCTGGTTGAAGGCTTCAGCCGCAAATCGGAAGAGTTTTTGATGGGAAGAACCGGAACGAACAAAGTAGTAATTTTCAGTAAACAAGATGATATTAAACTTGGCGATTACGTAAAAGTGAAGATTAATAAAGCAACATCCGGCACGCTTTTCGGGGACTTAACCGAAAAAGAAATTAAAGATTTGAATGTTTCGCTAACAGCTTGAGCAATTTATGAAAATTAAAATCATTTCTATTCAGATAATTTTTCTTTCTTCATTTATCTTTTGCCAGAGCGAAAAAGTAATAGAATTACTTGAAGAAATTGAATCGGGCAGCTTAAAATCATCAATCGAGTATTTGAAAGAAAACAGTTCAAAAGTTTCTTCCGATCCCGATATCTTTTACCTTGATGCAGTTTTAACAGAGGACGGAAAAACCGCATTGGATAAATACAGTGCATTTTTGGAAAAATTTCCCGACCACTATTTTGCCGATGCAGCAATGTTTAATATTTATTCTTACTATTATTCAACCGGACTTTATGTTAAAGCAAATGAATGGTTTGCAAAGCTTGAATCGGAATTTCCGCGCTCAAAGTACATTCCTTTAGCAAAAAAGATAGAATCTCCATCTTCAGGAGAGAATGATAATGCTGCTGCTGAACTTCCGGAAGGGAATAATGAAAATGCTGTTCCTGTTCCCGAAAATACTGATAATGGATTAACGGCGTATAAATTTACAGTGCAAGCCGGAGCTTTTATCAACAAATTTAATGCTGAAAAACTGAAAGCCGATTTGAAAAAAGAAAAATATGATGCAGTAATTACCGAAAAGAATGTAGGCGGCAGCATTTTTAATATTGTTACTACCGGTAAATTCCGCACCGAGCAGGAAGCAGAAGAATTGGTAAAGAAGATTAATGAAAAATTAAAAATTTCTGCCAGAGTAACCGAAATAACTCAATAAAGTTTTTCTTTCTTACTCATACTTCTTACTCTTACTCAGTATAATCCCGCTCAATCAAATTCATATTCTAAGCCAAAGTTTATTGAATACCCGTAATACTCGCTGTTTAGCGGCATTGCAGGATTATTTAATTCGCTTTCAATAATCCGGTTGCCGATATTCTTAAAGCTTAAATTGATTTTAACAGGGAAACGGAATTCGTACATAAAACTCATATCAAAAAGTGATATTGGCTTTTGATGTGATTCTTGGGTCAGTTCATTTAACTCATTATAAAAATTAGTTTGCCCGATATACTGATATGCAAAAAGTGCGCTGAAAGCTTTATAATCCCATCCTAATGCTGCGTTGAATAAAGTCTGCGGGTGGTTTAAGTTTCTTACAGGAATTGTTATGTAATTATACCCGGGACGAATTGGTCTTACGTTCGGCGGATAAATTTTCCTTTCAATTCTTGGTAAAACTGTATTTGAAGAAATAAATGAATAATTCAAATCCAAAGTAAACCTATTTGAATAGTGGTTTGAATACCAAAAATCAGTCAACCACGATAATTCAACACCTCTGTAATAAGCTTTATTATAGTTATTTACCGGCAAGTTCACTATAAAATTATTGTCAGTTTTAAAATGCTGAAGGATATTTAAGTTTTGCTGAAATTTTTCAGGAACATCAAATAACGGAGCATTCGGAGAAACTTCTCCAAGAAAAACAGTATTATCTTCAATCTCTTTGTAAAAAGCGTTTGCTGTAAAAATTCCCATTTCATTGCTGAAAACATTAATGCCAAAATCAAAGTTATTTGCAATTGCAGGTTTAAGAAACGGATTATGGACGTAAGTATGTACCGAAGAATGGTATGAAGGAGGCAAATAATTTATATAATCAGGTTTACTGTAACTTTTATTGTAAGAACTCCTTATTTTCATATAATCTGAAACAGAATATAGAACATTTATTGATGGGAAAACTTTTTCAAATTTACGGGAAAACCTATTTTTAAATGGGGAAGTATCTTTTAACGGTGAATTATCTATACCAGAAAACTTTGAATTCAAGTTCTCATATCTTATTCCGGCATTAATTTTTAATATACTTGAAAGACCATAATCCAATAAATCAAAACTTGTCATAAAATAAGCGGCATTCAAGTATTCTTTTAAGTTATAATCAGGATAACCCGATAAAAGATAGTTTTCGTTAAAACTATTCTTATCGTTACTTTTTATTGTCTCGAATATTTTGCCGAGTTTATTATTATCCACAGACCAGGGGATTGAGTATTTATTCTTAATAATTCCAAAATTTGTAAATGATGGGTCTGAAAAAATAATTGCCGGAATTCCGTTGTTTGAAGCAGAAACCGGATTGTAACCGAAATGTTCAGAAGCCAATTGTGCAAAATACTGGCGGTTATTGTTGTTTTCTGCTAAATCCAAATTGTAGCTTGTTGCATAAGCTGAATTCCTCCTGTTTAAATAATCAAATTTGTACCCGGTTATTAATTCGATAGAAAGTTTTTTTGCTATTTTAATTTGCTGTATCAAGTCAGTCTTGATTTTAACCTTCTTATCAAACATCTTATTCTCGAAATAGTTTAAATCCGATAAATATGTGTTTTCGGGCTGGATATATTGAACAGGAATGCCCTCAGTATCTAAGATGGTGTTATACTTTTTTATTAAATTCACCGGGTCTGCATATCTCCTTTCTTCAAAAGAAATTTCCTGAACCGGTGAAGACTGGATGAAGTTGTAATAATTCCCGTAATATTTTGAACTTTGTTTTATATAGGTAGCATTAAAATATATCTTTGTATTTCCAAAATTGAATCGGTTTGTAAGCGCGTAAAAGTTTATTGCCTGCTTTTGCTGTGAGATACCGGAATTCATTCCGAAAGGAAATAAGTGATTAGCAAAATTGTAGTTACTGCTTCTGCTTTCAATTTCGCTGTTCTTATAACTAAAAATATTCATAAAACTGGCATTCCAAAAATCAGAAGAGTAATCAAGAATAAGATTGTAATTATTAAGACTGCTTTCCTTTAAATTATCAGAAAGATTTATACCTGTTGTATAGTCTCCGGAATAATTCCTGCTGGAGGTTTGGTATGGTGTTTCTTTATTCTTCGCTGAAAAAATGAATCTTAAACCTAGACTTTCCAAATTGGTAAATCTTTTTTCATATTTTCCTAATACACTATAATTCTTTTTTAAGTTAGCTAATTTATTATATGTTGTTCCAATTTTTAAAAGGCACTTATGAAATGATGAAGCTTCAGAGAATGATAAAATTGCATATCCACTAATAGAATTGACATCATCATAAAGATTTATCGATGTTTGTGGATCAATATGAGTGAATATTTCTATTGGGAACAGACTCAAATCAAAACTTTTATCTTTCCAATTTGATGAAGGAAGTTCTATTCCATTAATTGTTACTGGAATACTATTCGGCATTATTCCGCGAAGAATTATTTTGTTTATTTCGCCATCGTTTCTGCAAAATGTTACACTTGGCATTCTGCTTATTAATTCAGCAGGATTTTCATCACATAGATTAAACAATAATTGGCCTGGGACAATTCTTGTTATCTTTTTAGAAACAGCAATATCGTAGGGATGAATATTTGGTTTTTTTGTCTTTGAATTGTTAACAATAGTGTCTTGCAAAGATACATTTATTCCAAATAAAGGCGTTCCAGTTTCCGAATCAACAACTGTTCCTTTTATTGTTCCCGTTTGGGCAAAGAGATTTGTGTAAAAAATTAACAGTACAAAAAAGAATGATGCCAATCTGCTGTTCAAAAAGTAATTTGCCATAAAGTCCCGCAAAATTAAACTAAATCTGAAATCTGATTATTGCCAATTTAGCACAAAATTATATAATATTAAAATTATTTTATTGGTTTGTAATAAAATAGAAACACACCTGTACGATTAAATTACAAATTATTCCTCTAACTCGTTTTTTGGATTTTGCAACTGCTTAGCATTTAGCTTTGTAACAACTGTTTTACCCGTTGTTTTTTCAAGCTGCTTACGGGCAGCTTTAGCAACATTTCCGCCTTTACGCGCTATTTCCTTGTTTTCGGTAAATGTATTCGGTTCTTTCTTTCTAGAAATTTCTGTTGTTGAAGCTTCTGCAAGCATATTGAGTACAAGCTCAATGTTTGTCATATTATCCCGAAGATTTTCTTTCTTCAAATCTTTAAAATTCTTGTATTCTTTGGTCGTAAATCCGCTCCAGGCTTTTGTAATTTCATCTGTTAAAATTGCAAATTCCTGTCCTTTCTGCACTCCACGATTTTCCCACTCATCAGTTAATTCTTTACGAATATCAATACTTTTTAATCGCTGGTTAATCCATTCTTTGCTGTAGCCTTTTCGTAAATAAGTTTCCATCAAACGTTCAATCCCAATTTCCGGGTCTTCTATTTCATCTATGCGTTCACTGCCCGTTTTTGCCAGCCACATTTTAAAAGGTTCAGCTTTTGGGGATGGGATGGATTGAATCAGTCGGAAAAGTTGTTCAGTATCAGCCACATCAGTCTGCCTCATTTTCCCGTCGGCAGCTGTCATTTTCAAAGCGTGACAATCCGTCACGGTTTGGTTACCCTCTTCTTTTAATCGTTGTTTTAACTTCCGCCAATAAGCTTGTGGGTCGATACTGTCTGAAAGTATTCCCACTACATCCACTATTGAAAAATACCACTTTTCTTTGTCCTCGTCCCAATGGCTGCGTACCTGTTTTTGCTCAAATAGTTTTATAGCGTTTTTTTGCTTCATTTTCTTTCCCTCTTTTTTTATTGCTGGTTTGTAAAAATATTTGAAGTCCGCAAAAAGCTCATATAATTTTTTGTACTAAATATAAAGAGAAATTAAGTCCCAAAAATTAAAAATTGCGGAAAGGGTTATAAAAGCAGAAAGAGAGAACAAATAATTAACCGGCCGGATTGGGCAAATCCGACCGGTATGAATTCTTATTGAATGTAAAATCTTATACCGATTGCTCCGTTCATACGGAATTTTGTGGCGGGTGCTAAATCCATTATCGGGGCAAGTTCCAGAAATATATCGGAAGGGAAGTTTTGAAACTCGTAAGATAATCCTACAGGAATTCTCACACCGAATTGAGCATCGTCTGCAGCTTTTACTCTGGCGCCTATCCCGAAATAAAAAGGGAGTCTTCCTTTTTGAACATTTATTAAATCGTAGCTATGCACAAGGTAATCCACGTGTAAATGAAAGGCGCTGTGATGATCGCTGAAAGACCAGGCAGCTGCTCCGTCAATTGCAGTTGTTCCCGAAATAAAAGATTTAAAGGACAATCCTGTAGGTTCCCCTATAATAATTCCAACACCGAATCCTCTTTTCTGGGCATCAGTAATATTTGTTAAAAACAGCAAAACAGTAAAAAGCATAATAATTTTCTTCATAAAACCCTCTTTTATTTTTTACTTATTTTTTTCTGAAGCTTTTTTAATTCAATAATTTTATCATCCAATTCTTTCGATTTTACATCAATCTCTTTGATTTTGTTATCAATTTGATTTTCGTATTCGCTGCTGTCCCAGTAACCTCTTTCCTCAAAGTAGCTTTTGAAAAGCCAGTTATGTTTAAGAGCTTCCATATTTTCGGCAAAACCGCGTGCGCCTTTCTGGGCTTCCCCGGTTGTTTTAATCAGATTCGACATTACAGAATTAAGCGAATCGTACAAATTCCTTTCGGAAATAAGCGCGCCTAAAGTGCCTTTCCCTTCATCAATTTTTGCCATCAAACTTTTAACATCGTTTGTTGCAGAGTCAACATTGTTAATAATTCTTTCAATCCCTCCGCCGAGGGTAAGAACAATTTTAGAAAGACTTGCCATATCTTCGGTAAGTTTGTTAAGTGTACGGTCGGCAGATTTAGTAATATTTACAGTAGAATTATAAAGTTCTTCGTCATTTATCAGTTTCCCGATAGTGCCTTTCCCTTCATTTACTTTGGCAATAATTTCCGAAAAATCGCCGGATAATTCGCTGATGTTTTCAATTGTTCCCTGCGATTCCTTAAAAATTGCTCCAATATTAATCGGCTCTTCCGAATAAATAAAACCACCGTCCTGAACAATTTCAAAATCAGGGTTGCCGGGTGTAACACTTATTATTTTTGCACCGATAAGACCTTCGGTTTCGATAATTGCTTTACTGTCAAGCCGGATAAAATGCTTAACATCTTCCCGTATAGAAAGAACAACTTTTACTTTTTGTGTGCTGTCGGTTATCAGCGAAATTTCTTTAACGCTTCCTATATCAAGTCCGCTGAGTCTTACGGCTGCACCTGTCCGCAAACCTTCAATATTTTTAAAGTGGGTGGTAACATTAAAGGTGCTCGAAAAAAGTGCTCCTTTGTCGCCAATCAGAAAAATACCAAGTGCAAAAAGAACGGTTCCTAAAAAAATGAACAGTCCCAAACGTGCTCCGGCAAGGTTCTTAAACATTATATCTCCTTATCATTCTTTAATTCTTTCGTGGCTGAAGAAATTTCGAAGAAAAGCGTCTTTGGAATTTGTAAGATCAGTTATTGTTCCTTCGTGCACAATTTTACCTTTATTCAGGAAAATAGCTTTGTCCGCAATAATTTCTGCGCAGATTAAATCGTGCGTAACAACTATAGATGTCATCCTCAGCTTGTTTTGTAAATTCAATATAAGTTCGCTTATTTCTTTTGAAGTTATCGGATCGAGACCTGTAGTGGGTTCATCGTAAAGCATCAGTTCCGGATCGGTAATAATAGAGCGGGCAAGCCCGATTCTTTTTCTCATTCCGCCGGAAAGTTCCGAAGGCATTTTTTCTACGGCATTTTCCAGAGAAACAAGCTCAAGGGTATGCATTACTTTATCATTTAATTCTTTCGGACTGAAATTAAAATGTTTTTTAAGCGGGAATTCGAGATTTTCGCGGACGCTCATCGAATCGTAAAGAGCGGCGCTTTGGAAAAGGAAACCCATAAATTTGCGGGTATTGTTCAGCTCTTTTATTCCCAATTTCAGCACATCTTTCCCTTTAATAAATATTTCTCCGTTTTCAGGTTCAAGCAAGCCGATCATACATTTCAGCAGGACGCTTTTTCCTGTGCCGCTTTGTCCGAAAACCACAAGATTTTCAGCATTTTTCACATTAAGCGAGATGTTGTCGAGAACAACAAGTTCGCCGAATCTTTTGGAAAGATTATATATTTCTACTAAAATTATACTGTCGGCCATAATACAAGTGTGATTTTTACTAATACGGTATCTACAAGCAATATCAATAACGATGCTAAAACTACAGCTGTTGTGGAAGCTTTTCCCACTCCTTCGGTGCCGCCTTCTGCCATATAACCTTTATAACATCCTACAAGTCCTACAATAAATCCGAATATTAATGTCTTTCCGATACCGGGGATAAAATCGCCAAACTGAACAGAACTGACAACAGATTGCTGATAGTATGCGAAGTTCATTCCCTGAGTTGTAATTATTGCAAAATAACCTCCGAAAATAGCCAGAAAAACCACATAAGTAGATAATATAGGCAGAATTAAGGTAGTAGCGGTAATTCGGGTAACAACCAAGTATTTAAAAGGATTGATAGCACTTACTTCCATAGCATCAATCTGTTCGGTTACTCGCATCGAGCCAAGCTCTGCGCCGATACCCGAACTTACTCTTCCGGCAAAAATCAAGGCTGTAATTACAGGTCCAAGCTCGCGGATTACAGAAAGGGCAACCATCTTAGGAAGAAAATCAGCCGCCCCGAATTTAACCAGAATCGGCTGGCTTTGCAACGCAAGCACAACGCCGATTACCAAACCGGTAACGCTGACAATCGGGAAAGTTTTTACGCCGAGCTCATCCATATGTTTTTTTATTTCGGAAATATCGTAAGGAGGAACAAACAGATTTTTAAAATATTCCATCGAAAATATTGTTAAGCCGGTAATCATAACAAAAAAATTGTAGATAGCATCCGAAAAGCTAAGGTTCCTTTTTTTCCGGGGAATAGGAATTTTCATAATATCATATTGTAATTAAGTTTACAAAAATACAAAAAATTACATCTTTTTTTGTGAAGTTTTATTTAGCTGAATGCATTTTCTAAATGATTAAGGGTATATTTATTTTTTGCTATAAACATTATTGCTATTACATCAAGCCTGCAATCCTGATTGTTAATATTTTTTTCGAATAAATAAGCCTGCGCAATTTTTTTTATCTGATTTTGTTTTGCTTTTGTAACTGCATATTCGGGTTCGCCGTATTCGAGAGAACTGCGCGATTTTACTTCTGCAAAAACAAGAGTATCATTAATCCGGGCAATTATATCAATTTCACCATGTCCGTAACGGTAATTCCGCTCAATAATCTGATATCCTTTATTTTGTAAATATTGCGCGGCAATTTCTTCGCCGGCATCTCCGGCTTTTTTTGTTGATTCAGTCATATTAAAATAATTTTATTTGTTCTTCGTTTTGAAAAATGTTTCGTAAAAATTTTTTACGGTGCAACGGACAAGGACCGTGCAATTTAATTAAATTTATGTGGTCTTTTGTTGCATAACCTTTGTTTTTGTTCCATTGGTACTGCGGATATTTTTTATGAGCTTCGTCCATAATTCTGTCGCGCGTAACTTTTGCCAGAATTGATGCAGCGGCGATTGAAAAGGATTTACTGTCGCCTTTTACTATAGTCTTAGTAATTATATCGCATGCAAACGATTTATTCCCGTCTATAAGGATAATATCTGGTTTTAAACAAAGCTGTTTAACAGCCTGCTCCATAGCTTTAAGAGTTGCCTGTAAAATGTTGATTTCTTCAATTATGTCTTCGTTCATAATTCCTATTCCGTACGAAGAAGCTTCTGATATTATTGCATCGTACAGAATATTTCTTTCTTTTTCGGAAAGTTTTTTCGAATCGTTTATTCCCACGATTTTTTTTGATTTATCGAAAACAGCTGCTGCAGCTACAACAGGTCCGGCAAGAGGTCCTCTGCCTGCTTCGTCAACTCCGGCAACAGTTTTAATTTTTTCGCTTAAGAATGAATTATCAAAATTTTTCAGCATTTTATTTTCCTGTAAAAATTGCAAAAAGTCCCGCAAGCATAATAATTTTAAGCAAACCGCTTATTTTTGATAAATCGTTTTTGCTGTTAAAGTTATACAGTAATTTAAGCGAAAAAACAAGCATAACATTTACAACACACATTATAACAAGAAAATATTCTATCTTATAAATTGAATATTTGTAAGGCAGATAAGTAAGATATATTAAAATTACTGTCAAAATGAAAATCAGATTTCTGGCATTTTTAATCCCGAATTTTTGCGGGAAAGTAATAATGCCGTTTGCTTTATCTCCTTCAATGTCTTCAATGTCTTTTACAATTTCGCGGATAAGATTAATTAAAAAAGCAAAGACTGCAGGGATAATACATACTACCCAATTGCCCGCTGCAAGACCTCCGAAAATAAAAGCCAGACCAGCGTAATGTGCAATAATAATATTGCCCAAAAGAGGGATTTTTTTTATCCGTGCAGAATAAAGATAAAGTCCGGCAGTGGTATAAATTACAACAGCAAGGCAGTAAATATTTACGAAAGAGGCAGAAAGCAAAGCAAGAACTGATATAAAAAAATAATAACTTACGGCTTCCATCGGTACAAGAATTTCGGATGGAAGCACACGTTCGGGACGGTTTATTCGGTCAATATCCAAATCAAAATAATCGTTAATAATATTTCCGGCTGCCGAAACAAAGAATCCGGATAATGCTGCAAAAAAAATGATGTGGAATTGAACACGGCTATTGGAATAAAAATAAGCTGCTGCAACTATTACTAAAAATACAATTGTGCAGTTAAGAGGCCGGATAATTTTGAACAATCCGGTAAATTTATTAAGTGTTGAGTTCATTATTTTTTTACCGAAATATCCTAAAAATCGTTAACCAAACCAAAATGAATTTTCCCGTTGCTGAAAGAATCTCCTTCTCCCAGAGCGTAGCTGATGCTTATAACTCCTATTCCTGTCTCAATATTAATTCCTGCGCCAAATCCGGTTTTAAAGGATTCGGTTTCAGGAATCGAATATTCAATGTCCTCTTTCCGCAAATAATAACCGGCATCGGCAAACAAAAATGCAAATGATCTTCCGCCAAGTAAAAGCCTGTATTCCAAATTCTCCCAAAGTATTCTGTTGCCGGCAAACTGGTTTTCTCTGTATCCGCGAAGGGAGTTTGTTCCGCCCATAAGATACAAGTCGCTCAGTTCGGTCTTGTTTCCGGCAAGTTCGCGTCCGTGAAGCTTTAATGCAATTATCTGGTTTTTAAATATCTGCTGATAGAAGTGAAAATCAATTTCAATCTTGTTCAAATTAATTTTCGTCTCGGTTTCATCAGTTAAATATTCCTCGGGACCGGTAATTCTTTTTCTGCTTACAAGAAATGTACTGTTTAGTAATATTCCGGAGCGGGGAGAAAAAATATCGTCGCGTATATCGTAATTCAAATTCACGCCTGTTTCTGTATTATCCGATTTCCAGACAGTAAATCTTTTGTTTTTAAGTTCTGCCGGTATTGTTTCGCCGGTGGAAAATATTACAGAAGCCGAAAAGTTTTCGGTGGCAAGATATTCTGCCTCGGCAGTTATTTTTCGCCTTACAAAAGTTGAATCCTGTTTCCGCTGAAATAAACCGAATTTAAGATTAAGCGGAAAATTCAGGAACCAAGGTTCTTTGTAATTTAATTCAAGATTTTGAGATGAACGATCGATTTGCTCCCATTTTATTGCAAATGCGCGTCCCGTTCCAAAAAGATTTCGCAAACTGATATTAATAAAGCCTGTAAGGTAACCTTTCTCATTTTCATCACCCGGATTATAACCTATGATGCCGTCGAAATTATTCGTGCTTTTTTCTTTTACTTTTATTTTTAGCACACCTTCGTTTTTAGAGTTGAAGTAATAGTGAGGCTCCTCTGCAATTTCAAAAAAAGCAAGCCGGTTAAGCCGGGAGGGGACAGCGTTTATTACGGATTGTCTGTAAACATCGTCTTCTTGTATTCTTGTCTGCCTTATTATCACGTCCGAATTGGTTTTATCATTTCCTTCTGTTTCAATTTTATTTATCCGGCTGAACATTCCTCCATCTAAAGAAAATAAAATATCTGCTTCGGAATAGCCGGAGCTGTCTTTCCTGAAAATTATTGATAATATTGTAACGGAGGCAAAAGGATAGCCGTTTTCTTCGCAGTATTCAAGTGCTCGGGAAATTAAGTTTTCTACTAAACTAACGGAAAAAGTTAAACCGTTAAGTTCGTCCGCTAAAAAATTTACTGAAGAAACAAGAAGAGAATCTTTCCCGGAAACTCCTATTTTCTTTAATAATGCAGGTTCACCTTCCAAAATATTGAGATAAAGAACTGAGCTTGCTGAATCGGTCGGAACATTTTGAACTGTTATGCTGCTGTTGATATATCCGTTTTGAAACAAATTTGAAGTTATTCTATTCTTTACTGTGTCTTCAATGCCTTCAAAAATTAAAGAGCCTTCTTTAATTTCAGCCCATTGCAGATAATTCTGTTTTGAAAACTCTTTATTACCGCTTACTTCTACGGATGTTACTTTTTGAGCAGAAAGATTAAAGCAAAGTAATAGGAATAATGCAGTTTCAGTAATTCGGCGAATCATCAATAATCTTCATCTTTTTCCCAACGGGTTCAATTTTAACTTCCGGAATAAATGATTCGATTTCGTCCTTTGAGCTTGCGCAAACATCCC
>JAAYAN010000127.1 GCA_012719345.1 Ignavibacteria bacterium | reverse complement strand
ATATCGGAAAACCTTGAAGCAAAAGATTTGCAGGTAAAACCGCTAAAGATACCGGCAAAAATAAAATTTCAAGATGCGCTTGCAGCGATAGGAACCTTAGATAAAGAAGGGATAAAAGAAATAGGATTTGAATTTGAAGTAGAATCGAATACAGTGTCAGGAAAAAGAGATACAGTAATATTTTAGATAACCGATGCAAACGGCACAAGCTGGAATAAAGAGATAATATTGGAATATGCCAAGCCGGATGTATTCTCGTTAGAACAAAACTACCCGAATCCGTTCAACCCCGTAACAATAATTAAATACTCGATTCCTGAAAGTCCCCTCTTGGGAGGGGTTAGGGGTGGGTTCGTTTCTCTAAAAATCTTCAACATCCTAGGCCAGGAAACAGCCACGCTTGTAAACCAAAACCAGGAGGCGGGATTTTATGAAGTTAAATTCGACGGTTCGCAGTTTGCTTCCGGCGTTTATATATACCGTCTGGAAGCCGGCAGTTACACAGCCGTAAAGAAAATGTTACTGCTAAAATAACTTGTTGTTTTAGCAGGAATCCCGATGTTGTTTATCGGGACTGCTAAAATAATTAAGAAGTAATAATTAAACATTAAGAATTATTTTTACCCGGCAAATGCCGGGTTTTGTATTTTATAACTTTACATCATAACCGTGGCGGGTTTGACCTTCGCCGAAAACAACGAATTTTTTCGTAGTAAGCGATTCAATACCCATTGGTCCGTAAGCATGCAGCTTTGTGGTTGAAATACCGATTTCGGCTCCTAACCCTAACTGTCCGCCGTCGGAAAAGCGCGAAGAAGCATTTACAAGAACAACCGAAGAATTAATTTCGCTTATAAATCTTTGCGATGAATTGTAATCGTTAGTAACAATTACTTCCGTATGGTCGGATGCATATTTTTGAATATGATCTACTGCTTCATCAAAACCATTCACAACTCGAACAGCGATAATAAGGTCGAGAAATTCTGCTGCATAATCATCTTCAGATGCAATTTTGGCTGACGGAATAAATTTAAGAGTTTCGCTGCATCCCCGTATTTCCACATTATTTTCTGAAAGATATTTTCCCGCTTTAGGCAGAAATGATGCTGCAATGTCTTTATGGACAAGCATAGTTTCCAAAGCGTTGCAAACTCCTGGGCGAGAAAGTTTGCCATCGGCAAGAAGATCCATAGCAATTTTTTCATCGGCGGTTTTATCAACAAAAATGTGGCACACGCCTTTATAATGTTTTATAACCGGAATACGGCTGTTTTCGGCAACAAACCTTATAAGACTTTCTCCGCCGCGTGGAATTATAAGATCGATATATTCATCCAGTTTCAGCAATTCAGTCATTATGCTTCTTTCGGGAGATGGAACAAAAGTAACGCATCCTTTTGGCAAGCCTTCGTCTTCTAAAGCTTTTTGCAGAATTTTTACTATTGCCATATTGGAATTGAATGCTTCGGAACCGCCGCGGAGAATAACCGCATTTCCGGCTTTTATGCAAAGTCCGGCTGCATCGCTTGTAACATTCGGTCTGGCTTCGTAAATAATTCCTATAACGCCAAGCGGAATTGTCATCTTGCCAACACGTATGCCGTTAGGTCTTATTTTCATTTCCGAAATTTCTCCAACGGGGTCGTTAAAGGAAGCTACCTCGCGAAGCGCATCAGCCATCTCCTTAACCCTTTTTTCATTCAGGGTAAGCCTGTCCATCATTGATTTCGAGATGCCTTTTGTCCGGGCATATTCAAGATCCTTTTTATTTTCCGAAATAAGCATCTGGGTGTTGTTTTCCAAAGCCGAAGCCATTGCATTAAGAATATTATTCTTTTTAGCGCTGCTGCATTTGGCAATTATTTTTGAAGCGCTTTTAACTTCCTTAGCCATTTCAATTAAGCTAAATTCTTTATCGCTCATCATAAATCCTATTCTAAAATTATCAAATCGTTGCGGTGAATTATTTCTTCGGACTGAAAAAAGCCAAGTACGGTTTGTATGTCTTTCGATTTCAAACCTTTAATTTTTAACATATCCGATGAATCGTACTGGGCAATTCCTTTTGCAAATGATTTGTTTTCCTTATTTATAATTTCAATTGCATCTCCGTGCGAAAAATTTCCTTCAACACTTATAATTCCCGATGGCAGAAGAGAAGCTCCTTTTTTCAGGATAGCTTTTTCTGCGCCTTCATCAACTGTAACAGTTCCGCAGGTTTTTAAAGCATGTGTAATCCAATGTTTTTTTGCAGCCACAGGGTTGTTTTTAGGTTTAAAAATTGTTCCCGGCAGAACTCCTTTAAGCATTTCATCAAAACTTTCTTTTTTCTTTCCGTTTACAATAATTGTAGAAATACCGCGCGCAGTTGCTTTTTCGGCTGCTTGAATTTTTGTGTACATTCCTCCGCGCGCAAGGGGGTTGCTGCTTCCGCCGGCAATTTCGTAAATACTTTTATCAATTTTTACAACTTCTTTAATAAGCGTAGCTTTTTTGTTTTTATTAGGATTATCGCTGAATAAACCGTCAATATCGCTGCAGATTATTAACAAGTCGGCTTCGGATATAACCGCAACATGGGCTGCAAGATTATCGTTGTCGCCAACTTTAAGCTCGTCAACCGAAACAGTATCATTTTCGTTTACAATTGGCAGCACGTTTAACTTCAAAAGCTCGTTAATTGTGTTTCTGGCATTTATAAAACGATTCCTGTTTTTAATAGCATCGTATGTAATTAAAATCTGCGCGCAGCGGAAATCGAATAAACGGCTCCATATTTCCATTAACAAAGGCTGTCCTATTGAAGCCAAAGCCTGTTTTTCGGGGATGGAAAAACTTGTGTTTCCGTTTTTATTCTGGCGGGTGGAATAACCGGCTGCAACCGCTCCCGAAGAAACAAGAACTATTTCCTTCCCTTTGTGCACCGATTCAATAATAAATTGTGCAATAGATAATAAATAATTAGTGCTGCATCCGGTTCCGAATGGAGCAACAATTGAACTGCCTACTTTAATAACAGCACGCTTCCATTCGGGTAAGAATATTTTATCCATAATTAATGTATTAATAATTTAAAATCAGTAAAGTAAATTAAACCCAAAATAGTCATTAGAACAAATAATATTATGGTTGAGTTTTTATTATTGGCTATTTTTGGGTAATCCCGACTTAAAAAATCTTATCCCGATTTATCGGGATTTAGATTTTGTTAGTCGATCCGCCATTATTTTGTTTTCTAATGGCGGATTTGGGTTAAACGAAAATATGCTGCATAATAAAGAATATTTACAAATGAATTAACGCGAGGCTTAACAATTCAGGCATTATTTCCGATTATTGTCTGTAAGTATTAACAAATAGGCTTAAACACAAAAATGACAATAGAAGAAAAAGCAAAATGGTTTGACGCTGCAATGAAATTCGGGCTTGAAGGCAGCATTCAAATTGTAATGAAATCTAAAAAGGACGGACAGGCTAAATGGGCAATTGTTGATACTGCGAACAATAAAGTATTTAATTCGAATATGGAATGGGAAGACGAGCCAGAGTTATCGAAAAGGGATGATGCTTTTTTAATCCGTACCAGATTTTCGTTTGAAGATGCTGTTAGTATGTACGAACAATTTAAAATGTTTGCCGAATAAACAAAAAGATTTAGTTTTTGCCTGCCAAAGTTTGTAATTTTAAGAATAATTCTGTCTGAATTTTTTTAGTATTATTTTTAAAATGAACCTGTTATCGAAAAAAAAGTAAATCCGCTATGATATTTATAAATAATAACAGCATCACAACTCCTGCGGTTAATCTTGCTATTGAAGAATATGCTGTAAGGAATTTCGATTTAAACGAAGATTATGTTTTTTTGTATTCAAATGAAAACAGCGTTATCTGCGGGAAAAATCAAAACGTTTTTGAGGAAATTGATTACAAATTCTGCATCGAAAACAATATCGGTGCTTTCAGAAGAATTTCCGGCGGAGGAGCTGTATTCCACGATACCGGGAATTTGAATTTCAGCTTTTTAACCAAATATGAAAATAAAAAATTTAATAAATACGCCGATTTTGTAAAACCTGTAATAGACTGTCTTAAAAAAAACAATATTGATGTTTATCTTAACAGCAGGAACGACATTTTTTCCGGTGAGAAAAAAATATCGGGCAATGCACAGTTTGTAACAAGGGACAGGATGCTTTGCCACGGGACCCTTCTTGTTAACTCCAACCTCGTGCTTTTAAGAAAAACATTAAACAGTGATGCTTCTAAATATTTTTCAAAAAGTACAAAATCTGTTAAAAGCAGTGTCGTAAATATTTCCGAAGAAATAAAAGGGATAGATGTATTGGAAGTTAAAAATATGATAAGAGAGGAAATTATTTTAACTTCTGCTTATTTCGGGGAATATTTTTTCAGTACAGAAGAATGGCAAGATATATACGAACTGGCAAAAAAAAAATACAATTCATTCGAATGGAATTACGGAAGATCGCCAGATTTTATTTTTGAAAACAAAAAACTAATAGGGGATAAGTCCTTTGTGGTTAAGCTGGAAATTTTTGAAGGAATAATTAAAAATGCACAGATTTTTAAAAACGGAAAAAGAGATTCCGTAACAGAAGAAATATTAATTAATAAAAAGTATGACTTGCAATATTTAACCTCTATGCCTATATTGAAAATGTTTCCGGCTGAATTTCCTGAAGGATTAAAAAAAGATTTTATTAAAATTCTGTTTTAGGAGAAGTTATGAAAAATTTATTTGTTCTATTTATCTTTTGCGCATTTATAATAGGCAGTTCCGAAAATTCTAATGCTCAGATTAAAGATTTGATAAAAAAGGTAACCGGCGGAGAAAAGTCGGGAAGCGATGATAAAACAGTTGCAGACGGGCTTAAAGAAGCATTAAATATAGGAACCGGAAATGCAGTTAAATCTGTTTCTTCTTTAGACGGTTTTTTTAAGAACGAACTGATAAAAATAGTGATGCCGTCTTCGATACAGAAATATGAAAAAGCTCTTAAAACATTAGGCGCAGGTAAAATTGTCGACGATTTTGTGTTAAGTATGAACCGCGCTGCAGAAGATGCTTCAAAAGAAGCTGCTCCTATTTTTGTAAGCGCTATAAAAAAAATGACGATAAATGATGCAGTGAAAATCCTTAAGGGAAGGGAAAACGAGGCAACTCTTTATTTCCAGGAAAAAACTACCGACTCGCTGTCTGCAAAATTCAACCCGATTATAAGCAAATCTATGGACGAAAATAATGTTACAAAATATTACAAGCAACTGAATGATAAAGTTAAAAACATACCGTTTGCTTCTAAATTAAACGTAGATTTAGATGAGTATGTTACGCAAAAAGCTTTAGAAGGTTTGTTTACAGTTGTTGGTCAGGAAGAAGCAAAGATAAGAAAAGACCCTGCTGCCCGTGTAACAGATTTGCTTAAAACTGTCTTTGGCAAGAATTAAGTACTGAAGATGGAAAAGACGGGAGCACGGCTGTTTATAAACCGGAGCAGTATTTGGTCTTGTGGGAGCACGATTAAAAATATATCAAAAAAGCAGATTTAACACAAAGGTATAAGTGTTTATAATAAAATAAGTTAGAGTGCTGTAATTAATGACAAAAACAATATTTCATCTGGATTTAGATGCCTTTTTTGTATCGGTTGAAAGAATACTCGATCCTTCTTTGGAAGGCAAGCCGGTTATTGTGGGAGCAGATCCTTCGAAGGGCAGAGGAGTGATTTCGGCTTGTTCATACGAAGCGAGAAAATACGGACTTCATTCTGCAATGCCAATTAATCAGGCTTATAAATTATGTCCTTTTGGAATATATCTTTCGGGAAACCACAGAGATTATGGAAGATTTTCGCACAGCGTAAAGAAGATTCTAGAAAAATATGCTCCTGTTATTGAGCAGGCAAGCATTGATGAATTTTATATGGATTTTACCGGATGCTCAAAGATTTACGGAAATCTTTTTCAGTTTGCCGGGACATTACAAAAGGAAATATGGGATAAGCTTTCGCTTCCTTGTTCTATAGGAATAGGGAGTACGCGGACTATAGCTAAAATATGTTCGGATTTTAATAAACCGAAAGGAATTACATACATTCTTCCCGGAATGGAAAAGGAATTTTTAAAGAGACTTCCCGCAGAAAAATTACCAGGAATAGGTAAAGTTACAATTAAAAATTTGAATGCAAAAGGATTTTATACATTGGGGGATATTGCAGCATTTCCTGAAGATTATTTTATTACAGCATTTGGTAAACACGGCTCCGATCTTTGGAGAAAAGCTAACGGCGAAGGTTCAGGCTTTCTTAATCCTCCCGCCAAAAGAAAAAGTATATCGAAAGAAAGAACATATGCTGAAGATGTTCTTGATAAAAATGAAATTGAACGAACTCTTTTTGATCTGGCAGGGAAGGTATGCCAGGTTTTACGCGAAAAAAACTGGCTTACTTCTACGGTCGGAATAAAACTGAGATACTCCGATTTTAATACTTTAACGCGTGCTAAAACAATTAAGCCAACTGATGATGATAAAATAATTTACGAGGAAACGTTAAAGTTATTTAGGAATGCATTTACTCGCCGGGTTGCGGTAAGGCTTATAGGAATTCACCTGAGCAATTTTTCCGAATTTAACGAACAAGAAGTATTGTTTGAGGACGAAAATATTGTCAGGAAAAAAATGTTGAGAGCTGTTACAAAAATCAGAAATAAATACGGTTATTCATCTTTAAAAATTGGAACTAATTGAAAGTTATATTTATTGTAAATGTTTAGTATAATTAAAGGAGAAGCAAATTGGACGAATTATTAAAAGGAATTAGTTTTGCAGATGTGGAACTGTGGAGAATATTGGCATTTTTTATTACAATCCTTGTTGCATTTATTATTGGAAGAACTGCTAAATATTTCTTTAATAAAACATCCGAAAGACTTATTAAATCTGATAAAGAAATATTGGGAGTAACTTTTAAGGCAATTTCACGTTCTGTTACATTTATTGCACTGGTTTTTGGTTTATCGTTTGCTGTGGAATGGTTAAAGCTCGAAAAAAATCTGGCCTCTTTTTCATCGGATGTTATCCAGATATTATTTGTTGCTGCAATTTGTACTTTGTTATTTTTCCTTGTTGAAGTACCTGTTCATTGGATGTCGAAGAAAGCCGAAAAAACTGAAAGCAAATTGGACGATATGCTTGTGCCGATTATCAGAAAAAGTCTGCGCCTTTCAATTATTGTTTTAGGATTGGTTCAGGCAGCCCAGATATTAAGCGAAAAACCGATTACATCAATTCTTGCCGGACTTGGGATAGGAGGTTTGGCATTAGCTTTGGCAGCTCAGGATACATTAAAAAACTTTTTCGGCTCTATAGTTATTTTTATCGATAAACCGTTTCAGGTTTCGGATAGAGTAATTATTGACGGATTTGACGGTTCAGTTGAAGAGGTAGGTTTGCGTTCAACAAAAATCCGCACACTTGACGGACACTTGATAACCATTCCTAATGCAGAAATTGCAAATAAACCTATACAAAATATTGGTAACAGACCTTTTATCAGAAGAGTTGCAGATATTACAATAACATACGATACCAAACCCGAAAAAATTGACCGGGCTTTGCAAATAATAAAAAACCTTTTAAAAGATCATAAAGGAATGAATCCTGAATATCCGCCAAGAGTATATTTTAATGATCTTGCCAGCACATCTTTGAATATAAGGGCGGTTTATTGGTTTTTTCCGCCCGATTACTGGGAATATATGGAATTTACCGAATGGTTTAATAAAGAAATATTTCGCATTTTCGGAGAAGAAGGTATTGAGTTTGCATTCCCTACTCAAACTGTTTTTCTCGCTGGAGATCCCAACAGACCGTTAAATCCTTCTGTAATTAATTAAGTTTTAATTTTATTTAGGGGCGCTTTGCCCCTTTAAAATAATATGCAGACACTTCATCAGCATTCCGTTTTTTCATTTCTCGAAGGAACAGTAAAAATTCCTGAAATAATCAGTAATGCCAAAAAGTCCGGCGAAAAATATGCTGCTTTAACTGACACTAACGGAATGTACGGGCTTATTCAATTTGCCCATCTTGCCGAAACAGAAAACATAAAACCGGTTCTCGGCTGTTTGATTGACGATCCTTGCAATAAATCGCTTAACGCCGTTTTTCTGGCTAAAAACAATCAAGGCTATTCCGAACTATGCAGGCTAATAACAAAGCGAAAATTGAAGGACGATTTTAATCTTGCGGAAATATTCAAAACAGATTTAAGTAATTTTTTTATTATAACGTCGTCACTTGAATTGCTTAAAAGAATTGAAATAACAGAAAAACTTAAAACAATTCTTTATGCCGAATTGATAAGTACCAAAAAACAAAAAAGTTTAACCCGCACTATATACAATTTTGCTAAGGAAATAAACTTGCCTGTTGTTGCCTCACATCCTGTTTATTTCAAGGATGAACAAGATATTTTGCTGCATAAAGTAGTAACTTCAATAAGAAAAAACACAACGCTCGCAAATCTTAATTCATCGGATACGGTTGATGAAGAATATTACATTAAAGATAGTAACGAGTTGGAAAAAATATGGAGAAAATTGCCCGAAGCTTTGACGAACGTGAAATATATTGCAGATAATTGTAATGTAAACCTCGAGTTCGGTAAATATAAATTT
>JAAYAN010000126.1 GCA_012719345.1 Ignavibacteria bacterium | reverse complement strand
ATTTTATGGATGAAATTTTAAGCGCTGATGATAATGATGGTAATATTTTTAACGGTACGCCGCATGATGATCAAATTTGTGATGCTTTTGTAAATGATCATAATATCTATGGAAGTTATTTAGCAGGCAATTTAAATATTACGAATGATATTATTACTGAAAACGGTAAATCATTAACAATAATACCCGGTACAAATTTGAATTTTACCAACGGCGCATCACTCACAATAGGAAACTATGGCACATTAACAGCCAACGGTACCGCAGCCGCGCCGATAACTTTTGATTTCGTTTCGCCAAATTCCACGACACAGAACGGGATAAAGTTTACAACCAATATTTCGATGGGAACAATTAATTACTGCCAAATACGCAACGCATACCGCGGTATTTACGAAAACGGTGTAAACATAGGAATATACAACACGGCAATTAGCGGCTGCACGGACGGTATTTATCTTTATAGTTCAAATCCTACAATTCAGGATTGTAACATTCATAACAACTCAACCGGTATTAACTTATTGCATTCCTCACCTGTTATAAAAGAAAATTATATTCAGAATAACTTTACCGGAATATACTGCTCATCCACTTCAAACCCCAAAATCGGGAATCCGTCCACGCAGATAGGAAATCAAATAAGCGGAAACTCCTATGGTATTATAGTATTTAATAATGCTTTACCGATAGTTGGCAATTCAACCTACGGCGGGTATAATAATTTAGTTAACAGCAGTTATAATTTATTAAACACTACTCAGGGTTATGTTTACGCCCAAAACAACTGGTGGGGTTCATCCAATCCGGCAAACTTCTTAATTTCCGGCGGATCTGTATCTTATTCTCCTTACAGAACAAGCGCAGTATCTATTCCAACGACACCACTAAGCAAAACAAGCGGAGGTAACCCTGAATCTGTAAAAGAAAAAGAAGTTCCAATGGCAGCCGAACTTGATAAAGCTTATTCCTTAGCATATTCAGGCAGTATTGAAGAAGCAAGAGCAATATGCTTAAACCTTGTAAATAATTACCCTGATTACGCTGTTTCATATAATGCATTGAATCTTCTGAAAGAAACCTATCCGGAAAATGAATTGACTTCCAGAGAAAATACTTATCAATCATTATTCAACAGCAAGAGCAAAAAAGACATATATGCTTTAGCCGGTTTAATGCTTGCAGATTTGGATAAGGAAAACAAGCTGAAACAAATTGATGAAGTAATTGAAAATTACAAGGGTGAAAGCATTGTTGAACTTGCATTGTTTGATAAATTGGTTTATTACTCTTTCGAATTACAGGATAATGAAAAAGCCCGTGCAATTTCAAACGAATTGGATAAACAATTTCCTAATTCGCAGGGATCAATAGAAGGGCATAAAATACTCGGCGACGAAAAGTATTTCGGCAAGATTGCTATGCAAAAAGATAATTCGCAGATAGTTGAAGAAAATCCGGCAGAGTTTGGTTTATTTGATAATTATCCGAATCCTTTTAACCCTTCTACAATTATCAAATATCAATTACCAATGAGCAGTATGGTTAATCTTAAAATTTTCAACATTCTCGGTCAGGAAGTTGCAACACTTGTAAATGAAACACAAGCTGCCGGAAAACACGAAGTAAAATTCACTGCAAACAACCTTTCGAGCGGTATATATTTTGTTAAAATAAGCGCTGGCAGTTTTAATAAGGTTAAAAAGATAATGCTGGCTAAATAATGTATAATTTATAATTTAGAATGATTGTTTGCCCCGATTGCATCAGGGCTATTTTATAACAAATACAGGAGGTTAAAAATGGCTTTACAAAATGACGTATCAATCCAAATTTCCGAAAGCGAAATGATTGAAATCCAGAACGCGGTTAAAACATTAGAAACAAAACTCCTTCCTCTGCTAATAACATTAAGTCCGCAGGATAGGAGAAACATAGTAAAAATGGGCGACGGCAGACTGCCCTTTGTAAGAAAAACATTGAATTATGTAGAATCGAACCCTGAATTTGCGCCAAAATACCTCGATTTGGCAGAATTGAAGAAAGACACCGAACTTGTAAATCAACTTCTTCCGGTTTTCCATTCGGTTCAAAAAATATCGGACGGTCTTGATGATACCCTTATGGCAGCAGGAAGCGAAGCTTATGTAGCAAGTCTTTCTTACTATAACGGCATTAAACAGGCTGTAAAAGATAACATTCAATCAGCTAAAACAATTTTTGCCGATTTGAAACAGACATTCGAAAGAACAAATAACAGCGGCGAAGCAACGGATAAGCAAAGCAAATAAATAAACACTATACAAAGATGACATCTACTAAAAGGATGTCATCTTTTGAACTTTCGAAAACAAAACTTCATCCTCAAACATTAAGCATTTATCAAAAAAGAACTAACCGTCATTCATTTTTCTTAAAATTTCAATCTTTGAAAAGAAATGTTCCTTCAAAAAGAATAAACACTTCACCGGTTTTCTGAAAACTTCAACCTCCGGGGATAAACATTGGTTCTTTATTGTTCAATATACCGGACATTAAAACAAAAACATTTCAGCAAAAAGGTTAACCACTCAAGAAAAAAGGTTCGGGCTTCAAGCTCAGAGGTTCGGCATTTCTCGTAATTTCAGAAAAAATTGAACTTCGGAACATCAAGATTGAAGAAAAAAGGTGAATTGCTTCAGAAAATTGTAAAACAGTTAAAGCTTAAAGTATAAACGATTTAGTCCGGTAGTTGACCTGTGAAAATTTACGCTATTCGTGTCGTAAGTATTACATCTAATTGCAGAAACTAATGTATGAACTTGATTTGGCAAACCCCGATATATTTCAAATAATCTATTTAAAAAAGTAGAGACGTTCTATTGAACGTCTCTCTCGAGTTTGGCTAATTTCTCATATAAAAAGCAGCTGATAATGTTGGATTCACAGAATATTTTCTGTTTTGTGACAAATTGTGTAAGTTCACGAAGTGGGAGAAATTGATATTGCTGTTT
>JAAYAN010000125.1 GCA_012719345.1 Ignavibacteria bacterium | reverse complement strand
GTTTCAGAAGTTATTGCCAAACCTTTCAAAGTAGCTTGGCCTCCGTATATGTTCCGCGTGGCAAAGCAGAAAAATGCTAAAGATATTTATAAAATTGTTTTAGTTTACTTTGTTTATTTATCATTCTGGTTTGGTCTTGCAGTTGCTTTACTTTCAAAAGAGTTGATTATTATTCTTACAACTCCTGAGTATTATGATGCTTATCTTATTGTTCCTATTGTTGTAACTTCTTATATATTGTTTGGAATGGTGAGCATTTTGATAGCAGGTATTCATATTCAGAAAAAAACAAAGTACGGTTCAATTTTTACTATTATTTCTGCTGTAGTAAATACTATTTGCAATTTTTTGCTGATACCTAAATTCGGAATGATGGGAGCGGCTATTTCTACAATAATCTCTTATTTAGTACTTAATGCAGGTATATTTTATTATTCACAAAAATTATACCCTATTAATCACGAATTCGGAAGAATGATTAAATTATTTGTTTCTGCAGCTATTCTGTACGGTATTGGAACTTTAACAGTTTATTCAGGAAATATGATAATAACAATAATTTTAAAATCGCTTATAGTTATAATGTTCCCAATATTTCTTTATTTATTAAAATTTTACAAAAAAGAAGAAATCTATCAGATTACAACATATTACAATGGTAAAATAAAACCATTCTTTAGTAAATTTATGTGAAAGGTATATTAAGTTGAAAGCCGAAATTACTAAATGGTATATGGATGCTGATTCGCCGGTAAATTTAATGATTGACGATTTGGCTAATGTATGGGTTGACAGTAATAATAATGGGAAACCAGATTTAGGTGAAGACAGGGGACATTTAACGCATGGAGAAAATTCATCATATAAATATTTGATGGAAAATTTAGTCCGATATTTCCCATATATAAAAATAACATTTTTTGTGCCTGTAAATAAAAAACCATTGATAGAAAACAGTGGTTTAAAGACTCATTACGGTCCTATAAATGAAAATAACGAAATTTCAAGTTTCTTTAAAAAAGTACATCTACAAGAAAATTGTGAGTTGGCATATCATGGTTATACTCATGGAATAGGTTCAAACGGTGAAAGGAAATATGTACAGGAGTGGCTTTCGTATAAAGATTTGAATGAAGCTTTAGAAACTATAAAAAAAGGCAGAAATTTGTTTTACGAAGTAACTGGTGAATATCCGCTTGGTGGAAAATATTGCGGATATGCAAGTAACGGTTTTTCCGATGAAAGCATAAATAAAAGCGGTTTTTTCTGGTGGTGCCGATTTTATGATCGTGAGAAGACTCTAATAAAAGGGAAAAGAAAGTTTTCACCTCGATATTTTGGTTCAAAAAAAGTTATTGATATTCCTACAACAATTGCCGGTAATGTTTTTGATGTATATTTTAAGAGTAAAATAAAAACATTTATAAAAGTTTATTTTGAGAAAAAACTATTGTTGTATGAAAACATATTTTTATCAGGCTACAAACAACTTTACAGACTTTTAAGGAACAAGCATGTAATTAGTATTCAGGAACATATTTCACCATCAAGAACCGATGGTAAAAGACAGTTATTAAATATTTTTGATGATATGGAAAGTTTAAAAAAAATCTTCGATTATCTGTCAGATAAGAATGTTTGGTATGCAACATGCACACAAATAGCACAGTATTATGAGATATATGCAAATTCATCTTTAGAAATTATGAATGAAACTTTGAATTTTACGTTTAATGGAAGAAAATTCTGCGAGATTGAAGCTACAATTCTTTTTTCGCGCATTAAAAAAAGTTTTGTTTTGATATCTCAAAATGGGAAAAAGTATCATCCTGTAAAAGTAGTCGCTAATTCCTGTTTATTTAATCTTCCTCTCGAAACATCAAAATATAGAATTATTTATGAGTAAATTCGAAAAAATATTTTACAGTATAAAAAAGAAAGGTATCAAAGGAAGTTTTTATTCACTTTTTATTCGATATCGGAAACCTATTCTTGTAGAATATTTACGATGGTTTTACAAAAAGCACAATGGTATTCCTTCCGATAAAGAATTTTTAAAAAGCATGAATTCGGTGTTTCTAAAAAGTATAGGAAAAAATACTGAATCGGTTGAAGATATTGTGAAGTATTTATCAGAAGAAAGGGAAAGCCGTTTTTTAATTGACGAAAATGAAATTGCTGGAATTAAGCAGATATTGATAAAAGAATTCCCGAAAGAAGTTGAAGAAGTAATAAAAAGAGCAGACGGAATATGCAGGCATCAGTTTAAATGGATATGCCCGAATTCACCTGAATTCGGTGATAAAATAAATTGGCACAGAAATTTTGAAGACAATAGAAACTGGCCTCTTGATTTTTATATGGATTTGGATTATTCAAGCGAAAAAAGAATTGGGGATGTGCGGCAGAATTGGGAATTGAACAGGCATCAGTATTTTGTAACACTTGGCAAAGCATACATTATTACGGGTAATGAAAAATATGCGAAAGAGTTTGTTGATGAATTAAAAGATTGGATTGAAAATAACCCGATACCGTTCGGTATCAACTGGCTGCATTCGCAGGAAACAGCGTTAAGAATGCAAAGCTGGATTTGGGCGTTTTTTATTTTTCGGACTTCACAGCATTTTAATTTTGAAGTAAAGACACTTTTCTTTAAATATTTATATAAACATGCCGAGTATACTTATTGGCATCTATCGCGGCATTTAGTAACACACAATCATCTAATTTCGGAAATATGCGGGTTAATTATATTTTATTCAGTTTTCCCGGAATTTAAATCTGCCGAAAAAAAATTCAATGAATTGATAAAAATATTAAAACAAGAATTGATTAAACAGATTTGGGAAAATGGACCAAGCGGAGAATTATCAACAAATTATCATTTATTTGTTTTGGATTCTTTTTTAATTACAAAAATAGTGCTTGATAAAATCGGAATATCATTATCGGATGAATGCAATAAAAGAATTGAGAAAATGATTGAATACGCTATGTTTATGGTTCGTCCAGATGGCAGTATTCCAAAAATAGGCGATAATGATTCAGGCAGAGCATTCCGACTTGTAGATTATAACACAAACGACAGGCGGAGTTATCTTTCAACCGGAGCGGTTTTATTTAATCGTCCCGACTTCAAATATGTTTCTCAAAAATTTTCGGTAGAAACTTTAATGCTTTTAGGCGAAAAAGGATATGATATTTATAAAGCAATTATCCCTGAAGCACCTGAAAAAAAATCAGTATTTTACAAAGAAGCAGGTATCGGATTTTTTAGAAATGGTTGGAATGAAAAATCGGATTATCTTGCTTTCAGGGGTGGTCCTACGGTGTTGCGAAACAATGTTTCAGTCAGCCATAATCATGCAGACTATTTGAGTTTTGAATATTTAACAAACGGTAAAACAATTTTCAATGATCCATCTACATATCTTTATGGAAAGGATGACAAATGGCGTTATTATTTCCGTAAAACGCGGGCTCACAATACAATTGAAATTGATGAAAGCGACAGTTTGAATGTTACAAGCACAAGATTTGGAATACCGAAACTATATAAATCCAAACTTTATGAATTTCGTTCGGAAGCAGAATTTGATTATATTGATATGTCTCATTCAGGATATCAAAAAATAGGAATAACACACAGAAGGAAATTGTTATATTACCGTACAAAATTTATACTAATTACAGATATAATTAACGGAAGCGGAAAACATAAAATAAATCCTTTTTTTAATCTTGACAATAATAAAGTGTTAAGTGAAGATTCAAATATTTTAATTTCGGCAGATAACAAAACAAAATTGAAACTTATTCCTATTGCGGAGTTCGAAATTAAAAACAGAATATTATCAGGAATAGAAAATCCTGTTGACGGTTGGAGTTCAACTCAATACGGGGAGGTTCATCCTGCAAATGTGGTTAAATTTTACACAGAAAAAGAAATTCCTTTGGCTTTATGTTTTTTAATTATTCCAGGGAAAATTGATTTTGAAATGCTAAATCAGGCAATAAATCCCACTGAGCAGAATGTACAATTCCGTTTAGGTTCAGATATTTTTAAGATGCACCTAGCGGAAAAATCGATAATAAATCGAATTTCTGCTGGAATTTAAGTACTTTTCTTGAATATTTTTATATCTTTTAATCAGGATTCAAATGAGCCGTTATTATTTTTCAATATTAACTGAATATCCAAAGAATGTAATTAGTTCGCAGGTGATTGAGTATATTGAGTTTTATGATAAAGAAGGGATTAATTTTAGTATTATATTTCTTCTCAGGCTGGGAGAATATTTGAAAGGATTTTCAGAACTTTCAAAACATAAGTCCAATATAGAAAAAAAGATTAATGGTAAAGTCTTTTTTTTCCCTTCAGGCAAAAAACCGGGCAGCTGGTTTAATGTTTTTATTAGTTATGTTATTCTTTTAATAAAATTTCGGAAATATAAAAATGATGAAATTGTTCTTCATTGCAGAGGATCTGTAAGCGGACTTGCAGCCGAAAAATTAAAAAGAAGGAGGAAAAATATTACTTACATTTATGATGTGCGCGCAGACCAAGCTGCTGAATATAATTACTATGCAATAACTAAAGGGATTCCTGAAAAAGAAAGAATTGCAAATCTTGAAAAGGACAGACAAATTCAAATTGGTATAACAAAAAATGCGTCTAAAATATTTTTTGTATCAGATGTACTTAAAGACAGATTTGTTAGAAATTGTAATATCGAGGTAAGTAAAACTGCTGTTATACCTTGCCTTGCAGACCATACGAAATTTTATTTTAATGGAAACTTAAGGAATAAAGTTAGAAAACAACTTAAAATTGAAGATAAGTTTGTGTTTGTTTATCCAGGAGGAATCGGTTACTGGCATTATTCGGATACCATCTTTGAAATCATCGGAAATCTGATGAAAGAACTTGAAAATATTTATTTCATCATTTTAACACCTTCTGTTACAGAAGCAGAAAAACTTGCAGATGAAAAATTGGTTAAAGGTAAATATTTTATTGAAAGTGCAGAAAGAGATGAAGTTGCCGGTTTTTTGAATGCTGCAGATATGGGAGTTTTGCTTCGTGAAAGAGATCCGTTAAACGAAGTGGCTGCTCCTACTAAGTTTGCAGAATATGTAATGACTGGTCTGCCTGTTCTTATATCGGATTTTATAGGAGATTACAGCCAGTTTGTAAAAGAAAAAAATATCGGACTGGTTCTTAAAGAGGAAGATACTGCTAACAGTACAGAAATTATTAAAGAGTTTCTTTTAAATTATAACCTCCCAAGCAGAAAAGAAATAGCAGAAACAGGGCTTGCAAATTTCTCTAAAAATAAATATGCAAAAATAATGGCTGAATCATATAAAAGTATATAATAAATATAAAGGAAAATTATGAAAAAAGTATTGGTTACAGGAGGAGCAGGATTTATTGGTTCTAATCTTACCGAAAGACTTTTAAATAATAACTATAAAGTTGTATGCATTGATAATTTCGATCCGTTTTATGATAGAACTATTAAAGAGAAAAATATCGAAAAATTCAAAAACAGCAATAACTGGAAAATTTACGAAGGTGATATTCTAAATAAAGAACTTTTACAGAAAATATTTAGGGAAGAAAAAATTGAACTTGTGATACACCTTGCCGCAAAAGCAGGTGTACGTCCTTCTTTAATTAACCCTATTGGCTATTACGAGACCAATGTTTTCGGAACAATCAATATTTTGGAAGCAATGAGGAATTTCGGATTAAAAGATATGCTTTTTGCTTCATCTTCTTCGGTTTATGGTAATAACAAGAAACTTCCATTTTCGGAAACAGATAGTGTTGATAATCCGATTTCACCTTACGCAGCTTCAAAGAAGGCTGGTGAATTACTTTGTTATACGTACCATTCACTATATAATTTTAACATTTTCTGTTACAGATTTTTTACTGTATACGGACCAAAGCAGCGTCCCGAAATGGCAATAGCAAAATTTGCAAACAGCATTTTAAAGGGTGAAACGATTACATTATATGACGGTAACGGTTCTACTTCGAGGGATTATACATATATTGAAGACATTGTAAACGGGCTGATGAACAGTATAACCCGGCTTAAAGGATACGAAATATTTAATTTAGGAGAATCGCAGGTTGTTAAATTAAGCGATTTGGTAAATCTGCTTGAAAAATATCTTGGGAAAAAAGCAAAAGTTGAATTTGGTTCAAGACAAGCGGGCGATGTTGAAAGAACATTTGCCGATGTTGAAAAATCGAAAAGGATGTTGGACTATAATCCTAAAATTAAAATTGAAGAGGGGATTGAACTTTATTGTAAATGGTTGCTTTCAGAATAATATGAAAGATAGAAAATTACACATTGCTGTATTAGTTGCAAATTTAAACGGCGGAGGTGCAGAAAGAATGATGCTTAATCTTGCTAAAGGATTGAGCTCTGCTGGAATGAAAGTGGAACTTGTTTTAACGGAAGCTGTTGGTCCGTATCTTTCTGAAGTTCCTGAAAATGTTAAAATTATTGATTTGAAAGCACCAAGAGTATTAAAATCAATAACGGCATTAACCATCTATTTAAAAAATAAAAAACCGGATGTTTTAATTTCAACACTTAGCAGAGTTAATGTTGCTGCTGTAATTGCACGTAAACTTTCCGGTGTAAAAACAAAATTGCTTCTCCGCGAAGCAACAACATTTTCGGTGGAAACAAATTCGGAGTTAACTTTTTGGAACAAAATAATAAATTTTGCAGCAGCAAAAGTTTATCCATATAGCGATAAAATAATTGCTATATCCGAAGGTGTTTATAAAGATTTGATAGAATATTTAAAATTGCCTGAAAACAAGGTTGAACTGATTCATAATCCGGTTGTAGGAAAGGATATTTTTGAAAAAGCGAAAGAACCATGCAATCATCCATGGTTTAATGATAAATCCACACCGATTATTTTGGGAGTGGGAAGAATTAATCCGCAAAAAGATTTTAGCACCTTAGTTAAAGCATTTTCGGAGGTTAATAAAGAAATTCCTTCCCGATTAATGATACTTGGACAAAGCGATAAAGACGATACTGAAACAATTGCATTATATAAATTAATTGAAGAATTAAAAATAAGCGATAAAGTTCTTTTCCCGGGATTTGTTCAAAATCCGTTTTCGTATTTATCGCGCGCTGATTTATTCGTACTTTCTTCGAGATGGGAAGGTTTACCAGGAGCATTAATTCAAGCTATTGCTTGCGGATGTCCGTCTGTAAGTACAGATTGTCCTAGTGGACCTGCAGAAATATTTAAAAACGGGAAATACGGACTTTTATCACCGGTTGGGGATTATCTTAATCTCGCAAATAATATCAAGGAATATTTAAAAAATCCGCCATCGAAGGATATACTTATTAAAAGGTCATTAGATTTTAGTATAGAGAAAAGCATTGAGAAATACAAAAAAGTTTTTATTGAAATCACTTAAATTTGTGCTTGAATGTTAAAAAGATACAAAAATAAAATAAGAATAATGCTCTTAGGTCCATTGCCTCCCCCGCTGGGTGGAACTACTGTTTTATTTCAACTTTTAAATGAAGAACTTTCTTTAATAAAAGAAAATGTGATAATAAAAACAATTGATGTTAATATTCGAAAAATATCACCTATACCTTTTTTTAAGATAGCGTTACAAATACTGCGCAATATTCATAAGGTAGATATTATTTCAATTCACGCATCTATAAGAGGAATTGTTTCATTAAGCGGATATATATTTATCCTTAGTAAAGTGTGTAATAAGAAACTAGCCTACCGAATATTTGGAGGAAATTTTTATAAATATTATTATAACTCGAATTTATTATTAAAATTTATAATAAATAATTTTGTTTTAAAATCCGATCTTCTTTTAGTAGAAACGAAATATTTGCATGAAAAATTTGCTCCGCTTCATAAAAATGTTCAATGGTTTCCTAATCACAGAAAAATGTATTCAGATTTACCGAAACCTTCAAAAAATATAAACGGAAAGTTGAAAATTGTTTTTATTTCTCATATTCGAAAAGAAAAAGGTATATTCGAATTGATTGAAGCAGCCGAGTCATTACCTGATGTTCAGATAGATGTTTACGGTCCTTTTTATGACGGACTTAGTGGAAATATTTTCGATAACACAAAAGTGAAATATTTCGGAGTTCTTGGACCTGAAGAAGTCATTAAAAAAATGACAGAATACGATGCATTGATCCTGCCAAGTTACAAAGAAGGATATCCAGGAATTGTAATTGAAGCATTATCCTGCGGATTAGCTGTGTTATGCACAAACCTTCCTTCACTTAAAGAAATGTTTAAAGAAGAAGATGTGATAATGTTTGAGCCTGAAAATAAAAATGGTATTATTGAAGCAATTAACAAAATTAACAATAATAGAAACTTGCTTTACGAACTCAGGATGAAATCTCTTCAAAAAGCAAGTGAGTTCGATTCAAAAATATTGACAGAAAAATATATTGAAATGTGTAAAAAACTTTTAGAAAAGAGCTGATATGTTCAGAATACATGAATATTATTCAAATAAAGGATTTAGAAAAAGCTTTGTATGTAAATTAAATCTAATTGAACACAAAGTACCGGACGAATTAATTATTGGATTCTGAAGTGAATAAAATCGGGAAGTGTAAATTTTCTGAAATAATTAAAAAAATGGGTTATATTGTGTAAGGAAAGAAGGTGAAGTGCAAAGTATTATCTGCGAACATTTCAGCAGAAAAAGAATTATATAAGTTTTGTCAGTTTTGTTATCTATTTTATAAGCTAAATAACAACCGTACTGATACGGTAAAATTTACTATTAAGTCTTAATACAGTTATGAAAAAAATTGCTTTTATTACTGCTCACGAACATCCGCAGACAGATAATACGCTTAAAATATTGGAAGATAATTTTCCTGATTACAAGTTTGATATTATTCGGATTGTAGATTTATTAAAACAAGAGAAGATAATTGCTTTATTTAATATCTTTTTTACATTAAAAGAATATGGTTTAGATTTATTAAAAAGCCGCAAGAAATTCAAATATGTTTATTTCCGGACAGTATTTTTATTTAAGGAAATAAAAAAAATGGTGAATACTAAATTACGTGAAGGTGATTATTACTTCTCGTTTCAAATTGGTTCTGTTTACGATACAAGTCTCAAAGGACTTCCTCATTTTTTATATACCGATCATACGCATTTGGCAAATTTAGGTTATCCGCTGTTCGATAAAAAAGGACTTTTATCAAACGAAATGATTGAACTTGAAAAATCTATTTACAAAAATGCCACATTAAACTTTACGTACAGTTCAAATATTACAAATTCTATTATTTCGGAGTACTCCTGTCCTGTAGAAAAAGTTGCTTGTGTTTATGCAGGAAGCAACGTTGATATTGAAAATATGACCTCGGATATTGAAAGATATAAAAATAAAAATATTCTATTTGTAGGAATTGACTGGGAAAGGAAAGGCGGACCCGATTTACTTGAAGCTTTTGAAAGAGTTTTAGAAAAGCATCCCGATTCAAAATTGATTATTATAGGCGCAAATCCAAAAATAAAAAATGAGAACTGTATCGTTCTTGGAAGAATTCCAATCGAAAAAGTTCCGGATTATTATAAAAACGCGTCTGTCTTTTGTATGCCCACCCAAAGAGAACCTTTCGGACTTGTTTATCTTGAAGCAATGCTATACAGACTGCCGGTTGTTGCCACAAATATAGGTGCAATTCCTGATTTTGTTCAAAATGATACAAACGGGTATCTTGTTGACCCAGGTGATATAAGCGGAATTGCCAAAGCTTTAATTAAATTACTTGATAATCCGCAAAAATGCATGGATTTCGGTGAATGTGGGTATAAACTAGTTACAGAAAAATATACTTGGGAAATGGTAGGGAAGCGGATGAAAGATTACATTGAGAAATCAATAAAAAATGAAAGTCGATGATATTAAAGTATTATTATACAATTAAATATTTACGGAAAGAACAGATATTTGGACGGATTTACTCTATAATAAAGCGTAAATACTTTAAGCAAAATATACCGGATATTCCGTTCAAACTTGAAACAAATGAACAATCACTTACCGACTATCTGTTTTACGACCCAACAAATCGAAAAGAAGAAATATTAAATGGCAACTTTACATTTTTGAATCATTGCGGTCAAACAGGTATCCCGATTAATTGGAATATTAACGAATTTCCTTTATTATGGAAATTTAATTTGCACTATTTTAATTACGGATTTCTTCTGAATAAAAGCGAGTTCGAAAATATTTGTATTAATTGGATAAACGAAAATCCTTTAGGAAAGGGTACAGGGTGGCATTCTTATCCATTATCTATAAGAATTGTAAATTGGATAAAAATGAAACCGGAAAACGAAGTTATTAAGCATAGTATATATCAGCAAGCTTCATTTCTTTACAGGAACATGGAGTTTTATTTTCCCGGTAATCACTATCTGGAAAATGCTAAAGCGTTATATTTTGCAGGAAAATATTTCAGCGGATGCGGAGAATCAGATAAATGGCTTTCTGAAGCGAAAAGAATATTTTACAAAGAGCTTCCAATTCAGGTGTTGAGTGACGGAGGCTATTTTGAACGATCAACAATGTATCATGCAATAATGCTTTTCGGTTTATTGGATATGTATAACATTACTTTGCATGATGAGGAGTATTGCGATTTCTTAAAGAGAAATATTACAAAAATGCTCCATTTTCTAAATGATCTCACTCATCCCAACGGCGAAATTACTTTATTTAACGATTCGGCGGAAGGAATTGCTCCAGAGACCAAAGTACTTAATGAATATGCAAATGATCTTGGTTTTAATAACATTGAAGAGAAAAATATTTACACTGATTCAGGTTATTATGTTTTTAAAAATAAAAACATTTATTTTGCATTAGATGCAGGAAAAATTGGACCAGATTATCTTCCAGCCCATTCACATTCTGATATATTCAGTTATGAACTCTCGGTAAACAAAAAGAAAATTATTACCGATACTGGTGTATTTGAATATAAGCATGGAATAAGAAGAAATTATTCAAGATCGGCATCAGCGCACAATACTTTATGTATTGATGGAATAGATCAGATTGAATGCTGGGGAAGTTTCAGGGTTGCACGAAGATACAAACCTGAAAATATTAAATATGAATGCAATGCAGATAATTTTAATTTTTCAGGTGAATATAAAGGATTTGCCAGACTTATTGGAGATAAAATAATTCATCGTAGAAATATTCTTACAAAAGATAATACAATCTCCGTGCGAGATTCAGTTTCAGGAAAGGGAAATCATTTAGTAAAAAGTTACATCCATTTGCATCCCGATTGCAGTATTTCGGCAGACGGAAACGAATATTTCATATCTTTGGATGAAGTTGATGTAAAGATAAGTATAAAGGATTGTGATCACGAAATAGAAGAAACCGAGTATTATCCTCAGTTTGGAATTGCTTTAACTCAGAGTACCATAATTTTAACAAAAACGTCAATTCCCGCTCAAATAGATTATGATATTTTAATACTTAAGTGAAATTAAAAAAAAACTTCCTATTTTAACTTTTGTTTCTTGTTTTACTTGCATCTTTAGAGTAAATTTTTATTTGAAATTTATATTTTTAATCAACATACCATAATAAAAAAATACATATTGTCCCTTTTAGGAAAAGACAATAAATTGTAATTTTGTTTATTTTTTTATTATAAGGAGTTAGTTTAATTTGTCAGGTAGAAAAAGGTTATTGTTTGTTACGCATTATTTCCCGCCGGAAGTAAATGCTCCTGCAAACAGGACATACGAGCACTGCAGAGCTTGGATGGATAGAATTGATGTTACCGTAGTTACAAATTTTCCTAATCATCCGGACGGAAAAGTATTTCCCGGTTATAAAAATAAACTAATTCAGAAAGAAAGCATTGACGGTATTGATGTAATACGTTTATGGACTTTTATTACACCAAACGAGGGGTTTATTTTAAGAACTCTTAATTACTTAATTTTTATGCTTTTAAGCGTTCTGTATGTCTCTTTTTCAGGGATTAAATTTGATCTCATTATGTCCACAACACCTCAGTTTTTTTGTGGACTTGCTGGTAAATACATCTCAATTTTAAGAAGAAAACCGTTTATTTTGGAGCTTAGGGATTTATGGCCAGAATCTATTGTGGCGGTTGGAGCTTTAACAAATAAAAAAATAATTAAACTTCTCGAATGGATTGAAATAAATCTTTATAAATCAGCGAAGAAAATAATATCAGTAACTGTATCCTTTAAAGAAAATCTTGTAAAACGAGGAATAAAAGAAGACAAAATACACGTATTTTTCAACGGTGTTGATACAGAGACGTTTGATGTAAAAAGTGAAATTGGGAATGAAGAATTAAAGAATTATTTACAGTCAGGATTTAAGATAGGTTATATCGGAACAATCGGAATGGCTCATTCAATTATTACACTGATTGAAGCAGCAGAAAAATTAAAAAACACCGATATTAAATTTGTAATTGTCGGTTCAGGTGCCGAAAGACAAAAACTTGAAGATGAAATTGAAAAAAGGAAACTCAAAAATATCCGGATATTTCCAATTCAGCCAAAATCAGATATTCCGGCAATTATTGAAAAACTTGATCTTTTCTGCGTTCACCTTAAGAAAAACGATTTATTTAAAACCGTTATACCTTCAAAAATGTTTGAAGGAATGATAAAGAAAAAACCTATTTTAATGGGTGTTGAAGGAGAATCGCGAAAGATTATTGAAAACGCACGCTGCGGAATTTTTTTTGAACCTGAAAACAGTGAAGATTTAGTTGCCAGGGTTTTGGAATTCAGCGAAAACGGCAAAGATGCTCAACTTATGGGGCATAACGGGCACAATTTTGTAATGGCAAATTTTAACAGAAAAAAAATTGCAGCCGAAATGATTGATTTGATAGAGGAAGTAATGTAATGACTTATACCTTTATATTTTTTGCGGGATTAGTAATTACATTATTTCTTACACCGCCATTAATTTCTTTCCTAAAAAAGTCAGATATAGTTGACAGACCGGGTGCGCGAAGGGTTAATACAAAAGTAATTCCACGGATGGGAGGGATTGTTATTTTTACCAGTGTTATGGTATTAATGTTCAGTTTCTATCCGGATTTGAACTCAATTAAACTTTTATTTGTAGGAGCTCTTATAATTTTATTATGCGGTACGCTTGATGATATAATAGGGCTTAGTCCGCTGGTGAAATTTGCTTTTCAAATCCTTACAGCAATTTTAACCGTTACATATTTTACCGAATTTGTAACTGGAATTATGCTGTTCGGTGTTACTATTCCGCAACCGTTTGATTTAATATTACTTGGGTTTTTTATTGTAGGGGTAATTAATTCGATAAATCTTTTGGATGGGCTTGATGGTCTGGCAAGCGGGTTTTCGCTTTTAATCTTTTTTATGTACTTTATGGTTTCAATCTATACTAGCAATGAACTTGCGCTTATTCTTACTTCAAGTCTTTCGGGAAGTATTTTAGGATTTCTAAAATATAATGCATATCCGGCGAAAATATTTTTAGGAGATACAGGATCTTTAATTCTTGGTTTTTTTATTATGCTTGTTTCTCTACTTATTTCCGTTGATCATTACGGTTCGCAGTTGGATATTACATATTCCGTAATTGTGCTCGGAGTTCCAATTATAGATACTTTAAAAGTGATGATATTCAGAGTTCTAAGAAAAGAAAGTCCTTTCAGTCCCGATAGAACACATCTGCATCACATTATTCTCGAAAGCAATATTCAGCACAAATTTTCCGTTTTCATTGTTCATCTCTTTACAATAATTTTTATTCTGATTTCTTTTATTTATTTAAAGGGATATGAGTACACTGCAACTGTTTTATTTTTTTTAGTTGCTTTAATACTTATTTTCAGCAAACTTTTATTCAGTAAGGTAAAATCAGTTTCCGACTTTTTTACAAGATACTATACTGATAAAATATCTATGCTTCCACAGCAAATAATTGAACTTTACATAAAATTTATAATACCTTCCTCAATTCTGGCAACATCTGTTATTCTGTTGTCGTCTGTTCCCATAAAAACTTCACTTCAGTTCGAAGATTTGTTGTTTTTAACTATTGTAGGTGTTTTATCGCTGATTTTATCAATAATGCATTATCAACGTACAAAGGAAATTGCAGGAATTTATGTTTTTTTAAATACTGCCGGATTTTTCTTTTTAAGCGGACTTTCAGAATCAATAAAGAATAAATATATTGTTTCAATATTGAATAATAATTATCTCGAAATATTATTCGGTGTTGTTTTGCTCACGGTAATATTTTATATTGTTCTGCGCGAAAGAATATTTTTCAGTCCAGAAGCTTTGCTTACAGGCATTGATCTTATTTTAATCCTTTTCTTTTCCTTGCTTTTTGTAATTAATAATTTCGTAGATTATGACAGATTGGCTTTTCTGAATATAGTATTTTATCAATCATTTATAATTTATTTATTGTATAAAATCATTTCTCGATTTCGTGAAAATACTGCAAAGTATATACTTATTTTTTCGTTTTTGCTCCCTTTCATTTCTATAACATTTTTATTATTCACAAAATAAAACAAATATGAGATTTATAAAAAATCATCAGTTCTTGAGAATAATTTTATTTTTATTCCTTTGGGGAGTTACAAGCTGTTCGGAAGAATCGGGCTTGAGTTTTTATTACTTAAATCCTACCAAATATTTAAGATTGGATGAAATTAATCTTCCGGCGGATATTAAAATTCTTGATTCACTTTCGTGCAATATAACACCAGGAGAATTTGAACCTTTATCGTTCATTATAAAAAGCTTGGGTAAAACAGAAATATTATCAATCAAAATAGCCGAGTTAAAAAATGAAAATAATAAGATGTTTAATGGTATTATTGACCCGTATATTGTAAAAGTATGGTACCAAGCTGGAATTACATCAAAAGATATAAGAAATGAAAAAAGCAAACTATTAACTCAGGAATTACTAGTTAAAAATGATAAATTGATTAAACTTGACAGAATAAACGAACAGAATTACCTTCTTTGTAAAACAAAAAAAAATAATACAAAATATATTAATATAACGGATAGCATTAACTCCGATTTTTCAGATTTAAAAATTGCTGATACACCTAATCTTAAACCTTTTTTACTTGAAAATGATTATCGGCAAATTTGGCTGAAATGTTTTGCAGACAGTTCAGAATTACCAGGAATTTATAGAGGTTTTATCGAAATAGCGACATCCGGGAAAAATGTTTATAGGATACCAATCAGTATAAATGTCTTGCCATTTAGATTAGATAATCCTGGAATAATTTATGCAATTTACTACACCGGACAGATTAAAGATTATCAGCGTCCTTATCATTATGTTGATAAAACTGAAAATCAATTTAATCTTGAACTTAAGGATATTAGGGACCACGGTTTTAACTATCCGGCAAATTATCAAAAAAACAATTATCTTGTACGAAATCTGGAAATAAGGAAAAGTTTAGGATATGCGACAGATAAAATATTCAACATCGACTTAAATCTTTTCTCAGATGCGGTTTTTAATAGTGACACAAACTCGTTAATAAACAAAGTTAAGGAATATTCTGAAATAATAAAAAAAAACGGTTGGGATAGTTTATACATTTACGGTATTGATGAAGCTGACTCGGCAAATATTAAAAAGCAGATTCCGTTTTGGCAAAAAACAAAAAAATATCATAATGGGATATTTATAGCGGCAGTAAAAGATGTTTACAAATATGTTGACAACGAAATTTCTTTTGCGGTTGTTCATGGTGAAACTGATGTTACAATACCGGAAAAATTTCATAAACAAAATATAAAAGTACTTTCTTATCATAATCCTCAGGCGGGGCAGGAAAATCCTGAAATTTACAGAAATAACTACGGATTCGATTTAATTCAAAAAAACTACGATGGGACAATGATATATGCATATCAAAAGAGTTACGGTAATTTCTGGAATGATTTTGATGATCCTGAAAAAAGATTTCGTGAAGAAGCTTTTACTTATCCAATAATTGACGGAATTATTTCAACAATTCAATGGGAAGGAATGTGCGAAGCAATAGACGATGTTCGTTATTTTGAAACTTTATATAATTTAAAAGAATATTCAGAAAATAATAAAATAAGCCGTTATGAACTGCTTAATAAATTTAAAATGAACGATAATGATGTTACTCGAAAAAAGTTAATAGAGGAAATATTAAAAATAGTTAAGACTGAATAGACCGGTAAAATTTACTGTAAATATTTTAATATTAAAAAAGTTAACATAGTAATATAAAGCGTTCCGAGTGATAATTTATAGAAATGTTCGATTCTAAATTCTGAAACAGCTGTGCCGATAAGTTTTTTCCAGTAAGGAAAATCTGCAGCTTTATTTTTAATTTCGTACAATTCTATTTTGTTTTCAATAAGTTTTTCTGTTTGATAAAATATTTTTGAAAAATGAAAAATTAAAGAATAATAGTTGCTCATTTTTTCTCCAAAAAGTAATATTAAAAACCTTCAAAAAATAAGCCAATAGTTAATTTAACATAAAAATAAATATTTATATGTTTTTTATAAATATTTTAGTAATAAAATAGTTGATTTTTTTGAGCAAATGGCTAATATTTGTCCTAACCGATTAAAATATTAATAAAATATTCGAGAATTAGCTGGAATGATTATTGAAATAATCTTATTTTTATCGTTATAAATATCTTAAAAATTTCTTGCTTTAGAACAATAGTCTGTATATTTTTATTGTTATATAATCTAAATAATAAATATTTCATCAATAAAATGAAGATCACAATATGAAAAAGACATTATTATTTTTGCTGTCAGTATTTTTTGTTTTATTTATCGCAACATCGTGTAAAAAATCTACTACAAACGAAGCAGAAGAAGAAATAGCTGAAACAGGTGGTAAAGTAACCATTTCCGGGAAAGTTATTGATAATACAACAGGAGCCGGAATTGAAGGAGTTACCATAAAAATTTCTGGTTTTAATGACAGGTATTCGGAAGCCGGCGGTGATTTTGCATTTATACTTGATATGAGCGGCAACAAAGAACTAAAGTTTACTTTTAATATTAAAGGTTACGAAACAAGAGAAATTACACAAGATGTAAATGTTGCCGAAAAGAAACTTGATTTAGGAACTATAAGATTAGAAAAACAACTAATAAACAGCAGTGTTTCCGGTCCTGCAGACGCTATTCAGTTTGTTAGTATGACAAGCTCGAATATTTTTGTTCAGGAAACAGGAGATATAACTTGGACAAATATAACTTATGTTGTTGTAGATTCAAACGGTAATCCAATAGATATCGATCATTCAATTCCGGTAACATTCGATTTTCTGCCAGGCTCACATCCTAACGGTGGTGAAGAAATCGGTCCTAAAACAGTAAGATCAAATTCTGAAGGATTAGTGTTTACAACAGTTAGAAGCGGAACAATTTCTGGTCCTGTTCAAGTTCAAGCTAGTTGCACGATAGGCGGAAAACTTATTAAATCGCGTCCGGTTAAACTTACAATAAGCGGCGGATTTCCTGAACAAAATCATTTCAGTGTTGGTATCAGCAGACTAAATTGTGCTGCATACCATGTTGTTAACTTACTGCCAAGACCATTTGCAGTTTGTGTTGTCGGTGACAGATATTCAAACCCTGTTGTTGAAGGAACCGCTGTCTATTTCCAAACTACCGCAGGAGTAATTGAAGGATACCAGGATCCAAAACATACAGATAGATTCGGTGTTGCACAAGCTGATATTATAACAGGTGCTCCTTGGCCTGATGATCCAGTGATAGGTTATGGTTATTATTCGGTATCGGCAAAAACTGTTGATGAAAATAATAATTACATAACAACTACCTCACAAGGTTTATGGTCTGGCAGAACAAGAATATACGATATAGTGATAGATCCGGTTGATGGAGATGGAAATTGGGTAATTCCTGATTTCAATACTGGTGGCGGAGTTACTTTCAGATTCAGAGTTGCTGACCAATTTGGTAACCCATTAGCTGAAGGTACTACTGTTGATGTTAAAACAGTCGGTAAAAACTTGACTGTTTCTGGAACAACTGGAATAAAAATACCTGATACTATGAACGATGCTTATACTTATTTTGAAGTTGTTGTTTCGGAAATAGATCCTGAAGGAGATGTAAATCCCGGTTCAAGAAAAGTGTCAGTTATTATTGAAGTAAAAAGCCCGAATGGCGATGCAGCTGTAGTTCTTAACGGTAGTGCTCTTTAAAATATTATTTAATAAAAAACCCCGTCAAAAGGCGGGGTTTTTTTTTGTTCGGATGTATAATGTTAGTATTAATTTTGTTACTTTAGCATAAAAACTTAATTATTGTATGGCACAAGCGGATATCCTTCAGATAAAAGAAATAATCGATTTCATTAAAAATATTGACATTAAAACTGTTAGTAATAGTGACGCAGTACAAGAATTAGATAATTATTCTGAAAAAGTTTTTGCAATAATTGACTATAAAGGTGAATTTATTGCAACCAGCAGAAAATGGATGCAGTTATTTGGATATCAGCCGGATGAAATATCGGAACAAAGCGTTTTAAGTATAATTGATAAATCTGATTACAATAAAACTCAGAATATCCTTAAGGAAATTAATTTATACGATAATACTGTAGAGGTGGTTAATTTAACTTTTTTATCTGTTAATGATAATAAAATTGATTGTTGTGCCGGGTTTTATCCTGCAGTTACTGCAAATGGTTCCAAGGTTGTGCTAAAATTTATCCACGAATATAATTCTAACTTTAACCAAGATAAATTAACAAACCAGCAAAGTAAGTTTATACTTTCAATAATGAATAATATTCCAAATCCGGTTTATTATAAAAATTTGAAAGGTATATATTTAGGCTGCAATCGGAAATTTGAAGAATACTTGGGAAAAACTTTGGAAGAAATATTCGGTAAGTCGGCTGATGAAGTATTTTCAAAAGAGTTTTCGGAAGAAGATGAAAGAAAAGACAAAGAGGTTATAAATAGTCTTAACTCGTTGACTTACGAAACAGAAATTGAAGTTGATTCCGGAGAGAAAAGAAATATTCTTATCAGTAAATCAGTATTTTATGATGATAATGACAAACCTGGCGGTATAATCGGATCATTTTCAGATATCACGCAGAGAATTCTTACAGAAAAAAACCTAAAAGAATCTGAAGAAAAAATCCGAGAAACTAATGCGACAAAAGACAAATTTCTTACAATTGTATCGCACGATCTTAAAAATCCTTTTACTACGCTGCTGGGTTTTTCGGATATGCTGATAAAGGACTATGATTCTTTTGATGAAGATGAAAAAATAACTTTTATTACTGAAATAAACAATTCAGCAAAACACGCATATAAACTTCTTGAAAACCTACTCCAATGGTCGCGTGCTCATACCGGGAGAATCCAGAACGAACCGCAGGCTCTTGTAGTTCAGGATTTAATATGGGAAGTGGCAAGTACTTTAAAAGATGATTTTGCGCATAAAAAAATAAGATTTTTTGTTGATGCAGAAAGACATATAAAAGTATTTGCAGATAAAAATATGACGATATCTGTAATTGGCAATTTACTAAGTAACTCGATTAAATTTTCGCAAGAAAGAGCAAAAGTTAGTATTACCGCAACAGAAAAAGATGACGGAAAAGTATATGTTTCGGTTATCGATGAAGGTATCGGGATATCGGAAGAAGATCAAAATAAGCTTTTCCGGATTGATGTACACTATGTTTCGATTGGTCCTGCTAAAGAAAAGGGTACGGGACTTGGACTGATTCTTTGCAAAGAATTCTTGAAAAGAATAGGCGGAGATATTTATGTAAAAAGCGAATTCGGGAAAGGTTCCGAATTTACTGTTACACTTCCAAAGTGCAATTCTTAAAATTCTAAAAATATAAGGCAAAAATGATAAAGATAATGAAAGTTACTCTGTTAATGATATTTTTAATCACTCCGTTATTATCGCAAAATATTCAAATTCATTACGATTTAGGAAAGGATAGAAAATATTTTACTTCTACTTTTGAAATGCTGAAAGCCGATGATTACGGATCAACATTTTTCTTTACCGATTTCGATTTTAATAACGGCGGAAATAAAAGTATGTCTCTGGCGTATTTTGAAATTGCACGCTACATAAATCTGCCTTGGGTAGAAAATCTTTCTGCAACTTTACAATATAACGATGGAAATGCCGCAGGATATCCTCTCGGGCATGTTTGGCTTGCCGGATTAAGTTATCCTATAGATTTGGGAATAACAACATTAAATACTGATTTGCTTTACCGAAAGGACTATTTATCAACTGGAAGCGACTTTCAGATTACTATTGTTTGGTTTAACGAATTTTGGGATGGGAAAATTATTTTTACCGGATTTGCAGATTTATGGAGCGCTAAGCTGGCAGGAAAAGATAAAAAAGATTTAGTAATAATGACTGAACCTCAGTTATGGGTAAAAGTAACAAAAAATCTTTTTCTTGGCAGTGAAGTTGAAATTACTCATAATTTTTTGCCGACAAACAAAGTTGAAATTATGCCGACATTAGCAGCAAAATGGGAATTCTAATAAATGAAGAGCTTTTTTGTACTGATTTCGGTTTTAATTTTCTTAAACGATATATACAGCCAGACAGGCATAAATCGTTCGTTTTATCCAGACGGGAAAATATCTTCGGAAATAAGCTATGTAAACGACAGACTTGACGGTACTTGCTATTGGTTTTATGAAAACGGAAATCTCAGAAAAGAAGTAACATACTCAAACGGAATTGTAAACGGTTGGATAAGAGAATATTATTTAAACGGAATAATAAAGTCTGAAATACAAACCGATATGGGGATTTTAGACGGATTATCTAAATATTACTATGAAAACGGCGGACTTAAAGAAACAAGAATATATGAAAAAGGGAAATTGATAAGCACAAATTTTGTAAGTCTCGATCCAAATTATGCTGCTCCTATTTCCAGGTATTTTACGGAAATATCGGGGATAAAAAACAGTTCACGCCGTAAAGAAGAATATATCTGTCCTATTGATATTTGCCCTGAACCTGTCAGTGGTATCGAATCGATAATAGAAACATTAATTTATCCAGAAGATGCTAAAAAATACGGGCTTGAAGGGACAGTATCTGTGTTGGCGCAAATTGATGAGCAAGGAAATGTAAGAGATGCCCAAGTTGTTAAAGGAATTGGATTAGGCTGTGATGAAGCTGCAATTGATGCAGTAAAAAAAACAAAATTTATCCCCGGGCAGGATAAAGAAGAAGTAGTTTCAACGCAGGTAATACTTTATATCCCTTTTTTGCTGACTCCGAAGAAAAATTTAACTACTTCCAATTCGCAGGGGGTGCAAAGAAATAATGTTATTACAGAAAAAAAACATAATGTAAAAAAACAAACAGAAAAAAAAGAAGGTATTTCTCTTGAAATAAAAGACTTGAGTTGCGATGCCAATGAATGTCCTTTTCCTGAAGGCGGAATGGATGCAGTTATCGAAAATGTATTCATTTCTCCTGAAAACAGAGCTGAAGATTATAAAGGAATTTTAGAATTATTCATAAAAATTGATGAAGAGGGTAACGTTTATTATTCTAAAATCACAAAGAATATTTCCCGAAAAATTGATGAAAATATTGAAGCAGCAATAATAATTACCAAATTTATTCCAGCGAAAATAAATGGTAAAAAGGTAAGTTCCGAATTAATGTTGTCAGTTGAAGCTAGTATAGATTAATTTATCTAATAAGATCAGCAATTTATTTCCCGTTTACTTTAGCATAAATGCCTATTAAATTCTTTTTGTAATGTTTGAGTGTAAACATCGTTAAAAAATATGTAATATTGATAATGAAGCCATTAATATTTGAATTATAAAAAACTTGGTTTTATAATCCTTTTATTATAAGCATTTTATTTTTAATTTAGCCTTTATAAATCCCGTAAATAAATCGTTTTAGCAAATTAGATTTAATGAAAATAATAATTTATAAATTATGGTTTTTGATGATTTATGCTGGATTTCTGCTAGCACAAAAACCTGTAATTAATTTGGTCTTCCCAGATCAAGATACAACTTTTACTGATTATAAAAATTATCGGATTGCGGGCAATACTAATCCGGATTATACAATTACTGTTAATGATGAAAATTTAAGAGTTTACGAGACCGGAGCTTTTGCAACACTACTGAAAATAAAACAAGGGACTAATAAATTTACAATACGTGCTTATTATGACGGATATTTAAAAGCGGAAAAAGATATTTATTTAGTTAAAGAAGAAAAAAAACTTAAGGAATACGGAGATATAGTTAAAATATTTCCGGAATCTGTTTTACCGGCAGAAGACAGATGGATATCAGCAGGAGAATCTTTGACTTTATCATTTTCAGGCACAACCGGATGTTCTGCAATTATTCCGGGAATAATTGAGCTGCCTTTTTCGGATTCAAAAAAACGACCGGGATATTATTCAATTAAAATTAATGCTAATGACTTTAAAACTGATTATTTCGGGAATTACGAAATAGTGTTAACGGATAAATACGGAAATGAGACCAGATATAACAGTTCTGTAAAAATGAATATCACCAGTCATAAAATATTCTTTAAAGGAAAAACAAAAGGTTTCAGGCCTCTTTTCAGTTATGAACTGCAAACAGACCGATTAGGACTTAAAGAACCGAATTATATTTCGGAAGGAACAGAGTTAACTGTTACCGGAAAAAAGGGAAAATATTACAGATTCAGTATTTCCGGAAAAGAAAATGGCTGGATACCGGAAGAATATGTAACTGATTTCCTTGCAAATCCTGAATTTTCCTTTGTATCTTCCGAGCCTAAATATAAATACGAGTATGCTGATACAATTAAAATTAAGATTAATACTCCAACTCCTTATATTACTTATCAAAGAATAGATCCGGCAGTAATTGTTGTTAAATTGGTTGGGTACGATTTTTCTGGATATGAGATTATTAATAAATCTGATGAAAAGGCTGACATTTCACATTTTTATAATTCAAAAGAAAAAACTTTAGAAGTATTTTTGACTTTAGATGAAAAGCAGGTATGGGGGTATTCAGTTGAATTTTCGGACAGTATTCTCTCAATCATTTACAAAAGGAAGGGGATTAAATTAATAAATGACTGCACTGTGATTCTAGATGCAGGTCACGGTGGAAACAACTTAGGTGCATTAGGATCTTCCGGGGCTTTGGAAAAAGATGTAAATTATGAGCTTGTTTCTAAAATAAAAAAGTCTTTAGTGAATCACGGCGCAAAAGTTATTCTGCTGCGAGATGGAGACGAGAATTTATCAAATCCTGAAAAAATTAAAAAGGTATTTGAAACAGGCGGAGATATACTGTTAAGCATTCACTGTAATTCTGTTGCTCTTAATGTTGATCCGCATCGCGTACGCGGGACAGCTGTTTATTACCATCATTCTTCAAACAGGCAATTGGCAGAGTTTATTCATAAAAAGATGATTGAACTGGGATTTAATTCTTTCGGGATATTCGAAGGTTTTAATTTATCAGTAAATTCGGTAACAGAATTACCGGCAGTTTTAATTGAAACTGCTTTTTTATCCAATCCTTACGATGAAGTGAAATTATTAAATCCGGTTTATCAGGAAAAAATAGCTGACAAGATTACTGAAGGTATAATTGATTTTCTTAAATGGAGTAATTCCGAAATTAAATAGATATTTGTTTTCTGTACCTTTAATAAAATAACATCAGTCTGATTGGCAATTTTTGTAAATTTGGGTTAAAAATAATAGCAATTTGTGATAATAATAAAAAGCAGTCTATTTAGTCAGTTTCCGGAAATTAAATTAGGTTTCAGCACAAAAACCGGACTTAACCGAAGCGAACCGTATTATTTTAATATGTCCTTATCAGTTGGGGATAATCCTGATATTGTAAAAGCAAACAGGTCATAATTTATTACTAAGCTTGGACTTAAAGAGGAAAATGTTGTATTTCAGAAACAGGTTCACGGAGATAACATTTCAATTGTTGAAAATAATAATATTTTTCCCGCAAGTGATGCTCTTATTACGAAAAAGAAAGGAATAGGGCTTGCAGTTTCATCTGCCGATTGCGTCCCGATATTTTTGTATGACAGAAAAAATGAAGTAATTGCTGCCGTACATTCTGGCTGGCGAAGTACGGAATTAAAGATTCTTGGAAAGACTTTGAAAAAATTAAAAGAAGAATTCAATTCAGATGAAAAAAATATTTTTGCATATATAGCTCCATGTATCGATGTTAAAAATTATGAAGTCGGGGAGGAAGTAGCGAAAAAATTCAATCCCGAATCGGTTGAAATACAAAATAAGTGTTATTTCCTTAACTTAAAAAAAGAAAACAAAAATATGTTAATTGCTTCCGGTATTCCCGAAAAACATATTGAAATTAGTCCTTTATGCAGTTATGAAAAAACAGATTTGCTTCATTCTTACAGAAGAGAAGGAATTAAATCCGGACGGGCAATAGGAATTATAGCGATGAGCGAAGAATGAACGAAAACTTGAAAATATTTCTGGGATATATTTTAATTTGTTTTGCCTGGGGTTCAACGTGGCTGATGATAAGAATTGGTCTGGAAAATATGACACCGTTTTTATCTGCAGGAGTAAGATTTGTTGTTGCTTCAATTATCGTATTTCTAATTATGAAAGTAAAAAAAATAAATCTGCAAAAAGATTTATTTTCTTTAAAAATATATGTTATGCTTGCCCTTTTTTCATTTGTAATCCCTTTTGGACTTGTTTATTGGGCAGAACAATTTATACCAAGCGGATTGGCTTCAATACTTTTCGGTATTTATCCTTTTGTTGTTATTATTTTATCATACATTTTTATTAAAGAAAAAAGTACAGATTTATATCAAATATTAGGAGCAGTTTTGGGTTTTATCGGACTGGTTATTATATTTTCTGATGATTTATCGTTTAGTTATTCTAATATGATGTTAGGAATGACTGCAGTTGTTTTAAGTGCTGCCATGCAGGGATTTATTGCTGTTTATCTTAAAAAAAACGCAAAGAAATTAAACCCATTATCAATGAACCTTGTCCCGCTTTTTTTAGCAGGTATTTTATTAATAATATTTTCTGTTTTATTTGAAGATTATTTAAGCAATAAATTTACTTTATCAGCTATTTCTTCAATTTTATACCTTGCAGTTTTAGGAACTGTGATGGCTTTTACAACTTATTATTGGCTCTTGAAAAGAATTAATGTTGTAATATTATCGTTAAGCGCTTTTATTACACCTATAATTGCTGTTTTATTGGGCTGGATTATTCTAAAAGAAAAATTATCTGTCGTTCAAATTAATGGTTCGGCAATTGTTCTTGCGGGTATTTTAATTGCAAATTTGAAGGGAATACTTAAATATTATAAGAATGTGAGTGTTTAGTTATGGTTAATATAATCCGAATAAAAAACGCATCTTTTTATGCTTATCACGGAGCGTTATCCGAAGAACAGAATATTGGCGGAATATTTGAAGCTGATGTTGATATTTATACTGATTTTTCGGAAGCTGCAATTAAGGACGATTTAAAACTTACGGTAAACTATCACAGTGTTTATCAGCTTATTATGAAAGTTGCAAACGAAAAGAAATATCATCTTATAGAATCGATAGCGTATAAAATTGCTGATGAAATAATTAAAAATTACAATAGGGTACAAAAAGTGTGCGTGCGGGTAAGAAAAAATACTGTTCCTGTGGGCGGAGTTATTGATTGCGTTGAAGCTGAGGTAATCCGTTCAAATGAAGACTAAAGCAATTATCGGGGTTGGCTCAAATTCCGGAGAAAGGCTTAAAAATATCTCCAATACTGTTGATATTTTAAAAAGTGAAAAAGAATTTAGCGAAATTAAAGTATCAGCGATATATGAAACAAAAGCCTTCGGTTACGAAGAACAGCCTGACTTTTATAATTGCGCAATAAGTTTTTTATGTGAAATCACTCTTTTTGAATTATTTGATTATTTAAAAAAAACTGAAAAAAATATAGGCAGAAAAGAAACATTTAAATGGGGACCGCGCGAAATAGATTTAGATTTATTATTTTTCGGTAGCACGATATTCTGTAATGAAAAATTAACAGTTCCGCATCCGGGATTTTGTGAAAGAGATTTTGTTATTGTTCCGGCGTGCGAAATAGAACCGGATTTTATTCATCCGGTTTTAAAAATTATACTTTCGGAAATAAGGATAGAAGGACTTAAACAAAATATTATCAGTAAAGTACTATAAATAATCCGAGGTAAATATTGTCTGAAGTTAAATATATTGCAATTGAAGGAGTTATTGGGGCGGGGAAATCTTCTCTGGCAAAAAAACTGTCCGATAAACTAAATGCGAAATTAATAGAAGAAGAATTTGAAACAAATCCGTTTCTCGAAAAATTTTACTTCGACAGAAAACGTTATGCCTTTCAGACCCAGATGTTTTTTCTTATAAACAGATATAAGCAGCAGCAGGAACTTCATCAGGAAGATTTGTTTTCGGATTTTATAGTTTCTGATTATATCTTTGCAAAAGATAAGATATTTGCATACTTAAATTTAAGTCCCGATGAAATAAAGCTTTACGAAAATCTTTTTCCCACCTTGCAAAGGGATTTAAGAAAACCTGATCTTGTGGTTTATCTGCAATCCAGCATCGACAGGCTTATTTATAATATTAAAAAACGCGGACGAAAAATTGAGCGGAACATTACAAGAAGTTATCTTATGCAATTAAGCGAAGCCTATAATAACTTTTTTTTCAAATTTAACGAAACTCCGCTTTTAATTGTTAATTCGACGGAAATAGATTTTGTTAACAGCGAGAACGATTTCGAAGAATTATGCAGACAAATATTTAATGAAAACAGAGGTTTCATTGAGTATTTCAGTCCCGAAACAAGAGGATAAAAATGTTAAAAGTTATATTTTTTGCAATATTTGTATATATTATTCTCCGTATCATAAAAGTAATTGCAGTGCCGTCAAAAAATAAAAAAGAATATGATAAAAAAAAATCAGCTAAACAGATGATAAAAAAGGAAGATATTATTGATGCTGAATTTGAAGACATTGAACAAAAAAACGAAGAAAAGAAAGACTGATGGGGTCAAAAAATATATTTTCGGTAATACTGAAAAAAATAATTCATAAATATTATGCATTATCGATAACTGAAAAGGCAGTGCCTTCTTACCCTAAAAATGTTTTAATTGTAAGGCAGCATAATCAATTCGGCGATATGTTAGCTACTGTTCCGCTTTTTAGGGCTTTTAAAGAAAAAAACCCCAGATGCAGAATAACATTAATTACAAGCCCTTCAAATAATTACGCAGTTAAAAAAAACCGCTTTGTTGATGAAACGATTGACTACAACAAAAAGAAACTGATAAATCCCATCTATATTTGGAAATTTGTTAAGATTATAAGAAAAAAGTATGATATTACTTTAGTTCCTGCTACAGTATCAATTTCCTTTACAAGTAATTTCATTGCGCGGATATCAAATTCGGACTTTATAATTGGTCCTAATTCGCTTGATGGAGTATTGAACGATTATTCGTTCTTGTTTAATAAGCCAGTTGATCTTGATTGGAGAAAATTTCCCGATTCCCACGTATCAGATTTTATTCAGGATATCGCACGTCCTTTTGGTTTTGCATCTAAAAATTTTAGAACAGAGATAAATTTTGATGGTTACGATAAGCGCGAAGCTGATGACTTTATTTCCGAAATTCATAAAGGGAAAAAGGAACTGCTGATAGGTTTACACATTGGTGCAGGAAAACCTCAAAACAGATGGGCGCTTCAAAAATTTGCTAAACTGATAACAAAACTTAAAGATAATTACGATGCAAAATTTTATATAACCGGAAGCAAAAGCGACAAAGAAGAAATATATTATATGAAATCGAATTCGGATTTAGATATAACTTATTGTTTAAATAAAGAGATTTCGGTTTTAGCCGCTATTATTGAAAAAAGTGATTTGTTTATTACAAATGATACAGGGGTAATGCACGTTGCAGGCGCAACGGGTACGCCGCAGATTTCTATTTTCGGTCCCACAAACCCGTATAATTGGGCTCCTGTAGGACAAACAAAATATTTTATACGAAAATCCGATTTAATTGATGATGTTTCGGTTGAAGACGTTTATAATCTCTGTTCATTTCTGTTAAATAAAAAGAAGAAAAAAAATGATTGAACAAAGTAATTTTCTTGCTGCTGTAGATATAGGAACAAACTCATTTCATCTGATAGTTGTAAAAGTGGAAGGTGATACAGGTTTTACAATAATCGACAGAGAAAAAGAAGTAATCCGGTTAAGCGAAGGCAGCAAAGGAGATATTAAAATTATTACTCCCGAAGCAATGAACCGAGGTATTACAACCCTTAAAAAATTTAAAGGTCTGGCTGAATCGCATAATGCAAAATTGCGGGCAATGGCTACAAGCGCAGTAAGAGAATCGTTAAATAAAGAAGAATTTATATCAAAGGTATATAATGAAACAGGAATTGAAGTTGAGGTAATTTCCGGATATGAGGAAGCAAGGCTTATTTATCTTGGCATTCTTAATGCACTTCCAGTTTATGAAAAGAAAACATTAGCTATCGATATTGGAGGAGGCAGTACAGAATTTGTTTTAGGTGAAAAAGAAAAAATACTTTATTCTAACAGTCTTAAGTTAGGGGCGGTAAGACTTTCCAATAAATTTTTCCCTGATTATGAAATAAAGAAAAAAAATACAGATGAATGTAAAAAATGGATAGAAGGTGAATTATATCCAGTTGTTAGAAGCTTGAGAGAGCAAAAAATAGATATTGCTACGGGCTCGAGCGGCACTATTATGACAGCAGCTTTAATTTCTTTAAGCAAGAAAAAGAAAAAAGATTATTCGGGTAATATTTTGAATAATTACGTTTTTACTTATCAAGATTTACAAGAGGTCTATGATGAAGTATTCAAAATAAAATCAGCTCAAAAAAGATCCAAAATATTAGGACTTGACGAGCAGCGAAGTGATATTTTTCCGGCAGGATTACTGATTTTAAAAACAATTTTCGAACAGCTGAATATAAAAGAGATTACAATTTCGGGCTATGCTTTGCGCGAAGGAATTATAATTGATTCTTTATATAAATATCATTCCAATGAAGTTAAGCCAAAACTTAACAAAATAAGACTTGAAAGTGTAAAACGTCTAGCAAAAAACTGCCATTATGAAAAGAAACACAGCGATCATATCGCATTCCTTTCACTTCGCTTGTTCGACCAGCTGCAAAATTTTCATAAACTCGATAATGATTGCCGCGAATATTTGGAAGCTGCCGCAATTCTTCACGATATAGGATTTTATATTTCCCACAATCAGCACCATAAACACAGTTACTATATAATTCGGAACAGTGAATTGCTGGGTTTTACGAATAACGAAATTGAAATAATTGCCAACATTGCACGATATCACAGAAAAAGCCATCCAAAAGAAAGCCACTCAGCATATAATTCCTTAAATCCCAAAAACAAACAAATTGTTAATAAATTATCGGCCATTCTGCGGATATGCGATTCACTCGATAGAACTCATCAACAAGTAATTGATGATATTATAGTTGCAAAAATTTCTGGAAATATGATTAAGCTGGAAATTGTTTACAAAGGAAATTATCCTGAAATTGAAGAATGGAATTTCCAAAGAAGAAAACTGCTTTTTGAAGAAACATTTAATACAGGAATTAGTCTTTTAAAAAATTAAATCTTGAAGATTTTGATTTTCAGAAAAGGTAAACTTATATTTAGGCGAAAAAAAACAGAGGTAAATATACGATGAAGAAGAAAATTTACATTTCGGATTTAGCAAATTATACAGGACAGGAAATTAGTTTGCAAGGCTGGCTTTATAATAAAAGATCAAGCGGGAAAGTACAATTTTTAATTCTAAGAGATGGAACAGGTTATCTTCAATGTGTTGTTTTTAAAGGCAATGTATCGGAAGAAATATTTAAACTGGCAGAAACTTTTAACCAGGAAACTTCATTTGTAGTGACAGGAAAAATAAAATCCGAACCGCGTGCAGTGGGGGGATATGAAATGGATGTTAAAGATTTAAAATTGATTGGTACATCATTTGATTATCCTATAACGCCTAAAGAGCACGGACCGGAATTTTTAATGGATAACAGACATTTATGGATCCGTTCAAAAAGGCAGTTGGCTATTCTTAAAATCCGGCATAGGATTGCAAAAGCCATACGAGATTTTTTTGATATGAACGGATTTACACTTTTCGATCCGCCGATTATCACTCCAAATGCAGCAGAGGGAACATCAACGCTTTTCGAAATGGAATATTTCGATTTGGGCAAAGCTTACTTAACTCAATCGGGACAGCTTTACGGCGAAGCAGGTGCAATGGCTTTAGGAAAGATTTATACTTTTGGTCCAACATTCCGTGCTGAAAAATCAAAAACAAGGCGGCATTTAACGGAATTCTGGATGGTTGAACCGGAAATGGCTTTTTTCGATTTGGATGACGATATGGATCTTGCTGAAGAACTTATTGAGTATATTGTTCAATCAGTTTTAACTGACAGAAAATCCGAAATTGAAATTCTTGAACGAGATATTACAAAACTTCAATCTGTAAAACGTCCTTTTCCAAGAATTAGCTACGATGATGCAGTTGATATATTGAAAAGTGAAGGTGTCGATTTTCAATATGGAAATGATCTTGGAGGCGGGGACGAAACAATTATATCAGGGAAATTCGACAGACCTGTTATGGTTCATCGTTATCCAGCAGAAGTAAAAGCTTTTTATATGAAACGCGATCCGCAAAATCCTAAACTAGCGCTGGCAGTAGATGTTCTTGCTCCGGAAGGTTACGGTGAAATTATAGGAGGAAGCCAAAGAGAGGATGATATTAACCTTTTACTGGAAAGAATTCAAGAACATAATCTTCCTCGCTCTGTATTTGAATGGTATTTGGATTTAAGAAAATACGGGTCAGTCCCTCACTCAGGATTCGGACTCGGTCTTGAAAGAACTGTTTCTTGGATTTGCGGTTTGGAACATGTTCGAGAAACAATTCCTTTTGCAAGAATGATATATCGGAATACACCGTAAATGATACCTTTATTCAGCGTTAAACAAGTTAAAGAAGCCGACACATTTGCAGTTGAACAATTGCAAATACCTTCTGTTATTCTGATGGAAAATGCAGCACTAAGCATTTACAAAGAAATAACAGAATTCTTTGGTGATTTAAATCCAGCATCTGCTATAGGAATTATATGCGGAAAAGGGAATAACGGTGGCGATGGATTTGCTCTTGCCCGTCATTTTTGCAACGCAGGAAATAAAGTAATTGTTCTTCATACTTCAGCCGAGCAAGAGATCAAAGGTGATGCTTTGTTGAATTTCCAAATACTGAAAAAATTGTCTGAAGTAAATGTTTCTGTATTACTAAAACAAATTATTCATTCCGATGAAATAAAAATCTTTGATGAATGTTTTTTAGTGATTGATGCAATTCTTGGCACCGGAGCAAAAGGTCAGTTAGAAACGAATTTATCGGATATTATTATAGAAATTAATAAAGGCAGCTATAAAAGGGTTGCAGTAGATATTCCTACGGGATTAAATGTTGAAAAAGGTACAGGTAAAACTGTTTTTAATTCCGATTTAACAATCAGCCTTGGTGAATTAAAGACAGGGCTTTTTTACGGAAAAGGATATAAATATTCAGGGAAAGTAAAGAAAGGATCGATAGGAATAGGCAGTGAATACTTTAATAGCTTAGATATTAATACATATTTAATTGAACCGGAAGATGCTTATAATTATCTGCCCTTAAGAAGTAAAGATATGCATAAATACTCTTCAGGTAAAATATTGCTTATTGCGGGCTCAGCAGATTATCCTGGAGCAGCAGCTTTTACTGCAAATGCAGCTCATAAAATAGGTGCCGGTTCAGTTATTCTTGCCGTCCCTGAATCTATTAAGAATATTGTACACTCCAAAATAGATATCTCAGTAGTTAAGACTTTCTCCGATAATGGTAGTGGCTATTTACAAAAAAATAATATTAATGAATTATCTGAATTGTTTGATTGGTGTGAAACTGTTGTTATTGGACCTGGTTTAGGAAGACAAAATGAGACATTAAATGCAGTAAAATCAATTATTGAAAATAACAAAGAAAAGAATATCGTGATAGATGCAGATGCAATTTATGCTCTTTCGGAAAATGAATACAATAGGTTATTTCTTGAAAATTGTATAATTACCCCTCATCATAAAGAATTTTCAGAACTATTAAAAGTTGACCTGAAAAAGTTACAGGAAGATATATTAAAATACGGTTCTGAATTTGTAAATCAGACAAAATGCATTCTGGTACTAAAAGGTGCTCCTACAATTATATTTTTACCAGGCGGAGATATTCTAATAAATAGTTCGGGGAACAGCGGAATGGCAAAATTTGCTACTGGTGATGTTCTTACTGGTATTCTAGGAGGTTTAATTTCTCAAAATAATAATATGGAACAATCTGCTATTTGCGGTGTTTATTTGCACAGTTTTTGTTCTGATTTGTTATCATATCAAAAAACAGAATTCGGATATACAGCTTTAGACATAATTGATAATCTTCCTAATACATTAAAGTTTTTGAATGACACTTTTAGATAAGATTTCTACAAAACGCAGACTCTATGTTTATTTACCTTTAGTTTTATATTGGTTAATAATATTCATCGGAACATCAATACCAGGAGGTTCAATTCCTTCTATCGGAGTAAGTGACAAATTTAAGCATTTTGCAGCTTATTTTATACTTACAATTATGCTAAGCATTGCTTTTTCTTTACAGGAAAAATTATTATTTATAAAAAAACATGTAATTTTAAGTTCTTTGTTTGTAGCTTCCTCCTATGGAGTTATTGATGAGATACATCAAAGTTTTATTCCTGGCAGAAGTTGCGATCTTTACGATTGGATAGCAGATTTTATAGGTGCAGTTTTAGGAGTGGTTACATATAATTGTTTATTTAAGCGTCTTAAAAAAAAACAAAGCAGCATTGGAACAAAAAAATAAATTATATGTTAAATAAAAAGATTAAATTTATTGACTATTACAATTACATTAATTAACTTTTGAACAATTAATTTTGTGAAATTGGAGGATTAAGTGGCTTTAAAGAAAACACCAAAAGCTGATTTGAGGCGTAAATATCAGAGATTTGTTGAAGTAAGTTTAATAATTGCACTTATTTTAACGATTTTTGCTTTTAAGTATTTTCCAGATACTCAAGCTGAAGAAGTATATTTTGAGCAAGAACAAGAATTAGTTAAAATGGAGGAAGTTGCTGTTACTAAAATAGAAAATAGACCACCACCTCCACCTCGTCCTTTAGTACCTGTTGAAGCTCCAACAGACGATGTTCTGGATGATATAGAAATAGCTGATACTGACTTGGATGTTAATGAAGAAGTTGCTGCTCCGCCTCCACCGCCTGCAGCGGAAAAGAAAGAAGAAGTTGCTGAAGAACCTGTTTTCTTCGTAGCAGTTGAAGAAATGCCAGAACCGATTGGTGGTATTAAAGCAATTCAAGATAACATTGTTTATCCTGATTTAGCAAAAAAAGCAAATGTTCAGGGAAGAGTTTATGTAAAAGCTTATGTTGATGAACAAGGCAACGTATCTAAAGTTGAACTTATTAAAGGAATTGGAGCAGGGTGTGATGAAGCGGGAATGGATGCCGTTAAAAAAACAAAGTTTAAACCAGGTAAACAGAGAGGTAAGCCTGTAAAAGTCCAGGTTGCAATACCGATAATATTTAAGCTTCAATAAAAAGCGCCTTAAGGCGCTTTTTTTTTACCAAAAAAAGGATAAAGTTATTTTATCAAAAAGCTATAAAACTATCTCTTTCTTAATTTGAACTTAAGAATTATATTTCGTTTCAAAATAATACTATAGAAGAAATATTATATTGCCAATAATTGATATAGATAGAGTAAGTTTTTCTTATCAAAACATTAACTCCTCATTTAGCCTTCAAGATGTAAGTGTTATTGTTGAAAAAGGAGATTTTTTAACGATAATGGGCCCAAACGGGTCAGGTAAATCTACTTTATTGAACTTAATATCCGGTATATATAAACCAAAAAGCGGAAGAATAAGACTTGAGGAAAAACTAATAGAAAAATATTCCAAAAAGCAAATTGCTAAAAAAATATCTTACGTCCCGCAATCAACTTATTCTGCATTCCCTTTTTCTGTTTACGAGATTGTAATGATGGGACGAACTCCATATCTTAATATGCTTGGGATAGAATGCGATGATGATCATAAAAAAGTTTTAGAAGCTTTAGAAGTTATGGAAATTGCGCACCTTAAAAATAAAGGAATTAATGAAGTATCGGGCGGGGAAGCCCAAAGAGCTTTTATAGCAAGAGCTCTTGCCCAAGATACAGAAATAATACTTCTTGATGAACCTAATGCGCATCTTGATTTGCAACACCAGATTTCTAATTTTGAAATATTATGCAAACTTAATAATGAAAAGAAACATACAATAATTATGGTTTCTCACGATATAATTCTTAGTGGTTTTTACAGCACGAGAACTGTTTTAATGCAAAATGGAAAAATATTCAGAGATGAAAAAACAAGAAATGTTCTTACTGAAGAGAATATAAAAATGACATTTAATGTTGATGCTGTAATTAAATATTCTCAAAATTACGACAGTGTAACAATGAAAATTAAGAGTTAACCCAATATTAATGAAAAAAAAAATATTAAATATAAAATCAATTTCACTTTTCTTAATGGTATGCAATTTATTATTAATATATTTCTTTAAATACTCGCATAATTCAATTTTACCTCTTGAATTTTCTATTTACAATATTGGCAATCTTTATAATTTTATTTCTTTTCTTATTCTTTTTAGCGGCGCAATTATTATGTATTATAAAGCAAAAGAGAATGTTCTAAACCGGACAATATTAATTATGGGGACATTCCTAATTATTTTTATGATTGGAGCTATATTATTTAATAAAGATATTTTTGACTGGATGAAATCTTATATACTTGGCTATTCTGCAAAAAAAATAATAGTAGCTTCTTTTTTATCGGCTAATGGTTTATTACAGATTTACATGATTATTGTTGTTTATTCAAAAATATTAGGAAGTAGCAATTTTGTGTTCGTAAAAGGGATATATATATCTGTATTTGTTTTTATTATTATGCTTTCTCTCTCTTTTATATATATAGCAAGTTATAAAACACAGAAAATAAACGATAAAAAATACAAGATTGGTGTAATTTTAGGAGCCGCTGTGTGGTCGGATAATAAACCCAGTCCATTATTCTCTCAAAGAATAAAAAAAGGTTTCGAAGTTTATTACAATAAGAATGTAGAAAACCTTCAGGTTACAGGAGGAAGCGCTCCAGGTGAAATTACAGAAGCAAATGCGGCCAAAAATCTATTATTGGATTATGGCGTAAATGAAGAGAACATATTTATTGAAGAAGAAACATCAACAACTTCCGAACAGATTAAATTTATAAAAGACTCGCTTATAATATCAAAAAAGATGAACAGCGTTTTGGTAATATCGGACAAATTTCATTTGTGCAGAGTTATGGAAATATCACATTTTTACAAGGTAAATATAGTTCCTCTTTCTAGTGAATTTAAGCTCAACTGGGATAAATATATGTATTATCACATAAGAGAAAGTATTGGACTGCTGTTTTTTTGGCTTTATGCGATATAATGAGACTTATGTTTATATTCTTAATGCATTTGTGATAATCGTTTTATATTTTTAAGGTACATTTTAAGAAATTTATATTGATTAAGAATAATATGACAGATAAGAAATTCAACAGAAGAGAAGTACGAGAAAAATGCCTTCAGATTTTATATGCATTTGAAATGAACGGCGAAGGATTAACGTCTATTACTAATGGTATTTTATCAGATGTTAATAAAAAAGTTGACAAGGAATTTGGTGAAACCTTGGTAAACAAGGTAGTCGGAAACCAGAAAGAAATAGATGAAAAAATAAAGGAACGTGTAAATAATTGGGAAATGGACCGAATAGCTTTGATTGATAAGCTCTTGCTTCGTATGGGTATTGCAGAATTACTTTATTTTAATGATATTCCTCCTAAGGTATCTATTAACGAGGTAATAGAAATTGCAAAAAATTACAGCACCTCAAATAGCGGTAAATTTATAAATGGTATTTTAGATGCAATCCTTAATGAACTTAAGAAAAACGGATTGATATCAAAAACAGGCAGAGGACTTATTGACGAAACTCTCCCCAAAAAGAACGAACAAACTTAACAGCAAATTTTTAATTTTTAATTGGACCCTTTTTGATTTTGGCAATACATCATTTTCTATTGTTGTTGTCACTTTTCTTTATGCGGTTTACTTTAAAAAAATAATCGTTTCAGGCTTGCCGGAAGGCGATTTATACTGGAGTTGGGCAATAAGTATATCTATGCTTATAACATCAGTTATAGCGCCTGTATTAGGAGCAATTGCCGATTATTCAGCTGGTAAAAAAAGATTTCTTCTGTTTTTTACAATAATTTGTATTGTTGCAACAGCCAACTTGTTTTTCCTAAAGGAAGGGGATGTTTTTTGGGGAATATTGCTTTTTATAATTGCAAATATAGGATTTGAAGCCGGTCTGGTTTTTTACGATTCATTTCTGCCTGATATAACAACAGAGAAAAATTTTGGAAGAGTTAGCGGTTACGGTTATGGAATGGGTTATCTAGGTTCTTTGGTTACATTAACAATAGCATATCCTTTTATTCAAAATGATATGATTAAGGAAACTTTCCCACTTGCCGCAGTATTTTTCTTAATTTTTTCAATTCCGCTATTCCTTTTTATCAGAGATGACAGAAAAGAAAAAAAAAGTTCAGTAAACTATTTAAGAATTGGATTTTTGCGAGTTTGGGAAACAGTAAGCAACTTAAAGAAATTTAAAAACCTTGCCTTGTTTCTTTTAGCTTATTTTTTCTATATCGAAGGAGTAAATACTGTTATATTTTTTTCGGGAAATTATGCAAGTTCTACGCTTTCTTTTTCATTTACAGAATTGATATTGTTTTTCATAATAGTTCAAAGTACTGCAATAATCGGTTCTGTTATTTTTGGAATAGTGGCTGATTCTTTTGGGTACAAGAAAACAATTATCACTTCGTTGATAATTTGGATATTTACAATATTATTTGCTTTTATTACAAGTGATGCCAGCAACTGGATAGTTTTACAGACATCCGAATATTTTACGCTTAGTACATTGGAAACAGAAAAGAAATATTTTTATTTTGTTGGATTACTTGCCGGTTCAGTAATGGGAGCAACACAATCTGTAAGCAGAAGTCTAATGTCAGTTCTTGTTCCAATAAATAAAAAAACTGAGTTTTTTGGATTTTTTTCGATGTTTGGAAAAAGTTCAGCAATTGTTGGACCGCTTGTTTTCGGTTTAATAAGTTATATTTTCGAAAGTCAGCGTTTAGCTATATTATCAATCGCTGTGTTTTTTGTAGTTGGACTTTTAATCTTATTAAAAGTGGAAGAAAAACAATAAAAACTATTTTAATGTTGCGCCTTTTTTAATGCTGAATTTTAACAGTAAAAAAATAAGAATTAAACATACAGCAATCCAGATAAATCCCCAAGCAAGATGAGATATCCCGGAATATTGAGCTAAAATATGAGCATCGGTAATTCTCACTTCATTAGTTAAAATATCTTCTTTAATATCAATTAAAACATAAAAGACACTTGCAAAACCAATAAACCTTATGAAATAGTAATGCAGGATGCTATGGAAATAGCGTGGTGATGAATAAAGAATGACAGCCGATATGAGCGAAAAAATTATTCCAAACCTTCCTTTAATAAAGGAAATAGTAAATAAGAAAATAATTATGGAAATTATAGTGCAAACAATAATACTTCTTTTAATATTATATGAAGAAATAAAAAGAATAAAACCTGTAATTAAACTTCCGAGATAACCCGAAGAAGCAACAATAAAAACATTACCACCGTAAGTTCGGCATTCACCACCGAGCAGTTTACTAATTTCAATAGAAGAAATTGATCCGCCTGATAAAACTGCTGCAATTCCGTGACAAATTTCGTGAACAAGTACTGTGAATAATTTAATCGGATAAATAAACCAGGAATTCCAAAAAAGATATAATATTATACCGAATGATATTAAAAGAATTATTTCGATGATGGTTTTATTTTTTGAGGAAAATTTACTCATATATTAGAATGAAAATTATGAAATTAAGCAAAATAAAAAAGCCGCAAATAAAGCGGCTTTTTGTGGGAGCACATGGATTCGAACCAAGGACCCCCTGCTTGTAAGGCAGGTGCTCTGAACCAGCTGAGCTATGCTCCCGAGCAAATCAAAATTTAGACTTCTAATATAGCTCAGTATCAAAAATAATGCAACAAAATATTTAGAAATTTATAGAAAAGTTAAAAATTACATTTTATCGTCGTAAAGCCATATATAAAAACAATCAATATGAAAACCATTTTTATTTAATTGAATAATGATTTGATTAAATAAAAAACTTAATTGTTACACAATTTAATTTCCGGTAAATGTTATATTTCGAGCTGGAAGGAGGATATATTGTTTAAAGAATTAGAAATACAAGTTAAGCCTGAACAAACAGGGGATTCAGAGCTTCATAAAAAAATAATAAGCAGGAATTTGCGAATTGATATTTCGGAAATTAACGCGGTTAAATTAATAAAACGCTCTGTAGATGCCCGCAGTAAAAATCCACATTTTATTTTGCGATATCAAGTTTTTATTAACGAAAATCCTCCTTTGCTCGAAATGCAGTTAAATTATCCGGTTGTGAGTGACAAAAAACAAATTATTATTATAGGAAGCGGACCTGCCGGTTTGTTTGCTGCATTAAGATGTGTTGAATTGGGCTTAATACCGGTTGTGTTGGAGAGAGGCAAAGATGTGCGTGAAAGGAGACGGGATTTGCGCGAAATTCAGCAGAATGGTGTTGTTAATTCAGAGAGTAATTATTGTTTTGGCGAAGGGGGAGCAGGTACTTACAGTGACGGTAAACTCTATACCCGATCAAAAAAAAGGGGAGATATAAACAGGATATTAAATGTTTTTGTAAAACACGGCGCAGATAACGATATAATGATTGATGCGCATCCGCATATCGGTTCAAACAAACTTCCGAAAATAATTCAGGAAATAAGAACTACTATTATATCTTCGGGGGGTGAAGTTCATTTTAACTCTAAAGTAACCGATTTAATTATTAAACATAGTTCAATAAAAGGTGTAATTGTAAATGGAATTACAGAATTTACTGGCGAATCAGTTATTCTGGCAACCGGTCACAGTGCTCGGGACATATATTATCTTCTCGATAATCATAATATTTTTATTGAAGCAAAACCTTTTGCTGCAGGTGTGAGAATTGAACACCCGCAAAGCATTATCGATAATATTCAATATCATTCTGCAATCAGGCATCCTAATTTATCTGCAGCAAGCTATAACCTTACCTGCCAAGTTGACGGAAAAGGCGTTTACTCGTTTTGTATGTGTCCCGGAGGAATAATTGTACCGGCTTCAACTTCTCCGGGCGAACTTGTATTAAACGGGATGTCAGTTTCACGACGCGATTCTCCGTATGCAAATTCCGGACTTGTAGTTTCTATTGATGAAAGCGACTGGAAAAAATATTCTGATTATGGCAAATTTGCCGGATTGATGTATCAGAAAGAGATTGAAAAAAAAGCTTTTGAAAGAAACGGGCAAACTCAAAAAGCTCCTGCGCAAAGAGTAACAGATTTTTGTGAAAATAAAATCTCGGCAACGCTTCCTAAAACATCATATATACCGGGAACAGTTCCGGTAAAAAATGATGAAGTTTTACCATATGAAATATCGTACAGATTAAAAAAAGGGCTGCGAATATTCGGGAATAAAATGAAAGGATATTATACTTGCGAGGCTCAAATTCTTGCTGCCGAAACAAGAACCAGTACACCAATTCGTATTCCGCGCGATTCAGGTACATTACAACACCCTCAAATAACAGGATTGTTTCCTTGCGGGGAAGGAGCAGGATATGCAGGCGGAATTGTTTCAGCAGCGATTGACGGCGAAAGATGCGCTGAAATGGCAGTTAAGATGATTAATACTTAAAATAAATTTACTTGTAATTGCTGTTCTAAAAATATATTTTTCGCATTGGATTTTAACCTTTTTATCAACTGACTTTCACACACATTTTACCTTTTTTAGTCAGCTTTTATTAACCGTATTATGAGTTTATATTATGAGAAAATGGCGCATTGAAGATTCGGAAGAATTGTATAATATTAAAGGATGGGGAATTAATTACTTTTCGGTAAATGAAAAAGGCAATGTGGTTGTAACACCGAAAAAGGATGGATTAAAAATTGAGCTGAAAGAACTTGTTGAAGAACTACAGCTTAGAGATGTTTCTACACCGGTTCTTATTAGATTTCCCGATATTCTGGATAATCGGATAGAAAAGATGGCAAGCTGTTTTAAACAAGCTTCCGAAGAATATGATTATAAGGGACAAAATTTTGTAATTTATCCGATAAAAGTAAACCAAATGCGTCCCGTTGTTGAAGAAATTGTAGGACACGGAAAGAAATTCAATATCGGTCTCGAGGCTGGTTCAAAACCTGAACTTCATGCTGTAATTGCAATTAACACTGATAATAATTCTCTGATTATCTGTAACGGATACAAAGATGAAGATTATATCGAACTTGCTCTTTTAGCTCAAAAAATGGGAAGAAGAATATTCCTTGTTGTAGAAAAATTAAACGAACTCAGATTGATTTCGAAAATTGCAAAAAGATTAAAAATTAAACCGAATCTTGGTATAAGAATAAAACTTGCAAGCAGCGGAAGCGGGAAATGGGAAGATTCTGGCGGCGATGTAAGCAAATTCGGGTTATCATCCAGCGAACTTTTGGAAGCTTTGGAATATATGGAAGATAACGGACTTAAAGATTGTTTGCACCTGATACATTTTCACATTGGAAGCCAGGTTACGAAAATCCGAAGAATAAAAAATGCACTCCGCGAGGCTTCGCAATTTTACGTTCAGCTCAGATTAAGCGGTTTTGATGTTGATTTTGTTGATATCGGCGGCGGACTTGGAGTTGATTATGACGGAACAAGATCGGCATACAGCGAAAGCAGCGTTAATTACAGCATTCAGGAATACCTGAACGATGCTGTTTCAACAATGGTTGATGCTGCCGATAAAAATAATCTGCCGCATCCAAACATTGTTACCGAAAGCGGAAGATCGTTAACTGCCCATCACTCGGTGCTTATTTTCGAAGTATTGGAATCAACAACAATACCTACATGGACAGAAGAAGATGAAATTGGAGAAGAAGATCACGAACTTTTACGGGAATTATATTCGTTGTGGGAATCGTTAAACCAGCGAAGCATGCTTGAAACCTGGCACGATGCAATGCAAATTCGGGAAGAAGCACTTGATAGATTCAGTCTGGGATTGCTTGATTTGAAAACCCGTGCTCAAATTGAAAGATTATTCTGGACAATTGCCAAAGAAATCCATCAGATGACAGCAGGAATTAAACATGTGCCCGAGGAACTTTTAAGTCTGCCAAAACTTTTATCGGATAAATATTTTTGTAACTTTTCGCTGTTTCAATCATTACCCGATTCTTGGGCAATTGATCAGATATTTCCAATAATACCTATTCAACGGCTTGATGAAAAGCCTGAACGCAGAGCTACTATTCAGGATATTACTTGCGATTCCGACGGAAAGATTGATAACTTTATTTCCACAAGGAATTTTTCTTACTATCTGCCTGTTCATTCATTAAAAGCAAAAGAACCTTATTACATCGGGGTTTTTCTTGTCGGTGCATATCAGGAGATTTTGGGAGATCTTCACAATTTGTTCGGGGATACAAATGCCGTACACGTTTCGGTTGATGAAAAAGGATACAGTATAGACCAGATTATTGACGGGGAGACAGTTGCAGAAGTTTTGGATTATGTTCAGTATAATCCTAAAAAAATGGTTAGAACAGTTGAAATGTGGGTTACTTCATCAGTAAAAGCAGGAACAATTACAACTGAAGAAGGAAAAGAATTCCTTTCAAATTATCGTTCCGGTCTCTACGGATACACTTATTTAGAATAATTTATAATGTATAATCGGTTATTTAAATACTGGAGAATTATTTCATTAATTATACATTAGTATTTATAACTGCTTCCGCCAATAAATTCGCGTAAAACGGAGTTATGCGGAACAGCAGAATCGTCTTTTAAAGCTTCGCAGCTTTCAAGGAAATTCCTGACTCTGTAAGCTCTTTCGTATGCATCTTCGCGCAAAGGATTATTTTTGTATTCTTTTTCCCAATTAACAAATTCGTTAAATATACGCGCCTTGTATAATGGTATTTCGTATGGCATACCGCTGTTGATTATATAATCTGCCGAGCTTTGATAAGGAATAATATTTCGCATTTCGCTGGAACGCACGTAATGCCAGTGTTCTAGAGTCTGGCGGGGATTGTAAGCTCTGTGTACGCTGTCTCTGAGCATTCTTCTAATCAGACGTAAATCTGTCCATTTTATAAATTTACCGTCAGATCCTTTCATCTGCAAAAGAGGTTCTATATAAACGCGGAATTTATTTTCGGAGCTGATATCTTTGCTTAACTGCGGATAAAGTCCGTGGAGACTGTCAATAAGAAGGATTTCATTACCGGCAAGTTTCAGGGATGAATGCTCGAGGTAACGTTTGCCGATTTTAAAATCGTAAAAAGGTATTTTTACTTCTTCGCCTTTGCATAATTTTACGAGATGTTCATTTATCATTTCCAGATCAAGTGCCTGAGGAGTTTCAAAATCATAATCGCCGAATTCATCTTTTGGGTGCATTTCCAAATCGTAAAAATAATGATCAACGTTAAGAGCTACCAATTTTAATCCTTTTGCATTAAGTCTTTCTTCAAGCTTTTTAGTGGTTGTAGTTTTCCCGGAAGAAGAAGGTCCGCTTACAAAAACCATTTTAAGTTCATCAGCTCTTTCATTAATATTATCGGCAGCTGTTAAAATATCATTTTCATAAGCAGTTTCGCTTTCGTGAACAATTTGGGAAAATTCACCTTTAATTATTCTTTCATTAAGTTTATCAATAGTTTCAAGTCCATGATCAACAGCCCAGTTAAGAACATACCATATTTTTTGCCATGGGACATTATCCGATGCAATTGCTGCAAATTTACTGTCTGCCATCCGCCGTTTAGCCTTTTCTTCGCGATATAGAATAAATGCCTTTGCAACTTTTGCGTGACGGTTTTCTATAAGAATTTTTTCAACAGCATCCTGAATTTCTTCAATATGAGGGGCACATTCTTCGCGGCAATTATTTTCGAGGTATTCAACAACCATATTACTTAAATTTTCGGCAATGATTTTATCTCTTCCGCCAACTGCAACTGCTGCGCGGTAAATTGCATTTGTTATTCTTTCCTGATTAAAAGGAACGGTAACACCGCTTCTTTTTTTTACATATATTAATCTGGAATTACTCATATTAAAACCTTAAATTTATAAGTATTTAAAAATAATTCATTTAGTGAAAATAAAAGCAAAAAAAATAAAAAATTTATTCTGATTATTTGATATTCATTAGTTGAGAAAATTAAAATATGTAAAAATTATATATTTATAACAAAATTACTTAGACAAGTAAATCTAGGAGAATATCAAATGGATTATTTGATTAGTGTATCAGATTCAAGAAAATTCGTAAAAATTAAATACTTAAAAGATATTACTAATGAAATATTTATTAAATCTGTTGCCGACACTAACGAAGCGGGAAAAAAATACAAAATTGAAAGACTTTTGACGGATGTACGCGAGGTAAAGAATGTTGATACTACTAAACATAACTATGTTTCTGCTTTTAAAAGTCTGCCATCGCCGGATGAACACCAATACAAAAAAGTTGCTTTAGTTGCTGATCCAATGGATAACAGTCATAGTATGTTAACAGCATTTATAGAAATGAGAGGATTTCGTTGTAAAGAATTTTTAACTGAAGAAGAAGCTGTGAAATGGCTTGAAATAGACCATATATAAAAGATTAAGATGTATTATTAAAAAAAATAAAAAATAATTTGTTCATCCAATTTTGATTATGTATTTTTACATACAAGTTTTGAAATTTAATGTAAGTTTACCCACCAAATGCCCGGCAGTTTTCTCCGCCCAACGTTCTAGCTGCCGGGTTCTTAAAAAAACTCATATCGGCTTTTATTCTCATTCAAAATGTTCTCAAATATTATAAAATTTAAAAAAAATAAATGTTTATATTTAATATGTTTTTTCGAATAAATTTTCATCACTGAATAATGATTAATTCGTTTATAGAAAATTATAAAATTGTATCTATTATAGGAAAAGGCGGTATGGGTACCGTTTACAAAGCCTATGATACTAAACTTGAACGATATGTTGCAATTAAGATTTTAAATTCGCAAATTATAGATAATCCTTCTTTTATTGAAAGGTTTAAAAAGGAAGCTAAACATCAAGCTCAACTATCGCATCCGAATATTATTACAGTTTACGGTTTTATTGATTTTAAAGGCATTCACGGAATTGTGATGGAATATGTTGAAGGCGACAGTCTCGATAAAATAATAAGAGAAGAGGGGAAACTGCATATCCTTGATTGTTTATATGTTCTAAAAAATGTGCTTTCAGGGGTAGGATATGCTCACTCGCGCGGATTTGTCCACAGGGATATAAAACCATCTAATATAATAATTGGTGTTGACGGAACTGCTAAAATTATGGATTTTGGAATTTCAAAATCTATTTTTGATAAAAGTGTAACTCAGGCAGGCGCAAAGGTTGGAACTGTTTATTATATGAGTCCGGAGCAGATTAAAGGTGTTGAACTTACTCATCACACAGATATTTATTCGATAGGAGCAACACTTTATGAAATGCTTACCGGGTATCCTCCGTTTTATTTTGAAACCGAATACGAGGTTATGGACGGACACCTTAAAAAAGCGCCGCCTTTGGTAAGTTCTGTTAGACCTTCAATTCCAGATGAACTTGAAACTCTTGTTCAAACTGCGCTTAAAAAAGAACCATCTGAAAGATACAATACATGCGAAGATTTTTTTGATACTGCAGAAAAAGCCGAAAAGTTTATAAATAACTACCAGCAGGAATTTACAAAATCAGTAAATAAGAAAAAGAAAAGCGACAAGTTTTACTCTTTCCTTATATTCTTTCTTTTCTTAATATTTTTTATTGTTTTGGGATATTTTGTTTTTTATCAAGTGGATAAATTTTATTCCGAAAACGGAATGGAAAAATTAAAAGAGATATTTGCCGCAGAATCGGAAACACAAGGCGAGTTTGCGGTTGATTATACAAAAGTGAAATTGCAAAAAACAAGTGTTATAAGTTCAATAAATTCATTACAATTTTTTAATACGAAAAACGGAATTGCTGCAGGAGCGGACGGAACAATATTAAAGACTTTTAATTCCGGACTGAATTGGGAAAGAATAAATTACGACGGAAATGACAATCTAAATCAGGTTTATGTTGATGAGGACGGTAAGACAGGATTTATTATTGGTGAAAATTCAACTATACTAAAAAGCGTTGATGCATTCAGTTCTTTTTCGAAAATAAATATTAATAAAAATATAAGTTTATTTGATGTACATTTCCTGAATAAAAACAAAGGTTTTATTGCAGGTAACCGAGGGCTGATATTAACCACATCAGATGCCGGAGAAAATTGGCAGCAGATTAATTCGGGAGTATCGGAAATGCTATATGATATTTGTTTTGCAGATGGGAAAAACGGATTTATATGCGGATGGAACGGAGTAGTACTTGCCACAAAAAATGGCGGGAACAGTTGGGCTAAAATTGAAAAAATTACTAACGAATATCTGCGTTCAATAGAATTTATAGATAAAAATACAGTTTTAATTGCAGGCGGAAATGGAATTATTCTTCGATCGGAAAATGCAGGCAAGGATTGGAAAATTATCAATTCGGGTGTTAATGTTGGATTAAGCGATATTTTAAAAGTAGATGATAAAATATATGTATCTGGTTCTAAAGGAACAATCCTTTTAAGCAATGATAACGGTAAATCTTGGGAAAGAATAAATACTAAAGCTTTTGTAAATATTAACAGAATAATTAAAGACGCGAGCGGGAATATTTATCTTGCAGGAGCCAACGGTACAATAATTAAATTATAAGCAGGAGATGCAATATTGGATAAATTTTTAATTACAGGCGGAAAAAAACTTAGCGGAACAGTAAAAGTAAGCGGTGCAAAAAATTCCTCTTTAGCGCTTATGCCTGCAACACTTCTTAATTCCGGTTCAAATATTCAATTCAATACGCCTGAAGTAAATGATATTTATACAATGATTAAGTTGCTAACGCATCTTGGTGTTGAATGTGTTTTTGAAAACGGAACGCTTACGCTTAATACAAAAGGTATTAATAATCAGGAAGCTCCTTACGAACACGTAAAAAAAATGCGCGCAAGCGTTTATGTGCTTGGTCCTCTATTAAGCCGTTACGGTTACGCAAAAGTATCTTTACCCGGCGGATGTGCTTGGGGTCCGCGCCCGATAAATCTTCATCTCGAATCATTAAAGAAAATGGGCGCCGATATTCAGTTGGAAGAAGGATATATTATTGCTAAAGCAAATAAATTGAAAGGCGCTCATATAAATTTTGATATTTCTTCAGTCGGCGCTACTGGAAATTTAATGATGGCTGCTTCTCTTGCAAAGGGTGAAACAATAATTACAAATGCCGCAATGGAGCCTGAAATTACACAGCTTGCAGAATATCTTGTAAATATGGGAGCTAAAATCAACGGAATAGGTACACCGATACTTGAAATTGAAGGAACGGATGAATTATATCCGGCAAATGTTAAAAATATTTGCGACAGGATTGAAGCCGGCACATTGCTTACAGCAGCCGCCATAACTAAAAGCAAAATTAAAATTGTATATCCAGATTATAAACATTTTCGGGCAGTTCTTTCAAAGTTTGAGGACAGCGGAGCAAAAATTACTATTGATAAAGATGTTGTTTCAATTGATGCTGAAAATCTTGAAGCTTTAAGTGTTGATGTAAACACTTCAATTTATCCGGGTTTCCCAACAGATATGCAAGCGCAATGGACTGCTTATATGTCGCTTGCCGGAGGAATTTGTAAAGTTACTGATAATATTTACACCGACAGATTTAATTACGTTCCGGAGTTGAACAGACTTGGTGCAGATATCCAAGTTACAAACAACAGCGCAGTAATTAAAGGAACAAAAAAGCTTCGGGCGGCAAAAGTTATGTCAACTGATTTACGAGCAAGCGCATCTCTGGTTTTAGCCGGACTTGCAGCAGAAGGCGTTACAGAAGTTTTAAGGATTTATCATCTTGACAGAGGTTACCAAAGGATTGAAGAGAAATTATCGGCTCTTGGAGCTGATATTAAAAGAGAATCGGGAGCAGAATTTTAAAATTGATTTCTGTAATAAAACAAAAACTGTTTTTAGTAATTCTTCTTATTCTTTTCCCGCTAAATATTTTTTTAGTGTCTCTTCCTTTAATGGATGTTGCGGGATATGAAATATCTGCTGTAAATTCTTTTATTCTTTTCATTCTCGCGGGTATAATTTCAATCAGTTCGCAAAAAAAAAATTATCAAAAACCGCTTAAAGTTATTAAGAATAAACTTCCTGAATTTTTAATTCTTTTTATTATTCCGCTTACTATATCATTATTTACAAACGTTTTTATTAGTGATTGCCCGGTTTCGGATTACGCTCTGTTTTATTTTACCGGTACTTTTCCTGCAATAATGTTTGGAATTATTTGCGGACTTTCAGCTTGCGAAATAAACTTGAAACGAGCTTATCTGCTTTTCTCAATAATTTTTGTTTTACTGTTTATTTTAGGAATAAGCGAAATTTATTTTAATCCTCAGATATATTTATACGAGCCTTTTACAGGCTATTATCCGGGGAATATTTACGATGAAGATATTCGTGTAAATTTTAAAATAGTTTCTTACAGATTGATAAATATTAGTTTCTGGATTATTCTTTTTTATATTATCCAAAAGTTTGATTTGAAGATTTCAATACTGCGGAAAGTTGGTTTTGTGCTGTTTTGTTTAGTAATTATTGCAGCGTTTTCGTTCCTAAAACCTTTTTTAGGATATTCTTCAACAAATTCTTCAATCTATAATGAATTAAAAGGTAAAACCGAAACCAGTCATTTTATAATTTATTATCCCAAAGATGAACCGCAGAAAAAAATAGAATATCTTAAATTGCAGAGTGAATATTACTTTGAAAGAATTAGCGGGAAGTTAAAAATAGATTTTACGGAAAAGATAACAATTTTTCTTTTTAAAAACCGCGAACAGAAAAAAGAGCTTTTCGGAGCCGGAAATGCCGATGTAGCAAAAACTTGGTTAAAACAGATTTATGTTGATGCAGGAAGTTTCACGCACACTCTTCAGCACGAAATTGTTCATATAATCGCTACTGAATGGGGGACATCTCCGTTTTATATTGCCGGTAAATTGAACTTCGGATTAACTGAAGGTTTAGCCGTTGCAGTTGATAATAATTTTGATGAAAAAGATCCTGATTATCTTGCTTCAGTTGGAATTCAATCGGGGTACAAACCGGATTTTAGATCGATATTTAATAATCTCAGCTTTTTCTCAAATTCTTCAACACTATCTTATATATATGCGGGTTCTTTTACAAAATTTCTTCTTTCAAAATACGGTGCTGAAAAGATAAAAATTATTTATAAAACAGGAGATTTCACTGAAACACTAAATGTTTCCTTTGACGACTTGCAAAAAGATTACGAGAAATATTTATCAGGTAAAGGTTTTACTGCCGATAAAAAAGAAGCAGAAGTTTATTTTACAGGAAAAAGTCTGTTTAAGAAATTTTGTCCCCGTTTAGTTTCAAAAAAAATGAGTGAAGCTGCGCAATATGTATCCTTAAAAGATTATAAATCAGCTAAAAAAACTTATAAGATGATTTATGAGAAAACCGGAAGTTTTCCTTCGTTCAGGGGTTTTATCTACAATTGTCTTTTTACCGGCGATTACAACGAAGCTCTTGATTCAATTTCAAAATCGCAGGAAAAATTTCAAAACAGCGTCTATTATGATGTTTTAGAAAGTTACAAAGGTGATTTGTTCGCGTTGAAAGGAAATCCTTCGAAAGCAGATTCGATTTATAAAAATTCGGTTAACGAGGTTTATTATAGTCTTAAAGATAATTTGCAGAAAAAAATACTTATTCAGGGAAAAGACTATTTGCTTTTACAGAAATACATTTTAGGAACCTCAGCAGAAAGATTATCAATATTTGAAAAGATAAATTCTGATACTCTTAGATATTTCACTATTTCTGAAATTATTCGGTTGAATAAAAATTTAAAGAATGATTATCTGCATTTTATTAAGATGTTTGATACTGTAAATTTAAATAACAAAAATTGGAGTCAGCCGGTTTATGAATTATCAGTTTATGCGAAAGAAGAAGGCGATTACAACCGTTCAATAAGGTTTGCAGAGGCGGCTTTGAAATTATCGGATAAAGTTAATGAGCAAAAGTATTTAGAAAATATAGAAAATATTAAATGGCTAATTGAAAAGAAGAAAGGTTAAAGCAGAAAGTGATGACAAAATATTCAGAAAAAATAAATAATATTTTAAATCAAATCAGTTTCTTAAAAACTATTAAGGAATTATCTGAAAAGCGCGGCGAAAAAGTTTTTATCGTGGGCGGATTTGTGCGCGATATTATTCTGAACAGAGTGCGGAATGAAATTGATTTTCTTGTTTTAGGAAACGGAGTTGAATTTTCAGAAAATCTTGCAACAGAGTTGAAAGTGGAAAATGTTTCGGTATTTAAGAATTTTGGAACGGCTCATTTCAGATATGAAAATTTTGATTTGGAATTTGTAGGAGCGCGGAAAGAATCTTATTCCGAATCGAGCAGAAACCCGATTGTTACAGACGGCACTTTTGAAGATGATATAAACAGAAGAGATTTCACAATTAATTCTATTGCTGTTTCGCTTTCGAAGGAGAATTTTGGTGAGATTACTGATTTTTTTAATGGAATTCAGGATATAGAAAGAAAAATAATTAAAACACCTCTCGATCCCGAAGTAACTTTTAACGATGACCCGTTGCGAATTATGCGCGCTTTCCGTTTTGCATCCCAGTTAAATTTTCAAATATCGGATGAAGTTTTGTCGGCTGCTTCAAATCTTAAAGAAAGGCTTAAAATTATTTCGCAGGAAAGAATTACTGATGAATTTCTTAAAATATTGAAAAGTGAAAAACCTTCTTACGGATTAAATCTTTTGCAGGAAAGCGGAGTAATGGATGTTATTTTTTCTGAAATTGCTGTAATGGCAGGAGTTGACCAGCGCAAGGATTTTCATCATAAAGATGTTTTTTTGCATACGTTGCAAGTTGTAGATAATATTTCTAAAGAGACAAGTAATGTTTGGCTTCGTTTAGCCGCTTTGCTCCACGATGTTGCAAAACCGCCTACAAAAAAGTTTATTGAAGGAATCGGCTGGACATTCCACGGGCACGAAGACCTTGGCGCTAAAATGGCAAAAGCAATATTTAAAAGAATGAAACTGCCTTTTGTTCAGCTTGAATATGTTCAAAAACTTATACGGCTGCATCTTCGCCCTATTGCTTTGGTTGATGACGAAGTAACGGATTCTGCAATACGCCGTTTTGTTGTTGCAGCAGGCGAGGATTTGGAAGACTTAATAAAACTTTGTCGAGCGGATATTACCAGCAAAAATATAAATAAGGTTTCGCGCTATCTTAATAATTATGAAATTGTAATGCAAAAAGTACGCGAAGTTAAGGAAAAAGATAAACTGCGGGAATTTCAATCGCCTGTGCGGGGAGAAGAAATTATGAAAGAGTTTAATCTTAAACCCGGTAAAATTGTGGGAAAAATTAAAACAGAAATTGAAGAAGCAATTCTGGAAGGAATAATAGCAAATGACTATGATGAAGCACACAAATTTATGATGCAACTCAAAACAAAATATCAATCAGAAAAATAATTTAAAATCAGATGTAACTTTTTTAAGACTCATAGCGTCACATAATTCAATTAAATAAAAATTTGAAAAAATACTTTTTGAGGGAGATAATGAAAAAAATACTTTTCTTTTTATTCGGTACACTTATAGTAATTAACGCGCAGAAGAAAATAACTTTGGATGAGGCAGTTGCAATAGCTCTTCAAAGCAATACTTCGTTGCTTAAAACAAAAAATGCGCTCATTACAAGCAAATCTAATTTAAAATCTGCTTACGGATCTTTACTCCCTTCAGTAGGGGCATCTGTTAGTGCAAATTGGATGAAAAATTACAAAGACAGCTTGGATTATAATACAAATAATGCCAGTGCCGGAATTAGCGGTCAATTAGTTTTATTTGACGGACTTTCAAATATTTATTCAATAAAACAAGCAGGAAACGAACTTGAATCTGCTGAATTTGCACTTGAAAAATTAAAACAGGATGTAGTATTCGAGGCAACTTCATTATATTATGAAGTTATAAATGCAGAAAAACTTCTTAAAGTAAGAGAAGAAAATGTTAAATATAATCAGAAATTTTTAGAAACAATTCAAGAAAGAAATAAGCTTGGAGCGGTTGCAATTGCTGATGTTTATACTCAGCAGGTACAGGCCGGAAATGCGGAACTTTTATTCATTCAGGCTCAAAACAACTTGGAAAATGCAAAAAGCTCTTTATTAAACTATCTTTCTTTAGACGTGCTTGAGGAATATATTTTTGAAGATGTTACAACAACAAACTCCGGTTCAGAATCCGAAGTTTACATTGATGAGTTTGGTTCCATTACAAATATGGTTAAAAATGCTTTGGAAAAAAGAAAGGATTATCAAAGCAAGCAACTTGATGTGGAAAGTGCTGAAGACGGTGTAGTTATTGCACGTGGAGGTTTATATCCGCAATTATCAGCAAATTACGGACTTTTTAATACTTCAGCAGATGCGATATCAAATTTATATAAAAATAAAACATATTCTCATAGTTTTGGGTTAACACTAAGTGTCCCTTTATTTTCAAATTGGAGAACTGATAACCAAATTCAGTTTGCAAAGGTTAATGTAATGAACTCAAAAGAAGATTTAAGAGCGCTTGAAAGATCAATTAAAATACAAGTTAAACAAGGATATTTAGATTTGCAGGCTGCAAAAAAACAGCTGGATGTAAGCAAAAAAAATGTAATATCCGCCAGTGAAAACAGACGTGTAAACAATGAAAGATACAATTTGGGGTCAGGAACTATTTTGGATGTTCTTCAAGCAGATAAAGATTATCAGCAGGCATTAAGTGATCAGATAAATGCTCAGTACAGATATTTTGAGTACAGAGACAGATTGATGAATTATCTTGGCGTTCTTGATTATAAAAAATTTGAATAATATTAGGAGAAATAATAATGGCAAACGGTAAATCAAAAAAGAAAAAAGTAATCATTTTAAGTGTTATCGGGTTTTTAGTTTTAGCGCTTATTGCAGTAGTAATATTAGGCAGCAACAAAGAAGAAATAGTTTATGTACAGACTGAAAAAGTTATTAAAAGAGATATTACGGAAGTTGTTACAGCAACCGGAAAAATAAATCCGGAATATCAGGTTGTAATTACACCTGAAGTGACAGGCGAAATTGTGGAACTTCCTGTGAAAGAAGGGGATAAAGTAAATAAAGGTGATTTGCTTATCAGAATTAAGCCTGATATTTATATTGCCCAGAAAAACCGGGCTGAAGCTAATTTGGAAGCGGCAAAATCAACATTAAATGTAAGAAAAGCTACACTTGATCTTATTGAAGCTGACTACAAAAGAATGCAGGGTCTTTTTGAAAAAGGACTGGCAAGTAATGCGGAAATTGAACAGGCAAAATCAAGCTATCTTCAAAGAGCTGGCGAATATGAAGCACAAAAATCTTCTGTTATTCAAGCTTCCGAATCATTAAAAGAAGCTCAGGAAGAATTGGCTAAGACTGTAATATATGCTCCTTTAACTGGAACAATTAGCGCGTTAAATGTTGAAGTTGGAGAAAGAGTTTTAGGAAGCGGATTTTCGCAGGGTACAAATATTATGACTGTTGCCGATCTTTCCAAAATGGAAGCACGTGTTGAAGTTGACGAAAATGATGTTGTAAAAATATCTGTTGGTGATACGGCAAAAATAGAAATTGATGCTTTTAAAGATAAACAGTTTCACGGAGTTGTTACACAAATAGGTAACAGTGCAATTACAAGCGGATTAGGTACTCAGAATGAAGTAGTTAATTTCGAAGTAAGAATATTATTACTTCTTGATGAAGGTAATGAAGTTCGTCCCGGAATGTCTTGCGATGCCGATATAGAGACTGAAACTGTTAAAAATGTAATTACAGTTCCTATTCAAAGTGTAACAGCACGTACTGAAATGAAAATTGAAGAAGAAACTGATGATGAAGTAGTAACAGTTAAAAAAGAGCAAAAAAAGAAAAAATTAGATGAAATTGTATTCTTATTTGAAAATGGGCAAGCTAAACTTGTAAAAGTTGGTACTGGAATAAGCGATGACACTTATATTCAGATAACAGAAGGATTAAGCGGTGGCGAAGAAGTAATTTCGGGTCCATACAAAGCTATATCAAGCGAAATCTCTGATGGTAAAAAAGTATATATCGAAGAGAAAAAAGACAAAAAAGCAAAAAAATCTTAAACCGGAATGAAAATGAATATAATTAATATTGAACATATTGCAAAAATTTATACAGTGGGATCAGAAGAAGTACATGCTTTAGCTGATGTTTCTTTAAGAATTGATAAAAACGAATACGTTGCAATAATGGGTCCTTCAGGTTCCGGTAAATCTACGCTTATGAATATGCTGGGATGCCTTGATACACCCACAAGCGGACTTTATCTTTTCAAAGATAATAACGTAAGTGAAATGAATGATAATGATTTGGCGCGAATAAGAAATAAAGAAATTGGATTTGTTTTTCAAACATTCAATTTATTAGCCCGTTCTTCAGCTCTGCATAATGTAGAACTTCCGTTAATATATGCCGGAATACCGAGTGAGGAAAGAAAAGAAAGGGCAACGCAGGCGTTATTGAGTGTTGGACTTGGTGATAGGATGCATCACAGACCAAATGAATTATCTGGCGGACAAAGACAGCGAGTAGCTATTGCCCGTGCGCTTGTAACTAAACCTGCAATAATCCTGGCAGATGAACCGACAGGTAATTTGGATACGAAAACCGGTGAAGATATTATGGGATTATTTGCTCATCTGCACGATCAGGGAAATACAATAATTCTTGTTACTCACGAAGAATATATTGCTGAGCATGCAAAGAGAATTATCAGGATACGTGACGGATATATTGAAAGAGATGAGTTTGTTACGAATAGAATTATTCCTAAAACAAAAATAAGTGTTAATTAAGGAAAATTATGAAAGAGCTTTCATTTGAATTAAAAGAAGGATTGATAATCTCATTCAATGCGCTTAAAGCTAATAAAGTACGATCGCTTCTAACAACACTTGGTATAATTATAGGCGTTACCTCAGTAGTTCTAATGTCCACGGCAGTAAAAGGAATAGATGAAGCTTTTCAAACTGGGGTATCAGCGCTTGGTTCGGATAATATGTATATTACTAAGTGGTCGTGGTTTGATAACGATGTTCCTTGGTGGGAAATGCGTAACAGACCCGAAGTTATAATGGATGAGTATGACCAATATAAGCGAATGGCTAAATTACCGCTTGCTACAGCTCCATCAGCGGCAAGCCAGCAAACAATTAAATTTGGCGATTCAAAAATAGAAGGTGTGACAATTACCGGAGTTACAAGCGATTATATAAAAACAACCAATTTTACTTTTGCCGAAGGAAGGTTTATTTCTGAAACTGAATCTGACGGGGCAAGAATGGTTGTAGTTATAGGTTCCGAAATTGCTAAACAGCTTTTCCCAAATGGCGGAGCGATGAATAAAATAATTAAAATAAAATCGAATAAATATAAAATAATTGGCGTTTTAGATGAATTAGGCAGCTGGGTGATGGGAGATATGAATCCCGATAATCAGGTTTTTATTCCTCTGGATTGCGTATTTAAATACTATCAAAATGCAAGAGGCAGCATTACAATAAATATTCGTGCTGCAAACAGCCAGCAGATAACAATAGTAAAAGAAGAAGCACAAAGTATTATGAGGCGTATTAGAGGCTTAAGATACGATGAAAGAGATAACTTCGGTATTAATCAGCAAGAAGGCTTATTAAATGAAATTGACTCAACTATCGGAGTAGTTCAGATTGCCGGGTATGTTATAACAGGACTTGCTTTATTTGTAGGAGCCATCGGGATAATGAATATTATGTTTGTTTCAGTTAAGGAACGTACAAAAGAGATAGGTATAAGAAAAGCAATTGGAGCAAAAAGTGTAACAATTCTTCGTCAGTTTATTATGGAAGCATTAATCTTATGTTTGCTGGGCGGTTTAGTAGGACTTTTATTTGCAGTTATTTTAAGTATGATAATTGAAAAGATGGATTTCCCGGTTTCTCTGCAGTATGATGCATTTGTTCTTGCTCTTTTAATTTCACTAATTACAGGAATATTGTCTGGATTTGCACCGGCTTATTCTGCGGCAAAAATGGATCCGGTAGAAGCTTTGAGGTACGAATAATGGAAATTATAAAAATAGCATTAAATTCCTTACGGGTTAATAAACTTCGTTCAACGCTTACAATACTTGGTATTATTGTAGGGATATTTTCGATAATTGCCACCAGCACTATTATTACGATAATGCAAAACAGCATCGAAGAAGGAATTTCTCAGCTTGGGCAGAATACATTTCAAATTCAGAAATGGCCAGCAATGGTTGGACACGGACCAGGTGGAAGAGACAGAACCCGCAATAGAAAAGATATAAAATTAGAAGATTATGAAAGATTGAAAGACTTGCTTACTGATGCCCAGGCTGTCGGCGCTGAGTTGTGGCAGTATGGAAAAACCTTTCAATATGGAAATAAAGAAACTAATCCTAACATTCAATTAAGCGGAGCAACAACCGAAGCTTTCCCAAATAATAAATGGATTGCTGAGAGTGGAAGAATATTTAATGAGAAGGATATTGACCGATATGAAAGGGTTGTAGTACTTGGAGCAGAAGTTGCGACAACATTATTTGGAAATTCAGATCCAATTGGCAAAGAAGTTAAGGTTGATAACAGAAACTTAAGAGTAATAGGTGTTCTTGAAAAACAGGGCTCGTTCTTTGGTCAGAGTCAGGACAATTTTGCTGTATCTCCTATTACAACATTTCAAAGTTTTTATGGAAAGGATAATAGAAGTATAAATATTACAGTTACCTCTAAATCTAAAGAAGATTATCAGGATTTAATGGATAAGGCAACTGGATTTATGCGTACTATCAGAAAGGTGCCGCCTGGCGAGGAAGACGATTTTGGAATTTATTCAAACGAATCGATATTAACACAGATTAATGATATAACTGCAAGTGTTAGAATAGGTGCAATTGTTATTTCGTTGATTGCACTAACTGCTGCAGGTGTTGGTATTATGAACATTATGCTTGTTTCTGTAACTGAAAGAACTCGGGAAATTGGAATAAGAAAAGCAGTAGGAGCCAGAAAATCCAATATATTAGTTCAATTTCTTACTGAAGCGGTTGTTTTATGCCAGCTTGGGGGGATAATAGGGATAGTATTAGGTATATTAGTTGGGAATATTCTGGGCAGCATGCTTGAAGCTTCTAACGCAATCCCATACGATTGGGTTATAATTGGAATTATGCTTTGTGTATTTGTTGGGGTTGGTTTTGGCACATATCCTGCTTATAAAGCTGCAAATCTTGATCCAATAGAAGCTCTACGATACGAGTAAAGTTCATTCCGGGGATGTATTAAATTTAATATTATACGATATTTCCCCGGAAAATAGTTATCCTTCCGGTTAAAAAAATCAAATTTAAGTATAATTCGTAACTGTTATTTCACATAAAATTATTATGTTAGTCCAAGTTCAAAAAAAAATATTGAAAGGGAAATAATTGGATCCAAAAATATTTTACAGAAAGCTTGATGCGCTTTTAAGCAAAATTAGTTTCGGAAAGTCGGGCAAAGACTTTATTATGTCAATTGTTGGCGAAGTTGAATCAACTTTTGGAAAAGATCTTCATATCACCAACGGAAGAATTTATGAGGAAGCAGGAAACGAATATATACTTATAAGTTCTTCAAATCCTGAAGACATAAAATTAAAAAAAATCAACGCGATAAGCGAGCCGGTAAAAATGCTGATAAAAAACCGAAGCTATATATACAATAATAAAGAATTTACAATCGATGAATCGGTAAGCAAGAATAACGATCATACAATACCTGCCGCTTTTATTGTCCGTAACGGGGAATTTAGATATATTGTTATTTTTGATTTAAAAGCCGGCTGGATACGTGATGAAATTCAGCTTTGTCTTAATGCTGTTAATGCATCACTTAACCAAAGGCTGATTTCAGAAACGATAAAAAACGAACTTCAACAGGCAGCAAGTATCCAACAAAGCTTATTACCGCAAAATTCGCCTGATATACAAGGATTTGATATCCACGGCAGGTCTGTTGCTGCAGAACTTGTGGGTGGCGACTTGTACGATTATTTCCTTCACGAAGATGGAAGATTCGGCTTTGTAATAGGTGATGCAAGCGGACACGGAATTCCAGCTGCTCTTTTAGCAAGAGATGTGGTAACAGGTTTAAGAATGGGAGTGGAAAGTCACGCAGAAATTACACACGTACTTAAAAAACTTAACAGAGTGATATACCGGTCTGTTTATTCAACAAGATTCATTTCATTGTTCTACGCAAATATCGAAAATAACGGAAATCTGTTTTATGTAAACGCAGGTCACCCTGCTCCGTTATTGATTAAAGGGAATGACATACAAGAGCTTAACAGTACTGGATTGATATTTGGCGCTCTTCCTGAAATTGAACTTCAAAGAGAATATGCACGTATGGAACCTGGCAGCTTGATTGTACTTTATACTGATGGAATTATTGAAAGAACAAATTCTGCTGAAGACGAATTCGGGATTCAAAAACTTAAAGATTTAATTATTGAAAACCAGCACAAATCGGCAAAAGAAATAAATCAGGAAATATTTGAAGTTACACGGAAATATGGAAATCAGGATAAATGGTTTGATGATGCAACAGTTGTAGTAATTAAAAGACTTTAAGTCGTAAAAAAATATTGCTTATGGAAAATATTAAAGCTTGGGTTGTTTCTGTTGAAATGGGGTACGGACATCATAGGGCTGCTTATGCGCTGGAAAAATATTCTGACAGAGGAATACTAAATGCCGATAGAGGAAGTTTTGTTTCGGAAAAAGAAAAAAAACTTTGGGAAAAAAGTTTGTCTGCTTACAATTTTATTTCGCGCGTTAAAAGTATTCCTGTTATAGGCAAGCCTGTTTTCGGATTATTGGACAGATTGCTTCATATCCCGAGTTTTTATCCAATGCGGGATTTATCGCAAAAAACTTTTCAGGTGTCATTACTAATCTCGAGTATTAAAAAAGGGCTTTGCCAAGGTGTTCTTCAGGAAATCCAATCCGAGCAAATTCCAATGATTACTTCATTTTATGCACCGGCAATTGCTGCAGATATTCAGGGGAATCATCAGGTCTTTTGTATTATTTGTGATGCGGATATCAACAGAGTATGGGTTTCGCCGGACCCTTATGAAAGCAGGATAAAATACTTTGCTCCTTGCGGAAAAGCTGCTAAAAGACTTGAGGCATACGGTGTTTCGAAAGATAAAATATACATTACAGGTTTTCCGCTGCCCGAAGAATTGATAGGCGGGAAAGACCTTGAATTTGTAAAAAATGACTTGGGGCAAAGATTAAGATTTCTTGATCCGTGCGGTAAGTTTATGTCGATGCACGGGGTAAGCGTGCAGCATTTTTTAGGCGAAGAAAAATGCATATTCAAAGGGGGAAGACCTCTTACAATAACTTATGCTGTAGGCGGAGCCGGAGCTCAAAAAGAAATAGCAGAAAAAATTATTAAAAGTCTTCGGGAAAAAATTAAGAAAAATGAAGTGCAGATAAACCTTATTGCAGGAATAAGAAAAGAAGTTTTTGATTATTTCTCCGTTCTGAAACGGAAGTTCGATGAAAACGGAAAAAGCATTAATATTTGCTATTCTTCTGAAATTAAAGAATACTTTAATAAATTCAACAGTTTATTAAGGGATACTGATATTTTGTGGACAAAACCGAGCGAACTTTCGTTTTTCTGCGGTCTTGGAATTCCGATAATTATGAGTCCGGCAATAGGCTCGCAAGAAAAATTTAACAGGAAATGGCTTCGCGAAATAGGCGCCGGAATAAAGCAGATGAACCCTGAATATACAGACCAATGGCTTTTTGATTATTTAAACGATGGAAGACTTGCAGAAGCAGCCTGGTCAGGTTTTTTAAAAGCTCGTAAACTTGGAATTTATAAAATAGATGAAGTTTTAAGTACCGGTAAAATGGAAGAAAGATCATCTCCGTTAATGAGGTAAAAATGTCTGATAATCTAAAAGAGAAATATTTATTTTTTTATCTTAAAACCGGGGGCGGGCATTTGGCACCGGCAAGGTCTGTATCCCAATATTTAAATGCAAAAAAAAATAATGTTGAAGTTGAGCTAGTTGACGGTTTCGAAAATGTTGGGAATTGGCTTAAAGCAATTATTGAAGACGGGTACCGGAATCTGCAATCCAAAGCACAGCTTATATATGAAATAATTTATGCTTTCAACAAAATCCCTTTATTTTCTAATCTTACGTGTTCAATAATATCATTTTATTCTATAACTTCAATTGAAAGAATTATCTTAAGCAGAAAACCTCAAAAAGTAGTGATATTTCATTTTTTCCTTTTAAAACCTGTAAGAAAAATAATTCAAAAGCATAAACTTGATTGTAAAATTATTACAGTTGTTACTGATCCTTACACGCCTCATCCGATATGGTTTTTGATTAAGAACCAAAATTTTATTGTTTTCAGTGAAGAATTAAAAACTAAAATAGTGAAAAGAAGAATTGCGCCGCAATCAATTTCTGTATTCCCATTTATACTTGATGAAAAGTTCGGAAAGCCAGCTTCTTCAGAAGAAATAAATAAAATAAAACAAAACCTCGGATTTGAAGAAAAGAGGAAGATAATTCTTATTATCGGCGGGGCAGATGGTTTGGTAAAAGCAGATCAGATAATAAAAAAAATGGTTCAGAAAATGAATCAGCATTACATTGTAATAGTCTGCGGTAAAAACGAAGAACTTTACAATAAAGCTGAAAAGATAAAAGGACAGACAGGTTATCAATTTCTTAAAGTATATAAACTTATTGATTTTGTCCCTGATATGCTCAATATTTCGGATGTTGTGATAACAAAATGCGGGGCTTCTACATTTATGGAGATTCTGCTTTCTAAAAAAGTGCCAGTTGTTACAAATTATTTATGGGAGCAGGAAAAAGGCAATATGGAATATCTGCGAGATAATGGTTTGGGAATATATGAAACCAACATTGAGAAAATATCGGAAGTTGTTTGCCGGTTTATATCGGATGAAAAATATTATGCAGAATTTATAAATAGAATAGAAAATCAGAAATTACGTAACGGAACTGAAGAAGTGTCTGAATATATTTATAATTTTTGAAAGGGAAATGTTTGACAGGAATATATCTTAATATTCCGTTAAAAAAAGAAGGTGAAAGTTATTCTTCTTTTATAAGAATTAAAGAGCTTGCCGAAAAAGACAAGCATAAAACACATTGCCTTATTGAGAATCCCGAAGATTGTGATATTATACTTTTTTGCGGAAGCGACAGAAAATACATGCAGGATATTTTTGTTAATCCGCTATATAAAAAATATAAGTTCAAATCATTTATTATCAGTTCAAACGATAAGTTTATTTCTTATTTGCCCGGGCTCTATTCGTCGTTGGAAAAAAGGTGGTACGATCCTGATTGGGAAAGATCTTTCCATTATATAGGAATAAGAGAAGAACCGCCGCTGCTTTATAATGAACATCTTAATCAAAAGGAATATTTGTTTTCTTTCATTGGACAAGCAGATAATCATCCTATCAGAAAAAAAATAATGAATCTGAAGTGTAAAAATTCTTTTTTAAAAGACATTCAAAATTTAAAAGTAAAGAAAAAGAAGGGACTTATCGTACATCCTGAAGATTATAAAAATTATCGCAGCGAATATGCAGAAAATTTAAATAAAAGTTATTTTGTTCTTTGTCCCAGAGGATTCGGTACTTCGAGTTTCAGGTTATTTGAAACAATGATGATGGGAAGAGTGCCTGTAATTATTTCGGATGAATGGGTAGAACCTGCCGGAATAAATTGGGATGAATTCAGTATAAGGATTAAACAGAAAAATGTTAGTATTATTCCTCAAATATTAAACGAAAGAACGGCTTATGCTGATATAATGGGCATAAAAGCCAGACATATTTGGGAAGAATATTTCTCTGAGAAAAGCTCATTTCACAGGATAGCCGAATGGCTGAATGAAATAAAATCGGAAGGGAAAATAAATAATAAATTTGTGCAAGTTAAGAAACATATGCAATTATTGCGTCCTTATCATTTTCTGCGTTTTGCAAAAGATGCAAGTGCGAATATAAAAATTAAATGAATCCATAAAATAAAGTTTGTCCTGCTTATGAACAATATCCGGAAATTTAAAAAAATATATATCGAAATTACAAATGCCTGTAATTTAAAATGTTCATTCTGTCCGCCTCATAACCGTAAAATTGAATTTATGAAACCAAGCGGATTTGAGAATATTCTTAAGCAGATAAAACCATTTAGTGATTATATTAATTTGCATATAAAAGGCGAGCCGCTGCTGCATCCTGAAATAAAGACAATTCTTGATTTATCAAATAAATATAATTTATTTGTAAATATTACTACAAACGGTACTCTGCTGAAAGAAAAGGGCGAAATACTACTTCAATCCGGTTCAGTAAGACAAATAAATATTTCTGTCCATAGTCTTGGTGCAAACGAAAATATATCGTCGGAATTTTATACTGAGGAAATTTTAAGGTTTGCAGAAGAGGCGTTACAAAAATCGAAAATAATAATTTCTTTAAGATTCTGGAATCTTGATGAAAATAGTATTATGCCCGAATCAGAAAAAAAAATAATCAATGATATTTTGAAAAAGATGAATGTAAATAAGGAAATTTGCGGGAAAATTGACTCAAACGGAATTAAGATAAAAGAGCGGCTATATATTAATTTTGAAAAAGAATTTATCTGGCCGGAAATATCTGATACATTCTTAAATGAAGAAGGATTTTGCCTGGGTTTGCGCGATCAAGCGGGAATCCTAGTTGATGGCACCGTTGTGCCATGCTGTCTTGATGCAAAAGGTATAATTAATTTGGGAAATATATTCATTAAAAATTTTGATGAAATTATAAATTCAGAAAGGGCAAACAGCATTTATAAAGGTTTTTCGAAAAATAAAGCAGTTGAAATACTTTGCAAAAAATGCAGATACAAAGAACGTTTTAAAAAATAACCGCAGAATTTAAAAGTTGCTTTAAGAACTATTGAATTTAGCTCAAAAACATCTGTCTTATTTGTAAGCATTCTATTTGTGTTTTATCTAGAGATATAAACACTAATAAAAAAGCAGACAATTTAATTGGAAATCAACTCTTAAATTTAAACCCCTTAATCGGTTCTCTTATTGTAAGAACAGGACAAGGAGCTTTTCTAACAACTTTTTCGGCAGTGCTTCCAAAAAGAAGATGTTCAACTCCGGTATGCCCGTGAGTAGCAATTATTATCAAATCGGCATCAAACTCAGAAGCGCATTCAATTATTTCTACAAAAGGCTTACCGGATTTAATGATGACTTGATGTTTAATATTTGGATTGATTTCTTTTTGAGCCAGTGTTTCCAGTTCTGTTTGCGCGCGTTCAGTTAAATCTGTATCCATCATAGGAATACTGACTTGACCCATACTGAAATCAGCTGGATAAACAGTTGGTTCAACAACATATACAAGCAACAGTTCGGCATTATACTGCCGCGAAAAATCAGAAGCAAAATTAAGAGCCTTTTTGGAATAATCGGAAAAATCAACCGGCACTAATATTTTCTTTATCGAATACATCTTCAGTCTCCTTATTTAATTGAATAAGTTTTTGATATAAGTTAAGATGATCTCTATTAATCAATTTTAAACGAGTTATAATTATTTTCGAAAGACCCCGAAGAATTTTTAGTCCTTGCCTTGGATATTGGTTTATAAAATCGTCAAGATCGGGTTTGAAAATTATGGCAAGATTAGTTTCTTTAACGGCTGCAGCTGTAGCAGTTCTCACTTCATTATCAAGCAAGGCAAGCTCGCCGAAAAAATCGCCTCGCGTGTAATTTGCAAAAATAAATTCTTTCCCATCTTCAGTAGGTTGAAACACTTTAACTTCGCCCATTCGCACTATAAATAAACCCATTCCGGGATCGTCTTTCGAAAATATTACTTCTCCGGCAGAATATGTTCTTGTATGAACAAGCTTCAATAATTCTTTTAAATATTTTCTGCTCAAATCCTTAAAAGGGGGAAGACCTGAAATTACAACTTCAAAGTCGTCTTTATCGCTCACAGTCTTAAAAATATTAGCCCATAAACCGCTTAGTTTTATTTCTTCATTCATAAAATCCTCTTAATTGAATATACCGAATTCTGCTTTACGCCAAATTTTTTGACAAGGGAAACGGTTTTCGTATAAAGCTCTTCCAATAATTACAGAGTCAATCCCAAATTTTACAGCATTATAAACTTTCATCAAATCTGAATATCCGCCTACACCGCCGGAAAGGGTTACTTTACCACCGGTAGCTTCGGCTACTTTTTTCGAAAGTTCTACATTCGGTCCTGTAAGCATTCCGTTTCGTCCCACGTCTGTGACAATAAATCTTTCGGCACCGAGTTCTTTTAATTTTAAAGCATAATTTTCAACGGTTATTCCGGTTAATTGCGATCTTCCTTTCACAACAACTTTATTGAAAACCACATCAATTGCGGCAGATACGCGTAAAGCTCCGAAAGTTTCAATTATTTTTCTGAAATCATCGGGATTTTCGAATGCCATTGTTCCGACTACAATTCTGAAAACACCCATATCGAAAGCATCTTTTGCATCCTGGAAAGTCCTGATTCCGCCTCCGTATTCAACAGGAATTATAACCGAGTTACAAATTTTCTCAATTATATCATAATTTGTCTTCGAATTATCGGCAGATGCATTAAAATCAACAACATGAATGCATTTTGCATTTTCTGCGCGCCATATCATAGCCATTTCAACCGGATCATCACCGTAGCTGTAGCTTCCAAGTTCAGGAATTCCTTGAACAACACGAACAATTTTCCCGTTTTGTATATCGATAGATGGAATTACTAATAGTCCCGACATAATCTTCTATTTTTTTTTAGTGTTTATTTTAACTAATATATTATCTTTTTAATATTTCTTGCACAAAAATATTTATTATAAACAATAAGTTATGAAATACTATTTAAATGATAAAATAATTTAAATAATTTAATGTTATTATGTAAAACTTTTTGACTAATTTCTTGACATTAGTGCCTTGTTTAACCATATTTGACGGTATGTCTAAAGATTTTTCTTATTACACATCCGATAAACATAAAATTAAAATTACAGTCTATGGCGATTTAACCCGAACACAGCCTGCTGTAATTTTAGCACATGGTTTTAAAGGTTTTAAGGACTGGGGATTTTTCCCTGTTGCAGCAAGAAAAATATCGGAATCGGGACTGACTGTTATAACTTTTAATTTTTCGCATAACGGAATTGGTGAAAACACAAACGAGTTTACGGATTTTGCGAAGTTTGCAGCAAACACATACAGCCGCGAAGTTGATGAAATTATTGAAATATCCGAAATTCTTAAAAACGGTTTTTTTGAAGGATTTATTCCTTCAGGTATTGCACTAATCGGGCATAGCAGGGGCGGAGCTGTTTCTTTGCTTGCATCAGCTGTTGTAAAACCTTTGTGCATAATTACTTGGGCGGCAATTTCAAATTTTCACCGATATTCTGAACGACAGAAAGAAGAATGGCGAACAAACGGTTTTATAAAAACAACAAATCTTCGTACAGGGCAAGATTTTGAAATGAATCTTTCATTCCTGGAGGACATAGAAAAAAATTCCGCAGTAAAATTGAATATAAAAAAAGCGGTGCAGAATATAAACATCCCTTATCTAATAATACACGGCGAAGAAGATATTCCCGTTAAAATTGCCGAAGCAGAAAAGTTATACAATTGGGCAGATAAAAATCTTACTAAGCTGGAAATTATTGAAAAAGCCGGTCATACTTTCAATATAAATCATCCATTCGAAAAATCTAATCCGGCATTCGAAAAATTATTGGAACTAACCATCCCATTTTTGAAAACGCATTTAAAAGTTAGATGATGGAATTAAAAAATATAATATTTACTGCTGTTTTTATTATATCCTCAGGGATATTTCTTTTTAATCTGCAAAAGAAAATTAAGATAATAAAAACGGGTAAAGACGAGTACCGATGGGACAATTTAACTGCAAGAATTAAAAAGACTGCGGTATTATGTTTTGCGCAAATAAAAATAATACGCCAGCCGTTTGCAGGATTTATTCATTTAGCAATTTTCTGGGGATTTATAATATTCCTTTTCCCGGTAACAGAATCTTTTTTAAATGGATTTTATTCAAATTTTTCTTTTAATCTTCCTGAAAACATTTCTTATATTTTTAGCACTGTAAATCAGGTGTTTTCAGTTTTGGTCTTATTTGCAGTTGCAGTCGCAATTGCCAGGCGGTACATAATTAGAATTAAAAGACTTCAGACAAGCAAAGCAGGAAATAAGGATGCTTTAATTATACTGTTTTTAATTGCGGGAATAGTAGTTACGATGAATATTCAGTCAGCCGCTGGAAATCATTTCATTCCGGGAAATGAATTAATCCCAATAACAAAAATACTTTCGGCCATTTTACCTGCCGGTGCAATAAATTACAGCAATATTATTTTAGAAACAAGCTGGTGGATTCATAACATTCTTATCCTTGTATTTCTTAATTATCTTCCTTTTTCAAAACACTTTCATATAATCACTGCAATTCCAAATGTATTCTTTTCAAAATTGGAAAATAAATATTCGATTTATCCCATAAATCTGGAAGATGAAAATGCCGAAAGTTATGGAGCAGCGGATACAAATGAACTTTCGTGGAAGCAAATTCTTAACGGATTTGCCTGCACCGAATGCGGAAGATGCGATTCAGTTTGTCCGGCCGCGCAGACAGGCAAACCTCTTTCACCGCGGAAAATAATAACTGATATAAGAAAGAGATCTGAAGAAAAATACAAAACGGGAAGCGATAAAAAACTTCTCGGAAATTATGCATCGGAAGAAGAAATTTGGTCGTGCACATCCTGCGGTGCTTGCGTTTACGAGTGTCCGGTTGAAATTGAACATCTCGATACAATATATGAACTCCGGAGAAATACTGTTCTTACAGAATCGCGGTTTCCCGCAGAATTGAACGGAGTATTCAGAAACATTGAAAATTCTTACAATCCATGGGGATTCAGCAACAGCAGCAGAGCAGACTGGGCAAAGCCGCTTGGAATTAAAACCCTTGCCGAAGACGCAGATTGTGAATGGCTTTTTTGGGTAGGATGTGCAGGTTCGTTTGATGAAAGAGCAAAAAAAGTGTCGGCTGCTTTTTCAGAAATATTATATAAAGCAGGAATAAAATTCAGGATTCTCGGGAATGAAGAAAAATGTAACGGAGATACTGCACGCCGGCTGGGAAATGAATATCTTGCGCAGATGCTTATTACCGAAAATATTCAGACTATTCGGAAATACAATGTGAAAAATATTGTAACAGCTTGTCCTCACTGCTTTAATTCTCTGAAGAATGATTTCCCGCAATTTGGCGGAAATTTTAAGGTGCTTCACCATTCGGAATTTATAAACGAGCTTATTGAAACAGGTAAAATTGTATTAAAAGAAGAAGAAAAAACAAAAAAAATAACATATCACGACTCTTGTTATCTTGGCAGATACAATAATATTTATGATTTTCCAAGAAATCCTATTAAATTACTTTATAAGAATTATTTTATTGAACAAAAAAGGAATTATGAAAAAGGATTCTGTTGCGGAGCCGGCGGCGGAAGAATGTTTCTTGAAGAAAAAAACAGTGAAAAAATAAATATTAACCGCGCAATAGAGATTGAAAAATCGGGTGCCGAAGAAGTTGTTTCTGCCTGCCCGTTTTGTATGACTATGCTGAATGACGGTTTTAAAACAATAAACGGGAACAAAATGGAAGTTAAAGATATTGCTGAAATTGTTCTCGAAAATTCTAAATAACTAATAATACTATAAAATTACAGGAGTAGTTATGAGCGAAAAATACAATAATCTTATCGACTTTGTAAAATCGATGGAAGCAGATGTTCAGAAATTTTACGAAAAAGGGCAATCGGCTGCCGGCACACGTTTAAGAAAAAGTTTAAGCGAATTAAAGGCTTTAGCCCAGGATATGCGTGTTGAGATTCAAGAAAAAAAGGCTAGTAAAAAATCTTAATGTTTTCATGGTTACTTTCGTTATTTTTGTAAATTGAATAACGATTGTAACCTTTTTTTATGAAATATATAATCAGCACTTTAGCAATTCTAATCTCTTTCTTTTTTTCTTTTTGCCATACCGAAAAAAAAGCACCGCAAGAAAAACCGGTTACAGTTACAGAAATAACTTTTAATTTTATAGGCGATCTTATGATGCATTCTCCCCAAAGGGATTATGCAAAAACTGACAGCGGTTATGATTTTAATCCTGTTTTTGAATATGTCAGGAAAACACTTCAATCAGCCGATTTTACTGTCGGGAATCTTGAAACTGTAGTAAACAGCGAAAAACCTTATTCAGGATATCCTTGCTTTAACTCGCCCGAAGAATATCTAAAAGCAATAAAAAGCTGCGGTTTCGACCTGCTTTATCTTGCAAATAATCACATTTACGATTATGGCAGCTATGGTCTCGAATCAACTATAAAAGAGACAGAAAAATATGGATTTCTTACCACAGGTTACACCGTAAAAAACGATTCCTTGAAAAGTTATAGAATTGTAAAAGTAAAAGGAGTTAAAATAGGTTTTCCCGCATATACTTACGGAACAAACCTAGGAGCACAATCAAATAAAAGCAAAACAACAGTAAATGTTATCGATTCGGCTAAAATTACAAATGACATAAGAAAAATAAGAGAAATGGGGGCCGAACTGATAATAGTATATTTCCATTTTGGAAACGAATACCAGAGGACTGAAAATAATTACCAGCGGAAGACAGAAGAAATTGCATTAAAAGCCGGAGCCGATATAATTATTGCAAGTCATCCTCACGTAATTCAGCCGGTGCGTTTTTACTCAGATTCAAGCGCAAATATAGATACCGGATTTACAGCATATTCGCTAGGTAATTTTATTTCAAATCAGCGCTGGAGATATTCCGATTGCGGCATAATACTTAATTTCAGCATATCACGTCAGGATATTTCAAGAAAATTCTCGCTTGGGGATGTAAAATACCTGCCGGTTTGGGTTTATAAAGGCAATACAGGTGAAAAGCGTGAATACAAAATAATTTCGCAGAATTTTAAGGGAGGACTTTATCCGGAATATATTTCAAAAAAAGATTCTTCTGCAATGATACAAAGTTTTAATGATACCCGTTATATAATCACAAAATATTCTGATAAAATTATGCCTCTTAAATAAAATATTCAAGCTATTTTCCTTAATAATCAATAATTTACAGCCTTCGTTTAATTAATTTCTGTGTATGAAAAATAAAGCCGGACTTACAGTAATCTTTTTTACAGTTTTTATAGATCTGATGGGTTTCGGAATTCTTGTTCCGATACTTCCTTCTTTTGCAAGTAAAGATTTAGGAATATCGGATACCGGAATAGGAATAATTGTAGGCGTTTTTTCGTTTGTTCAGTTTTTGCTTAATTCGTTTTTTGGAAAATTATCCGATAAAATCGGCAGAAGACCTTTACTGCTTTCAACATTGCTAATAACAAGTTGTTCTTACATTTTATTCAGCTTTTCTCACAATTTTTTAATGCTTTTTATTTCGAGGGCACTTGCGGGAATTGGGGGAAGTAATATTGGTGTTGCTCAGGCGTACATTGCCGATATAACTACAAAAGAGGAAAGAGCAAAAGGAATGGGAATGATCGGATCGGCTTTCGGTTTAGGGTTTGTTTTCGGACCTGTAATAGGCGGTTTGCTTGCCGAATACGGTTATTCAGTTGCAGGTTATGCAAGCGCGGGATTTTCGTTTATTGCATTTATATTTGCACTTTTTGTATTGCCGGAATCTCTTCCTGAAGATAGTGTGAAACAAAAAATCAGTTATAAAATATTTGATATTAAATATGCATTAAAACTTCAAAAGGATAATTTTATAATTGCTGTACTTGTTCTTATTTTTTTTATCGGAGTGTTTTCTGTGGCAAACATTCACGGAACCCTTGCAATTTTAGGAATGAAAGTACATAATTTTACCGATCGGCAGAATTCGTATCTTTTCGGTATTATGGGACTTGTAGGAGTGATAATACAAGGTTTTGGAATAAAATATTTGACGCGGATATTCGAGGAGAAAAAGCTTGTACTGGCTGCTTTGATATTTATTATGATTGGTCTTGCGCTTATTCCTTTCGGCGGCGGATTGATTGGAATATCGGCTGCAGTTTTTATAATGTCTATCGGAACATCTATAAATCAGCCGATAATTATGAGCATGATTTCGAAGTATTCCCCGGAAGCTGAACAGGGAGCAGTGCTGGGCTTGAATCAGTCTATTGCTTCGTTGGGCAGAGTTATTGGACCTGTATGGGGAGGATTTTCTTTCGATTATTTCGGCTATCAGTTCCCATTTTTAACAGGAGCTGCATTTACTTTGCTTGCTCTGGTTTTATCTTTTAATGTATTTAAATCAGTTCATTTTAATAAATAAGTAGAAATATGTTTAAAGTTGGAAAAATAAATATAAAAAACGCTTTGCTTCTGGCGCCGATGGAAGATGTTACAGATATTTCTTTCCGGCAGCTTTGCAAAAAAATGGGAGCGGATGTTGTTTACACCGAATTTGTAAATGCCGAAGGACTTATCAGGTCGAATGAAAAAACAAGAAAGAAACTTGAAATATCGGATTTTGAAAGACCCGTGGGAATTCAAATTTATGGCGAAAATCTGAATTCGATGATTGAAGCGGCAAAAATTGCCGAGCAGGAAAATCCCGATTTAATTGATATAAATGCCGGCTGCTGGGTTAAAAAAGTTGCAAATAGGGGAGCGGGAGCCGGACTTCTTAAAGATCCGCCTTATCTTCAAAAAATGGTAGAGGAAATTGTAAAATCGGTTAAAATTCCTGTAACCGTAAAAACACGTATCGGGTGGGACAGCAACAGCATTCTTATAGAAGAAATTGCAAAAAGAATTGAAGATGCCGGAGCTCAGGCGCTTACAATCCACGGAAGAACTCGCTGCCAAGGACATTCGGGAGAACCGGACTGGAGTTGGATAGGTAAAGTTAAACAAATAGTTAAAATACCTGTTGCCGTTAACGGAGGAATATTTACAGCATACGATGCAAAACGGGCATTCGACGAAACTGGCGCCGATGCAGTAATGATTGCCCGCGGAGCAATTACTCATCCATGGATATTTAAAGAGACTAAAGAGCTAATTGAAACGGGTGAAATTAAAACCGTGGTAACGTATCAGGATAAAATATTTACGGCGCTCGAGCAGATAAAATCCGCCGTGCCGGTAAAAGGAGAAAGGCGCGCAGTGCTGGAATTCCGAAAACATTACACTTCGTATCTGAAAGGTTTGCATAATATTTCGCACGTAAGAAATGAAATGATGAAGCTTGTTACTTATTCCGAGGTGGAAGAAAGACTTTTTAATTATCTGGAAGAGTTAAAAATGCGGGAAAACGAAAATGAAAGGACTGCTTGATGAAAGCAGCCCGTGTTATTTCATATATAATGGTACCTCCAGTGCTTACGCTTGCTGTATTCATTTATCTGGCTGTTATATATAACAAACAGACAGATACATTTACAATTGATATAATTAATCCGGTATTGTTTGGATTTCTTTTGCCGGTTATTACGTTTATTATTATGCGCAAAAAAGGAAAAATTGTAAACGACGATGCCACGGTTAAGGAAGAAAGAACCGTTCCTTATATTATCGGTGTGATATTCTGCCTTTCGGCTTTTTCGGTTTCGTATATATCGGGTTCACATAAAATTATAGGACTTATGTGGATTGTTTTGGCTGTCTGTTCAGTTTTAATAATAATAATAAATTATTATTGGAAAATCAGCGCGCATATGCTCGGGGCGGCAATTCCGTTTTCCTGCGTTTATTTTACAGCCGGGTTAAAAGCTTTGGTTTTTCTGCCATTTTTAATTTTATTGGGATGGGCAAGGTGGAAATTAGGTGTCCATACAATTTCCCAAATTATTGCAGGAACGCTTTTGGGCGGCAGCATAACTCTTTTTGTACTTTATTGTTTTTAAGAAATCCTGAGAGACAATCTCAAATAATATTATTAATCTTCTTAGATCTTAACCTGTATAGATGCTTTTTTATAAGGGAAATATTTTTTGTAAAACTCCAAGGTTTCCCCGATAAACAAAACATCGGGGCAAGTAAAAACATTGGAGGTTTAATATATTAATCTATGTTTAATAAAACCATTTAAAATAAAAACTGCCCGTCTGAAAACTCAAACGGACAGTTGCCTAAAAATATATTTACTAATTACTCTAAAAATTACTTAACAAGAAGCATCTTTCTCATAGCTGTAAAATCTGCTGTTTCTATACGGTAGAAGTAAACGCCGCTATTGAAAGATGAAGCGTTAAATGTAACTTTGTGAGCGCCTACAGGCTGAACGCCGTTAACCAAAGTAACAACTTCCTGACCTATTGCATTGTAAACTGCAAGTTTAACAAAAGCTTCTTTAGCTAATGAATAATTTATTACAGTTGAAGGGTTGAAAGGATTAGGGAAGTTC
>JAAYAN010000124.1 GCA_012719345.1 Ignavibacteria bacterium | reverse complement strand
GTTAACCAAAGTAACAACTTCCTGACCTATTGCATTGTAAACTGCAAGTTTAACAAAAGCTTCTTTAGCTAATGAATAATTTATTACAGTTGAAGGGTTGAAAGGATTAGGGAAGTTCTGTTCGAGAACAAATTCGTTTGCAATTACTTCAGCAGCAACAACTTCCGAGTATTCAAATTTTCCGTCTATATCAATTTGTTTTAAGCGGTACGAAACTTTACCGGAAACATTGTTATCTGCAAATGTATAATTCTGTGCAGCATTTGTGTTGCCTTTGCCAGCAACAAAACCAAGTTTTTCCCATTTACCGTTAACCGTTAATCTTTCAACCTCAAATCCGTAGTTGTTAACTTCTGTAGCTGTCTGCCAAGCCAGGTTAACATTTTTTCCGTCAACTGAAGCTGAAAAAGATTTGAGTTCTACCGGAAGAGGGGTATCCGTAACTTGAAACGGAGTAACTGCTGCGCCTAAATTTGCTTCAAGAAAATAACTCCAATTGGCAATGCCATTAATATCTTCATAATGAGTTACATCAGTACCGGTTCTGTTTGTTGTAGGTGCAAAGGCGAACCCGTGATCATAAACAGGGGAATTATAACATCTAAACATTGTAACATAGATACTTGATGGATTTCCTAAATCTGCTCTTGATAGTCTGTATTCAACATCGTTGCCCACATCCTGCCTTGTGCCGATATTAACGTCATTCCAGCTTGTCGTAAAATGTCTTGCAAATTTCCTGCCAGAAGTAAATCCAATTTCGTAATCAGCATTAAAAGATAAAGTAATGTTTCCTCCACTATCGTACGACCAATTTGCAGCAGAAGAACCATTCCCGGTTAAAGGATCAAGCTGAGGGTCTGTGTCAATATAAACTAAAGAATAAGAACCATTTGATGAATTTTCAGATATATTTTCATATAAAAAATAAATATAATTTTCATCCCAAGTCATTCCCCATTTTGAATCTGGATCTGTTGATTGATATTTTTCATTTTCGTTCCATTCAGCAATGGTTGTATCGTTCATTATTATTGTATGATACGATTGCCCGAAAGCGAAGCTTGCAAAAATTAAAAATAAAACCAATAAAATGTTTTTCATAATAACCCCGATATTGTTAAAGTATAAGTTTCTATTTGCGGAAATATATTAAAAAAATAATAAAAAAGATAATGCAACTGTTAATAAAAATAAAATAATGTTGAAGGCTTGCAAAAAATACATTTTGTTTAAAGGTAAAACTATGGCTAAAAATGTTCAATATTTTAAAGTGCCGTGATGTTGTTTTATATAAAAACCCTAATTTGCAAACCTCAAATGTTTCCCGGAAAAACAAAATATGGTTTGTAAAAACTCCAATGTTTCCCCGATAAACAAAACATCGGGGCAAGTAAAAACATTGGAGGTTTGTTTAATTCATTTAAAACAAAAACTGTCCGCCTGAAAACTCAAACGGACAGTCTCTTAAAAATCTATTTACTAATTAAAAATTACTTAACAAGAAGCATCTTTCTCATAGCTGTAAAATCTGCTGTTTCGATGCGGTAGAAGTAAACGCCGCTGTTAAAAGATGAAGCGTTAAATGTAACTTTGTGAGCGCCTACAGACTGAACGCCGTTAACCAAAGTAACAACTTCCTGACCTATTGCATTGTAAACTGCAAGTTTAACAAAAGCTTCTTTAGCTAATGAATAATTTATTACAGTTGAAGGGTTGAAAGGATTAGGGAAGTTC
>JAAYAN010000123.1 GCA_012719345.1 Ignavibacteria bacterium | reverse complement strand
CCTTTAAAATTAAATATTGCCTGATGGTTATTATTATCGTTATGCGGCGGCTGTTTCGATACAATTCCGCCGTAAACAAAGCCCGAAACAGGATTGTCCGAAATTATATAATCAATTCTCATTTCGGCTTTTGGATTTGATGAGTAGGAAAAATAATATTTCCCATTGTGTTTATGCATCCACGAAGCTTCAAAAAAGTTCTGAGCTGTTAATTTAATAACATCGCCGTCAAGACTTATCATATCCGTATTAAGTTTTGCAGCCCGTACATTGCTGTCGCCGTTTCCGCCAAAATAAATATAAGCTTGACCATCATCGTCAATAAACGCCATAGGATCGAACAGCCACATATGTTTTGCTGGTAACACTCCTGGGGTTTTTATGCTTATAAGTTCTTTTCCAAGCGGATCTTTAAAAGGGCCCAACGGATTGTCTGATACAGCAACACCAATTCCGTTGCCGCTGTTTCCAAAATAAAGATAAATTCTGCCGTTCCTCTCGATAACCGACGGCGCCCAGCTTCTGTTTGCCCATTTTGCGTCGCGCGGAACCTGAAAAACAATACCGTGATCTGTCCAGTTTTTCATATCTGAACTCGAAACGCAGACTAAAGATTTCATCATATACGAGCTGTTTTCTCCCAAAGGATTTTCATCGTCATTAGAACAGTACAAATAAACTCTGCCGTTATAAACCAGCGAAGCCGGATCAGCTAAAAACCTATGAGAAGCAATGGGGTAATCGGCAAAAGCTGACTGACACATTGCAGCAAAAACTATAAAAGAGATCAGCAAATTTTTCATATTTTTAAATCCTATAATTGTTAAAAATATTTTTTTAAGATATTAAGACTATTAAAAAAAAGTATTAAAATCATTACGTTATTATTGATTTTAGATATGTTTACACGCAAATATAAAAAAACCCGATTTTCATCGGGTTTTAATTTTATAACAGTGTTTCTTCGCCTATATCTTCGGGCTCATCGCCGTTCCCATTATCGGCAGAATCATCATTTTCATCAACCACAACTCTTGCAAGATCGGCAATTACTTCGCCTTCTTTCAAGCGTATCAGTCTCACTCCCTGGGTATTTCTTCCCATAACTCTCAGTTCTTTTATACCTTGGCGGATAACCATTCCGCCGCTTGTAATAATAACAAGTTCGTCGTTATCGTTTACTTCTTTCATAGCGATAAGATTTCCTGTTTTTTCACCGGTTTTTATGGTAATAATACCTTTTCCGCCGCGGCGTGTAATACGGTAATCGCTTATATCGCTGCGCTTTCCGTAACCTTTATCAGTTGCGGCTAAAAGGGTAGTCGGCGATTTTACAACCAGCATCGAAACAACTATATTGCCTTTAGACAGTTTAATTCCCCTTACTCCGGTAGCGGTTCTTCCCATTTCCCGTACGTCTGCTTCGTTAAATCTGATAGCAACTCCGTCTTTTGTTCCAATAACAACGTCGTGCGATCCGTCAGATAATTTAACTTCGATAAGATTATCGTTTTCTACAAGATTTATAGCTATTATGCCGCCTTTTCTAACATTTCCGTAAGCGGAAAGATTTGTTTTTTTAATCGTTCCGTTTTGTGTAGCCATTATAAGATATTTATCCGGGGTAAATTCTTTAACTGAAACAAATGCTGTTATTTTTTCATTTTTCTCAATTTCAATTAAATTTTGAATTGCTCTGCCGCGGGTTGCTCTGCCGCCTTCGGGAACTTCATAAACTTTAAGCCAGTAGCATTTCCCTTTGTCAGTAAAGAACATAATATAATTATGCGAAGACGATATAAACATATGTTCTATAAAATCTTCATCTTTCGTTCCGGCTCCTGTAACTCCGCGTCCGCCCCTGCCTTGCCGTCTGTAGCCGCTTACCGGGAACCTTTTAATAAATCCGCGGTGCGATATTGTTACAACAACATCTTCCTGGGCAATTGTATCTTCCAAACAAAAATCGCGGTAATCACGGATTATTTCTGTTCTCCGGGAATCGCCGTATTTTTCTTTTAATTCTTTAAGTTCTGTAACAATTATTAATTTTCTTTTTTCTTCACTTTCTAATATTCCGCGCAAGCTTTCAATTAATTTGATTACTTCTCTGTATTCGTCTTCAATTTTCTGTCTTTCAAGTCCTGTTAATCTTTGCAGTCGCATATCCAAAATTGCTTTTGCCTGAATTTCGGATAACTTGAATTTGTGCATCAAACTGTTTTTTGCAGTTTCTACGTCTTTCGATTTTTTAATTGTTTCGATAACAGCGTCAATATTATCAAGTGCAATTATATATCCTTCCAAAATATGCGCTCTGCGCTCAGCTGCATCAAGTTCAAATTTTGTTCTTCGGATAAGAATTTCCATACGATGCTTAACAAAATGTTCCATCACTTCTTTAAGCGTAAGCACTTTTGGTATGCCGTCAACAAGCGCAAGCATAATAACGCCAAACGTAACTTGCATTTGTGTATGTTTGAATAACTGATTTAAAATTACATCCGGCTGACCGTCTCTTTTTGTTTCAATAACAATTCTTAAACCGTCGCGGTCGCTTTCATCTCTTATATTCGATATTTCAGTTATTTTTCCTTCTTTTACTAATTCGGCAATTTTTTCAATCAAGTTTGCTTTATTTACCTGATAAGGAAGCTCCGTTACAATGATGTTTTCTCTATCGTTTTTAAGAGTTTCTACATTTGCTTTTGCACGAATAACTACTCTGCCTCTTCCTGTAAGATATGCGTCTTTAACACCTTCGTAGCCAAAGATAATACCGCCTGTAGGAAAATCTGGAGCGGTAACAAACTTCATTAATTCTTCAATTGTTATTGCAGGATTTTCTATTAGTGCAACAACGCCGTCCACTACTTCAGAAATGTTATGTGGCGGAATGTTTGTCGCCATTCCTACAGCAATTCCTGATGAACCGTTTACAAGGAGATTTGGCAAATAAGCTGGAAGAACTGTAGGTTCTTGAAGGGACTCATCAAAATTGTTTGCAAAATCTACAGTGTTTTTTTCAAGATCGCGAAGCATCTCATCTGTTATACGTGCCATTCTTGCTTCCGTATATCGCATTGCCGCAGCGGAATCTCCGTCAACCGAACCGAAGTTTCCTTGTCCGTCTACAAGTGGGTATCTTAATGAAAAATCTTGAACCATTCTTACCATTGTATCATAAATAGCAGTATCGCCATGCGGATGATATTTACCGAGAACTTCACCCACAATTCTGGCTGATTTCTTATACGGTCTGTTATAACTTAAACTCAGTTCCGACATTCCGTATAGCACTCTTCTGTGAACCGGTTTTAATCCGTCCCGCACATCCGGCAGGGCACGCGAAACGATAACAGACATTGCATAATCGATGTACGAAGATTTCATTTCATCTTCGAGTGAAACTGGTACTACTTTTTCAAAAATTGTTGTCATATTATTATCTTCTTTTTAACAAAGTTTTATATATCAATATTTGCATATTTTGCATGCTTTTCTATGAATGCTCGTCTGGGTTCAACTTCGTCTCCCATCAGAGTTTCAAAAATCTTGTCTGCCGCAGCTGCGCTTTCTAAATTTACTTGAAGAATTGTTCTCGTTTCGGGATTCATTGTTGTTGCCCAAAGCTGTTCGGGATTCATTTCTCCCAAACCTTTATAGCGTGAAACGTTTATTCCTTTAGGCATACCCTCAATTTCCGCAGTTTCTTCTTCATCGTCATCTGCTCCGGCAGCTTTTTTAAAACGCTTTATAATTTCGTCCCGTTCTTTTTCGTCAAAAGCATATAACTCCTGTTTTCCTTTTTTTACTTTGTAAAGCGGCGGTTGAGCAATATATACTTTTCCTGCCTGTATCAGTGCGGTCATATACCTGTAAATAAACGTTAGCAGAAGTGTGCGGATATGACTTCCATCAACATCTGCATCTGTCATAATAATAATTTTTCCGTATCGTGATTTTTCCGGATCAAACTCAAGTCCAAATCCAGCACCAAAAGCCGTCACCATTGTTTTTATTTCTGCGTTTTCCAGAATTCTGTTAATGTTTGCTTTTTCAACGTTTAATATTTTTCCTCGCAAAGGTAAAATTGCCTGAAATCTTCTATCCCTGCCTTGTTTTGCTGAACCGCCTGCCGAATCTCCTTCGACTATGTAAATTTCACAATGTTCTGGATCGTTAATAGAACAATCTGCTAGTTTACCCGGAAGATTCATTGACTCGAGCACGTTTTTTCTTCTTACAAGTTCACGGGCTTTGCGTGCAGCCTCACGTGCTTCTGCTGCTTTTGTACATTTTTCAATTATCTTTTTTCCTACAGAAGGATTTTCTTCGAGATATTCAGCTAATTTTTCTCCTACAATAGATTCTACTATTGATTTAACTTCGCTGTTGCCTAATTTTGTTTTTGTTTGTCCTTCAAACTGCGGATCCATAACTTTAACAGAAATTACCGCTGTTAATCCTTCACGGAAATCATCTCCCGTTAATGATATTTTGCTGTTTTCTTTAATCAGCTTATTTTTAACGGCATAATTATTCAATGTTCTTGTAAGGGCAGTTTTAAATCCAACTAAATGTGTTCCGCCTTCGTGTGTATTGATGTTATTAACATAAGTGAAAATGTTTTCCGAATATGTTCCGTTGTATTCAAATGCAATTTCAAGCGGCGTATTATCTTTGTGCCCTTCTATATAAACCGGTTTGTGCAGAGCTTCGCGCGACTCATCAAGATATTTAACAAAATCTACTATTCCGCCTTTGAATTGAAATGTTACTTCTTCGTTATCCTCTTCATCGCGAATTTGAATTGTTATATTTTTATTAAGATATGCCAATTCCCTCATTCTTTCGGACAAGGTTTCGAACTTAAACTTTGTTGTTGTAAAAATTTCTTTATCTGGTAAGAAGGTAACAGTTGTACCGGTTTCGTTCTTTTTTGTTTTTCCTACTTCTTTCACATTGTATTGCGGTATTCCTCTGCGGAATTCCTGTTCGTATATTTTTCCGTCTCTTTTTACTTCAACTTTGCACCATTCGCTTAATGCATTTACTACAGAAACACCTACTCCGTGAAGACCACCCGAAACTTTATAGGAATTTTTATCAAATTTTCCTCCTGCATGAAGTACTGTCATAACAACTTCTAGCGCCGATTTTTTTTCTATCGGATGAATATCAACTGGAATTCCGCGTCCTCTGTCCACTACCGTAACACTTCCATCTTTATTAATTGTTATCCCTATAAAATCGTTATAGCCAGCCAGCGCTTCATCTATGCTGTTATCAACCACTTCGTTTACAAGATGGTGAAGACCGCGCGCGCTTATATCGCCGATATACATTGCCGGACGTTTTCTTACGGCTTCAAGTCCTTTTAAAACGTTAATGTTTTTCGCGGTATAATTCTGATTTTCTTTTTCTGAAGACAATTTAACACCTGCCTTTTTTTATGCTGTAAATTTTATTCCTTTTACCATTTCGCGGTTAAATGCTATGTTAATCCGCGATATAATTAATTCCTGTCTTATTTTTAGCTCGTTTCTCCAAACAGAATTTTCCACACGGAGATAAAGCAACCCTTTAATTATTTTAACCGGAACCGCAACTTTCTTTAATTCCGGAAAAATGTTACCAAAATTTTCTATCAATTCGTAATCTTTTATAAATCCGATTACATTTTTGAATTCTTCGGACTGATTAATAACATCGGAAACACTTTTAAAATTGTCAGGCATACGAAACTTCGCCTTTTTTTACATAAATCAATTTATCTTCACTGCTTTTATATAGTTCGCCGAATCTTGTAAAATCTGTCATTGTTATAAAGGTCTGTCCGGTTTTATTTAAAAAAGAGCTTATTCTTTCCGATCGCTGAGTATCCAACTCACCGAAAACATCATCCATTAAAAATACAGGCGTTTTTCCTAATTTATCTTTAAGATAGAAAAACTCGCCGAAGCGCAATGCAACTTGAAATGTTTTATTCTGTCCCTGCGATCCGTATTTTTTTATTTCCAAGTTATTTATATAAAAAATAAAATCATCGCGGTGCGGTCCTATTAAATTAACCCCGCGAATTATTTCTTCTTTTTTTATTTCTGCAAGCTTTTTCTGAAAAATATTTTTAATTTCTTCTGTTTCTATACTGCTGCATAAAGTTTTATATTCAATGCCTGGTTTTTCATTTTCATCAAGAATGTTTTTATATGCATTATCAAGATATAATTTAAATTCTTCAACGAATTGATTTCTGTTTTTTAAAAGATATGTGCCGTTATTTATAAGCGATTCATTCCACGAATCCAATTCATCAATATAATCTTTTCTGCCGGTTTCTTTTATTTGATTCAATAAAGCTGCGCGATTTTTTAATATTTTATTATAATCCACTAATGTTTTCAAGTAAGTGTTGCTTGCCTGAGAAATAACAGAATCAACAAACTTTCTTCGTTCTGCCGGCGATCCAGCAGTAATTTCGTGATCTGATTGAGTTATTGTAACAACAGGAAATTTTCCTATAAACTCCGATATCCTGAATACCTGTTTTTCATCTAGATACAATACTTTTTTCTTGTTTTCGGCAGAGTAAAACAAACGGCTTTCATTTTTTGTTAGGTCCGAAAATACTCCCTTTATTTCGAATGAATTACTGTTAAAATTTACGGCTTCGCTGTCGTTGTTCTGATTAAGGCCTTTGGAAGTGCAAATATAATAAATTGCTTCCAGTATTGATGTTTTTCCCTGACCGTTGCCGCCTACTATGTAATTTATTTTATCAGAAAATTTTAATTTTGTATTTGTGTGAAGCCTGAAATTTATCAATCTTAATTCTTCCAGTATCATACTAATTATTTAGTCTGACCGGCATTAAAAGCATCATCAGATTTTCGTTTTCCTTGTTTTTATCTGGATTAATTATTACTGCTTTTGTTGATGAATGAAGTTTAAAATATACTTCTTCGTAATTTAAATGACTTAAAACATCGCTTACATAAGAAGAATTAAAGCCTATATCTATTTGGTCGCCACTGTATTCGCAAATAATAGATTCTTTTCCGGCTGAACCTGAATCTACATCTTCAGCAGATATTTCTACCAAATTTGCGTTTATAGAAAATTTTACTCTGCGTGAATTAGATGGTGAAAAAATCATCATTCTTTTAATTGAACTAAGCAGATCTTTTGTATTAATTTTTAAGGCAAATTCATTTTCTACTGGAATTACACTTTGGTAATCGGGGTATTTTTGCCCAATCAAGCGCGAAATAAGTTCAATATCGCTTAATACAAAAGAAATGTGTGTTTTATTAACAAAAACTTTAACTTCTTTATCATCCAATATTTTAAGCAACACAGTAATAGCTCTTTCTGGTACAATATACTGTTCGTTAATATTGGTTTGATGACCCGTTTTTAGCATATTAACCAGTCTGTGTCCGTCTGTTGCCACAAATCTTATACCTTCTTCATTAAAAGAAATTAGTGTTCCGGTCATTGCCGGTCTCATTTCTTCTTTGCTCATAGCAAAAGCTGTTAATTCAAAAGCATCTTTTAAATCATTTCCCGAAATATTAAATTCGTTTATATCAACATCGTTTTCCTGCTGCGGAAATGAAGGAATTTCTGGAAATTCTTTTGCGTCAATGTAAGAAAAAGAATATTCACCAGTAGATGTTTTAAGAATGAGTTTTTTATTTTCGGAAATGGTAAAATCTATGCTTGTATCTTTAAATGAACGGACTGTTTCGTATAACATTCGCGCAGGAACAACGATTTTAATATCTTTTTCCGAAACAATATTAATCGAAGATTTTAGAGAAATTTCCATATCCGTTGCATATATTGTCAATAACCCAGATTTAATTTCCAAAAGGAAATTTTCTAATATTGTCATAGGGGTTCTTGTAGGCACTGCAGGAATAATTTTGGTTAAAAGCTTTTCTAATTGCTTGCTGTTTACCTTGAAATCCATCTTATTCTCCAAAAATTATAATTAAAAATACCAAAAAATTTTGTCATAAACAATGTAAAGCTATTGCTTAATTTTTAATATTAATTTTATCAACACACTATTTATTGAATATACTTTTCTTATTTAAACTAAAGCTATTGTTATAAAGATGTTAATATGTTGATAACTGGAAAAATATGTGTTTTTGAATGAAAAATAAATAAAAAGTAAAAAGTAAATTGTTGATAAGTTTTTGATTAGAAAAAAGATATTAACAAAGGTCATTTAATTTATAAGTTATTAACATTATAAATTTGAGTTACCAACAAGTTATAAACAAAAAAATAGCAGGTTTATATAAATTATAATTGACTTTTAAGGTTCCTTTTATTAGTTTGGAAACTATAAATACTAAAACAGTTTCCAGTGTATATGAAAGAAAAAATTTTGCAGTATTCGAAAGAGGTTTTTTACAGAGAAGGTTTTTATAAAATAACTATGGATGAGCTTGCCTCGGGAATGAAGATAAGCAAGAAAACCATTTACAAATATTTTCCTTCGAAAGAATCTATAATTAACGAACTTATTGAAGAAACTTTGCAAAGAGTAAATATTGCTCACGATGAAATTCTGCAACGAGATATTAATTCGCTTGAAAAACTTGTTGCCGTTGGCAAATTTATTATAAATGATATTTTAAGTATTAACAATAAAATGCTGAATGATCTCAAGCAGCACACTCCGCATTTATGGATAAAAATTGATAAATTCCGGAAAGAAAGACTATTAAAAAACTTCAGTATTATTCTCGATCAGGGGAAAAATGAAGGATTTATAAAGGAAATTCCAAATCAAATTATTACTACGGTTTTTATTTCTGGTGCAAGAGCTGTTATAAATCCTGATTTCATATTGAATAATAATTTATCGATAGGTGAAGCTGGAAAATCAGCACTAATGTTTCTTATAAGCGGAATGTTAACAAAAAAAGGACAAGAAGTTTTTAATAAAATAACAATGGATTTTTAATATGAAAACAAAGCTAATCATTCTAATAGTAGTTTTAGGAATAATAATTTCATCCTGCAACGGCAATAACAGCGGAGAAAGAATAGAAGGAACAGGAACAATCGAATTTTCCACATCGATAATAAGTTCAAAAGTTTCGGGCACTGTTTTATCAATTCCGGCAAAAGAAGGAAGTGAATACAAAAAAGGCGATACTTTGATAATTATCGACCACGAAGTAACTGATATGAAATATTTGCAGGCACAGGCAGCCCGCGACGCGGCAAAAGCAAAATACAATCAGCTCGTTATCGGTTCGCGGCAAGAAGATATTTTAATGGCAGAAGAACAGTTAAATCAATCAAAAATAAACTACAATCTTGCTGCTGCCGATTACGAAAGAATGAAATCGCTTATTGCAGAAAAAGCAATTACGCAAAAACAATTTGACGATGCCGATAGCCGTTTTCAATTAACAAAATCGCAGTACAATACTGCTGAAAAAAACTTTGAAAAGATTAAAAACATTGCGCGGAAAGAAGATATCGATTACGCCAAAGCAATGCTTGTTCAAGCCGAAGCAGCGCTTTCGATGATAAAGAAAAATATGGATGACTGTTTTGTAACCGCACCTTTTGATGGAACACTTTTAAATATACTTATCGAAAACGGCGAAAATACTAATCCCGGCAGCGCTTTATTTAAATTTGCAAACACGAAAACAGCAGAAATTATAATTTACATTCCTGAAACGGAAATCGGTTTAGTTAAAACCGGACAATCCGCTGAAATATTTGTTGATAGTTTTGAACATAAACCATTTAATGGAAAAGTAACATTCATCTCGCCTGAAGCTGAATTTACACCTAAAAATATTCAAACCAAAGACGAGCGGACAAAGCTTGTTTACGGGACAAAAATTGTGATAGAAAATGCCGAAGAAAAATTAAAAGCCGGCATGCCCGCTGATGCGGAAATAATTATTAATGCAGGGAAATAGGAAAAGAGTTATAAATTAAAAAATGAATAACATAATAGAAATATTAGACCTTAAAAAAAATTACAGCAGCGTTGAAGCCGTTAAAGGAATTTCATTAGAAATACACAAAGGTGAAATGTTCGCGCTGGTTGGTCCGGATGGTGCAGGAAAAACCACAACAATCAGAATGTTAACCGGATTGATTTCACCGGACTCAGGCAAATTATCGCTTTTAGGAAAGAATATTAAGGAAAATAAAAACTTTATCCAGAACAAAATCGGCTATCTTTCACAAAAATTCAGTCTTTACGGAGATTTAACAATAGATGAGAATATCGAGTTTTTCGCTCACATTCATAACATTTTTGATTATTCGGAAAGAAGGAACGAGTTACTGGAATTTACGAGATTAACTCCTTTCCGCGACAGACTTGCGGATAATCTTTCCGGCGGAATGAAACAAAAACTGGCGCTGGCATGCAGCCTTATTCACCGACCGGAAATTTTATTTCTTGATGAACCGACCACTGGGGTAGATCCGGTTTCGCGCAGAGACTTTTGGAAAATACTTTCCGGGTTAATAAAAGATGGTATTACAATTTTAATGACGACTCCCTACCTCGACGAAGCCGAAAGATGCACAAGGGTTGCTTTAATGAACGATGGAAAAATTATAGCGCTCGATACTCCGGCAGAAATTAAGAAATCAATCGGGAAAAGTATTCTTGAAGTTGTTTGCAGCCCTTCGCGGAAAGCATATAAAATTATAAAAGAATCAGGCGATTTGGAAGTCCAGCTATTTGGTGACCGGCTAAACATAATGATTGAAAACCGGCAGGAAAATATTGATGAAATCATGAATATTTTTAATCAGAACGAAATTAAAATCAGCGGAACACGAATTATTACACCCACTTTAGAAAACGTTTTTATTCATTTAATAAACAATTGAAAAACGCGGAAAAACTATGAAACATATATTATTATCAATATTATTTTTGACGCTTATCAACGCGCAATCAGGTTCTTTAACACTCGAAGAAAGTTTTAAACTTTGCCTTGAAAACAGCGCTGAAATTAAAATTGCAGAAAAAGAACTTGCCAAAATGAAAGAAAAACAATGGGAAATAACTTCGCAGAGGCTGCCAAAATTAAGTTTAAAAGCAAGTTACACGAGGATAAGCGAAACACCGGAATTCAGTTTAGCATTTCCAGGAATGCCTCAGCCAATAACTATAATGGAATCAATTCCAAACAGATACAATTTTAGTCTGCGTTTCGAACAGCCTATATTTACAGGATTCCGTTTAGCTTCCCTTAAAAGTTCGGCAGATTACCAGATAACCGCTGCTGAAATTCAGCTTTCAAAAAAAATAAACGATCAAAAACTTATTGTAACAAAAGCATTTTGGAATTATGCAAAAACACAGAATCTTGTAAATCTGCTTAACAGTAAAATTATCGCGTTCGAAGAACATCTTAAAAACACTAGGGCGTTTGTAAACAATGGACTTGCAACCCAAAATGATCTTTTGCAGCTTGAGGTTCAATATTCCAATTTGAAAATAAAACTTACCGAAGCCAATAATTTAAACACAATTGCCCGCACAGTTTTTAATAAAACAATCGGCGTGGATATTTTTAACGAAACAACTATCAGCGCATCAACATCCGTTTTGTATGAATTTACGGATGATGAAATCGCTAAAATAAATGAAGCGGCAATTTTGCGGAACGAAGTTAAACAGATTGATTTTAATATTCTTTCTTCCGGTGAGATGATTACAGCAGCGCGCGCCGATTATTTGCCCAATATTTTTGCTTTCGGGGATTATTATTATAGCTGTCCGAATCAGCAAATTTTTCCGATGAAAGATAAATTTGACGATACCTGGGATGTTGGAATCGGATTAAAATGGACATTTTGGGATTGGGGAAACACTTCTTCGAAAGTTGCACAAAACAAATACATTCAGGAACAATTGAAATTATCGCGTACCGAATTGTTGAATAATATAAAAATTGAAATCTACACGAAATATCTTGAAGCTAAAAAACTTATTGAAAAATATGAACTTGTAAATACCTCTATTTTGTCTGCGCAGGAAAACTTACGAATACTTGAAAAAAAATACGCGGCTCATTTAGTTACAAGCGCCGAAATTATAGATGCCGAAAACCTTTTGCTTGAAGCAGAAACCAACCGCGATAATACAATTGCCGATTTTGCAATTTCGCTTGCCGAATATTATAATGCCATTGGAAGGGATTTATAAAATGCATTCAATTACTGTAAATAATCTCACTAAAAAATTCGGCAGTTTTGTTTCGGTGGATAACATTTCCTTTAATGTAAAAGAAGGTGAAATATTCGGATTTCTCGGGGCAAACGGCGCTGGTAAATCTACAACAATCCGGATGCTTTGCGGAATTCTCGAACCGACTTCCGGCGATGCGCTTGTAGGAGGATTCAGTATTAATTCTGAACCGGATAAAGTAAAAAGCAGCATAGGCTATATGTCGCAGAGGTTTTCACTTTATAACGACTTGACCGTGCAGGAAAATATTGATTTTTTTGGCGGAGTTTACGGATTATCTGGTTCTAATTTTAGAGAAAGAAAAAACTGGGTGCTCGAAATTGCAAACTTAAAAGGAAAAGAAAATTTGCTTACAGGTTTGCTTCCCGGGGGAATAAAACAACGGCTTGCGCTTGGCACGGCTGTAATTCACAATCCAAAAATTGTTTTTCTGGATGAACCGACAAGCGGCGTTGATCCGATTTCCCGGAGAAGTTTTTGGGATTTAATAAATCAGCTTTCGGAAGAAGGAACAACCGTTTTTGTGACTACACATTATCTCGAGGAAGCAGAATTTTGCAACAATATTATTTTGATAAACGCCGGAAAACTTGTTGCGGAAGGAACTTCGGAAGAACTGAAAACAAATTATATCAATCATAAAATAATTGATATAGAATGTGACAGAACCGTTGAAGCTATGGAAATTCTTGAAAAAGAAACTTTCGTTCTTGATACTTCAATATTCGGAAATAATCTTCATATCAGCGTTTTGGATGATGTTTCTGCAAAGAAAAGTGTTTTGGCTTTGCTGGAAGGCAAACATTCTTTTCGAATAAGAAAAATTGATACTATTGTTCCTACTTTAGAAGATGTTTTTATTCATTTAATCGAAAAAGGTTGATATGTCAATTAAGCGGATAAACGCAATAATAATTAAAGAATTTAAGCAACTTTTGCGCGATAAAAGATACTTGTTTGTGCTGTTTTTCTTTCCGGTTTTTCTTTTGGGAATGTTTGGCTATGCCGTGAATTTTGATGTTAAAAACATAAAACTTGCGGTGATGGATAATGATAACTCCAAAGAAAGCCGAGAGTTTATAAAAACGCTGATCAGTTCGGAGTATTTTATTCTTTCCGGTTACATCGAAAAAGACTCTGATATAAAACCAATGCTTGATAATCAGGATGTACAGCTTATTCTTGTAGTGCCGCAAAACTTTTCCACGGAATTGGCAAAAAATAACGGAAAACCATCGCTTCAATTTTTAGTAGATGGCGTAAATGGCAATACCGCGCTGATAATTAACAATTATATTACTTCCGCAGCTATGAACTTTAATGCAAAAATTCAAACGGGTTTTGCCGAAAAAGCTGGAATTACGAGTTTAAGTCCAATCAATTTCCAGCCGCGTTTTTGGTTCAATCCTTCTTTGGAAACAACCAAATATTTAATTCCGGGTTTAATAGCAATGATATTAATTGTTACCGCAGTTGTAAGTGTTTCGCTTTCACTTGTGAGAGAAAAAGAACGCGGCACAATCGAGCAGATTAAAGTTTCTTCTGTTAATACAATAGAAATGCTGCTTGGAAAAGCGGTTCCGTATGTTTGTATTGCAATGCTTAATGGCATACTTGTCCTGATTGCCGGAATGCTTTTATTTAATCTCGAGATTCAAGGAAGTTATCTTCTATTATTATTAACAACTTCAATTTTTCTTTTGGCGGGAATAATACTTGGAATTTTTGTAAGCGTAGTTGCAGATAGCCAGCAGGTTGCATTTACAATAGCAGTTTTCCTTTCTTTTCTGCCATCGTTTATTTTATCCGGCTTTGTTTTTCCAATCGACAGTATGCCGCCAATAATTCAAATAATAACAAACATAACTCCTGCAAAATTTTTTGTTGCGGCAAGCCGCTCGATAATTCTAAAAGGTGCTGGCGTTTCTGCTATTTATGATCAACTGATGTATTTAATATTGTACACATTATTTTTTCTTATACTTGCTGTTTTGATAAGCATAAAAAAAGAAAAGGAACTCTAGAATGAACACAATACTGCATTTTGTAAAAAAAGAATTCCTTCAATTTAAACGCGACCCAAAAATGTTTATAATTATTCTTTTTGCACCAATAGTTCAGCTGGTTTTTCTTGGCTATGCTGCCAATATGGACGTGGAAAATGTAAAAACAGCAATTATAGACAGGAATAGAACAACCGAAAGCCGATTGCTTATAGAGAAACTTGAGCAGTCCGGTTACTTTTCTATCGAGTATTACATAAATGATTACAAAGAAGCTGAAAAACTTATTGAAAAAGGAAAAGTGATTTGTGTTTTGTCTTTTCCTGTAGATTTCGACACAAAATTATCCCGCGGCGAGTCAGCTCAGCTACAAGCAATTTTTGATGGATCCGACGGAAACACGGCATCAATTGCTGCCGGATATATGATAAAATTGGTTGCTGAACATTCTCAAAAAATAGTTCTAACTGCCCGCGATAAATCCGGAAAAGCTTTACTTATTCCCGCAACTATTTCGGCGGAAACGCGGAATTGGTATAATCCGACATTAAAAACCCGCAATTTTATGGTTCCGGCAATTGTTGGTCTTCTTCTTATGATTGTAACTTTAATACTTACTTCGCTGGCAATAGTTAAAGAAAAGGAAATAGGCACGATGGAGCAATTAATTGTAACGCCGATTAAACCGCATCAATTAATTATCGGCAAGCTTATTCCGTTTACTATTTTAGGAATGGTTTCGGTGGTTGTGGTTCTAACAGCAATGCGGGTAATTTTCAATATTCCTGTCCGCGGAAGTATTTTGTTATTATTTGTATCTTCTTTTTTTTATGTGCTTTCTCTTTTAGGTTTTGGACTTTTCATTTCCACAATTTCCAAAACACAGCAGCAGGCTATGATGCTCTCGATATTTGTTGTTATGCTGCCTATGACTTTTTTAAGCGGTTTTTCATTTCCTATAGAAAATATGCCTTACTTTATCCAGATGGTTTCGTATTTAATTCCACTGAAATATTTTATAGTTATTATTCGCGGAATAATTTTAAAAGGTGTGGGCATTGGTATTCTGTGGGATGAAATATTAATTCTGTTTTTAATGGGAATTACAATTTTATATTTCAGTTCAAAAAACTTTCAAAAAAAAATAAACTAATTATTTGCAAGAGGTAAAGTAAACATAAATTTTGTTCCTTTTGCAGGCTCGCTTTCTACCTTTATTGTGCCGTTATTTTTTGAAATAAGCTCTTTCGATATAATTAAACCCAGACCTGAACCCTTTTCGTTTGCCGTTCCAAGCGTTGTATGCCTAACATCAACCCGGAAAAGGTTTTCAATTGATTCTTCTGAAAGACCTATGCCGTCATCCGAGATTTCTATTTCGGCATAGTCGCCATAATTTGTTGCAGATATTTTTATACTGCCGTATTCTTTTGAAAATTTAATAGAGCTTGTAATAATATTTTGCATTGCGGTTTGTATCATTCTTCTATCCGCATATACACGGATATCATTTTTGATATTATTGGAAATGGAGATGTTTTTGCTTTTTGTATAAAAGTGAACCATTGTAATAACATCTTCAACAGCTTCTTTAATGCTGAAATCGATTTGCGAAAACTCAATTTTCCCTAATTGAATTCTTGACCATTCCAACAAGTCTTCCGTAAGTCCGAAAAGTTTTTTAAGTCCTTCGTATATTTTAGTAACAGATTCTTTCATTTCTGCCGGTGAAAAACTCTCAAACTCTTCTTTAAGCCACTCGGCGTGACCTAAAATAGAGGTAAACGGACTGCGTAGATCGTGTGCAATGATTGAAAAAAACTTATCTCTGGTTTCAACTATTTCCAACAGTTTTTTTTCAGTTATCTGGTGCGTGTATATTTCATTTTGAATTTCTGTTGTTCGTTCATTTACAAGCTGCTCAAGACGTTTATTTTGCCTTTGAATTATATTTACACGGTATTTATAAACAACTATTATTATTAATAGTATAATTATAAAAACAAGAGCAACAAACCATTTAGTAAGCCAAAATGGTGGGATTACGTTAATAAGCAGCCGGTATTCTTTTTCGTTCCATATATTATCGCTGTTGGCTGCTTTTACACGCAGAACATATTTTCCCGGATAAAGATTGGTATATTGTATTTCGCTCTTATTTCTGTTTACAATCCAATTGTTATCTAATCCGTCAAGTTTGTACATAATACTGTTTTTTTCGGGGCTGGTAAATTCCAGAACAGCAAAATCAAGCGAAAAGTAATTTTCGTGATAATTTAATTCAATTTCCTTTTTATTTAAATATCTTTTCGGATCAAGCGGTTCATTGAAAATCTTAAATGAAGTCAGTTCTAATTCGGGTGCAGTTTTATTTATTTTAATTGAATCGGGATTAAAAATTGTAAAACCCTGGGTTCCGCCGAAAATAAAATCGCCGTTTTCAAGTTTATAATAACCGTTGCTGAATTGATTGTTTGCCAAACCGTCTTCGGCAGTATAATTTATTATTTTCTCGGTTTCTTTATTAAATTTTGAAATTCCCCCGTTTGTGCTTATCCAAAGATTTTTATTGGAATCTTCAAGAATACCAAACACCATATTGTTTGCCAGACCTTGCTGCTCGGTAAAGTGTTTGAACTTTTTGTTTTTTGTGTCATAACGTGTTAATCCGCCGCCCCAGCTCCCGATCCACAAAAGGTCGGAAGAGTCGGTATAAATACATTTTACGTAATTATTGCTTATCGAATTAGGGTTTTCTCTTTCGGATATAAACCTGGTAAAATAACCGGAGTTACTTGTAAAAAGATTCATACCGCCGCCGCCGGTTCCTATCCATAGGTTTTTATATTTATCTTCGCATATTGTTGTAATTAGATTGCTGCTTATGGAATTGCTGTTATTATAAAGATGTTTATAAATTTTATATTCGCCGGTAGATTTATTATAACTGAAAAGCCCGTTTCCCCAAGTTCCAATCCATATTAAACCGTAACTGTCTTCAAAAATATCTGAAATATTAGTGTTTATTAAAAGATTTTTATTAGAATCAGGTGTGCGGACAGTAGAAAATTTTTGTGTTTTAATATCATAAATAAATAAACCGTTATAGGTTCCTATCCAATAAATGCCCTGCTTGTCTTCAAATGTTTTCCAAATGGTATTGCTTTGCAAACCGTTGGTAATAGTTTTTTTAATATTTTTGAAGTTACCGGTTTTAGAATCGAAAAGAAATATTCCTTCGTTCCAGGTTCCAAGCCAAATATTTTTTTTGGAATCTTGATAAGTACATTTAACTTCGAAATCACCGAAAGAAGAATTTGTTGTGAAATAATTGTAATTCCGGAATTTGTGTTTGCTTGGAACAAGTTTGCAAATACCCGAGCCGGTACCAAACCACATAACGCCGGATTTATCTTCGAAAACGCTCATAACCCAGTTATCGGATATTCCATTCGGGTTGTTTCTTACATAAGAAAAATTTCGGAAAAAGCCGGTTGTCTCATTTAAAAGAAAAACCCCGTTATGATGTGTTCCAACCCAAATATTTCCTTTTGAATCGCGGCATAAAGAATAAACCGGTTCGTTATTTAATTCATTTGGCACTAAACCGATTTTTTCGGCAGTTTCGGTTTTCTTATCAAAAATATAAATTCCGTTAGATGTGCCTAAATAAAATTTACCGTTTATTTCTTTAATTACTTTAATTTTATCAGGATTCCTATTGTTATTAGTTTCCGAAAAGCTGAATATACGCGCAGAATTGCCGCTAATATCCATTTTAACCAGACCGTTTCCCCAAGTTCCAAGCCATAAAAATTTATCATCGGAATGTATTGCATTTACTGCAGGAAAAAATTCGGGCGAAATGTTTGCGCCTTTTATTTTTAAATAGTTAATTTTATGAGTTTTTTTGTTTATTGAGTAAACTCCGTAACCGGTTCCGGCAAAGATATTATCTACATTTTCACTAATAGTCCATAAAATATTCGAGCGCAAATTTTCAGGCAGTTTATTATTGCTGAAAAGGTTAGTAAAACTTTCATCATTTTCATTAAATAAAGAAATTCCTCCTGCATGAGTTCCAATCCATAAGTTGCTGTCGGAGTCTTCGTACAGACATTGTACCCAATTATCGGGCAGCGAGTTTTTATTAAATGGAATATTTCTGTAGGTCTTAAAAGATTTGCCGTCATAGCGGTTAAGCCCGTCTTGTGTTCCAAACCATAAAAAACCATTCCGGGTTTGAATTCCGCAAGTTACTGAAGTTTGCGAAATATTGTTTTTTGCAGAGATTTTTTCGAAACGGGAAAGCTCAGACTGAGCGAAAATCTGAAAGGAAAAAAGGAAAATAAAAAGATATTTCATAATTTTACAAATTCAATTTAAGATCAATTCGTTTGCTTCGCGCAATATATAACGGCGCTAATAAGGCACAAATAAAAACAGCAATTGCAAGATAATAAATAATTTCGGCAATTTGTAAATCCAAATGAAGCATATTTAATTTGTGAAGAAGAACAGTCCAATCGTGCCGGACTTTATTTCCGCCCAGCAGAGGCAGCTTTCTTGCCCTGGCATCTGCAACATAAACAGCTACGTTCATCATATTTTCGCCAAACCACACCATCGATAATTGTACAACAAACCTATTTTGTAAACGCCAGTATGTTATAATGAACAAAAAAGGAATAAGAAGCTGCATTATTGTTCCGCCGGCAAAATAAATAAATTCGCCGAAAATTTTGAATACCCCATGCCCGCCTTCGTGGATAAGAAGATTTAAAAAATCGATGAAAGTAAATTGTCCTTTATTTAATGTATAATAGATAACTAACGGTAAAATTATCAGCGAGCCGATCCAAGGCTTCAGCTTTTCAGAAAAACCTTTTTTATTCGAAGTATTTTGAAAGTTCAATTCTGTCCTTTGTTATTCCCAAAGTAATTATAAGTTTTATACGGGCTTTTTGTCCATTTAAATAATCGGCAAAAATAACTCCGGCTTTCTTAAGCCATTTTCCTGCACCCGGATAGCTGTATTTGTCAATAGTTTCCCCTGCGGGGCAGCGGGAAACAAGAACAACAGGAATGCCTTTATTTAAGGCATATTCAACACCGTTAAAAGCTGCTGGCGGTATATTTCCAACACCAAGAGCAGCAACTACAATCCCTTCGGCTCCGCTGTTGGCAGAAAACGCGAAAAATCTTTCATTCATTCCGGCATAAGTAAAAATAAGATCTACATTAGGATTAATTTTTTCCACAGGTATCTTTTCGCATTTACGGGGCAGGCGGTTAAAAATTACCCTGCCTCTGTCAACATATCCCATCGCGCCGAAATCGAGACTGTGAAAAGTTTCCAGATCGTCCGTGTGGGTTTTGGTAACTTCGCTGGCAGCATTAATTTCGCCGTTAAGGCAGACAAGTACGCCCATATTTGAACTGTTGGCGCAATTGATTATATGAATAGCGTCAAGCAGATTTTTTGGTCCGTCCCAGTCCGGCTCTGTGCTTGTTTTCATTGCTCCTATTACCACAATCGGTTTTTCGGTTAAAACAGTAAGATCAAGAAAATAAGCAGTTTCTTCCAAAGTATCTGTTCCGTGAGTGATAATAAAGCCGTCGTAATCCTGTTTGGCAAAAGAATTAATTTCACGGGAAAGATCAAACATTAACTCGGGAGTAACATGAGGTCCCGGGTACATTCCGAAATTATAAATTTCAATATCAGCTAATTGTTTGGCAGCAGGAATCATTTCAAGAAGATCCTCGCCATGAAAAAATGGAACTGCTCCGCCGGTAGCCGGATCAATTTTCATTGAGAAAGTGCCGCCCGTAAAAACCACCAGAATTTTTTTCATTTTTTCATAATTCCGATAAAGTAATCAACAGTTGATTTCAAACCGTCTTCCAGATTACATTTAGGAGAAAAACCTAACTCGGCAACGGTATTATCGATTGATGCAAGAGAATGTTTTATATCGCCTGCTCTTTCCGGGGCAAACAGTATTTTGCTTTTCGAGTTTGTATATTCTATTATCAATTGCGCAAGCTGTTTGATAGTTATAGTTTTTCCGTTTGCAACGTTGTAAACTCCTTTGGGAATTGAGCTTTCGGCAGCAAGAACATTTGCCTGAACAACATCTTCAACAAAAACAAAATCGCGGGTCTGTTCGCCGTCTCCGTAAATGGTTATATCTTCGTTATTTAATGCTTTATAAACAAAAATGGGAATTGCTGCAGCGTATTGACTTTTTGGGTCCTGTCCCGGACCAAAAACGTTGAAATATCGCAAAGAAGTAGTTTTAAGACCGTAAAAATCGGAATACATATTTAAATAGTATTCCCCGTCAAGTTTAGTAATTCCGTAAGGAGATTTTGGATTCGGTCTCATTGAAGTTGTTTTTGGCAGTTCGGGGTCTTCTCCGTAAATGGCAGCAGAACTGGAGTGAATAACCTTTTCAACACCGTATTCCTTTGCGGCATCAAGAATATTTATCAATCCGTTCACGTTTATGTTAACACATTCAAATGGGTTTGTCATAGATTCGGGTACAGAAATCATTGCCGCCATATTAAAAACATATTTACTGCCGTTAACCGCTTTAAAAACTTCTGCACGGCTGGTAATGCTTTCTTTAATTAAAGTTACATTATTCAATCCGCTTAAGTTTTTCTCGAAACCGGATCTTAAATTATCAATTACTGTAACTTGAAAATTTCTGCTTATCCAATATTTGCATAAATGACTTCCAATGAAACCCGCACCGCCCGTAATAGTAATTTTCTGCATAATTCTCTCATATTTATAAAAATCGATGTCAATTAAAACAAAAACCTATAAAAAAATCTAATTAAATCTTTAAAAACGGTTGCTTTGAATAACATTTTTTGATAGTTGTGCAAATGTTAACAAAGTGTGGATAAATCCATTTTGTGAAACGTTTCACATAAAAAAAAAGCAACGACATCCTTAATTATGTGAGTATGTTTTGTTCATTTAAACAAAACACAAGCCATAAGTTATTATTATATGGTTACTTAGGACAACTCATTTAATGTTAATAAGTTGTTAACAAAAACAATGATTGTGTTTTTTTTGTTGGAAAAATGTAAAAATACAAAGTACCTCTATTATGTATATTGTGGATAACTCGGAAGTTCTAAAATGTATTTTTAACACATTTTAAAAAATATAGTATATAAATAACAAAAGAATGAAGAGAAACAGTATTGTTTATCAATCATTAATAAAAAGTTTATTTTGTTACAAAATAACCATTTAGATTTTTATTTATTATTTTGTTTGCTCAAGTGAAAAATTGTTGATATTTTCACATCAGATAAGAATGTTGTGCACTATGTTGATAACTTGTTTATAACTTTATTTTGTGAAACGTTTCACAAGCGACGGATACTTTAGATTTATTTTCAACTTCTGTTTATCTTTAGTACAACAACAAAATTAAATTATTAAATAACAATAACTTAAGTTTTTAGTTATGCTCTTACACTTATTTAGTTGTAATTATTTTTACTTGAAAAAGCAATTAAAATTCTTTTTTTGTTGAAGCAAAATACGAATTATTAAATTGTGGATAATTAATTATGGAAGAAAATATTACGGATATTATGATTAAAGAAGAACCCAAATTAATTTGGAGAGAATGCCTCGAAATAATTAAAGATAATTTACCGGCAATTACATACAACACATGGTTTTTACCAATAAAGCCTCTTGAAATTTCAGAAAGTACGTTAAAAATTCAGGTTCCCAACAATTTTTTTGTTGAATGGATTGAAGAGCATTACAACACACTTATTAATAAAACTATCAAACAGGTATTAGGCAGTAACGGCCAGTTAGCTTATATTATTGCCGAGGAAACTTCTGAACCGTTTATTACTGCTGCAGTAAAAGAAGAAAGTCCGGTTGTAAAGGTAAAACCTGCCGAAAACGTTCAAACACACGAGTCATTTCTTAATCCGAAATACCGGTTTGAAAATTTTATTAAAGGCGAAAATAATCAGCTTGCACGGGCAGCCGGAGTAGCTATAAGTGAAACCCCCGGGGAAACTTCTTTTAATCCATTGTTTATTTACGGCGGAGTGGGTTTAGGAAAAACTCATTTAATTCATGCAATCGGCAATAGAATTCTGGATAAATTTCCAGATAAAAAGGTAATTTGCCTAAGCTCCGATATTTTTACGGTTGAGTTTGTTGAAGCAATTCAGAACAATACAGTTAACGATTTCTCAAATTTCTATAAAAGTATGGATGTGCTTATAATTGATGATATCCAGTTTCTTATCGGAAAAGAAAAAACGCAGGATTTGTTCTTCCATATTTTTAATACTCTTCATCAGGCGGGAAAACAAATTATTCTTTCATCCGATAAGCCGCCGAAAGATTTGAAAGGATTAAATGAAAGGTTGGTATCGCGGTTTCAGTGGGGATTAACCACCGATATTCAGCCTCCCGATTTTGAAACACGCATTGCGATTCTTAAAAATAAAGTAGAGACTTACGGAATTATTTTAAATAATCAGATATTGGAATTTATTTCACAGAATATAACTTCTAATATCCGCGAGCTTGAAGGATGTTTAATTAAGCTGATGGCTAACGCATCTTTGAATTCTAGGGAAATTGATTTTGAGCTGGTTAAAAAAACTGTTAAAGAAATTGCTACAGGCAGACAAATAAATATTTCAATCGATTTTATTACAAAAATTGTCTGCGAGTTTTATCATGTTGATGAAAATAAAGTCCGCGAAAAAAACCGGAAAAAAGAGGTTGTTGTTGCGCGACAGGCAGCAATGTATCTTTCAAAAATTATGACGCGTTCTTCATTAAAAACTATCGGACTTCATTTTGGCGGTAGGGATCATTCAACAGTAATACATGCTCAAAATACAATAGAAAATTTGATTGAAAGCGATATTACTTTCCGCGAAACAATAGAAACAATAAAAAACAAAATTGAGATGAGCGTTATTTAAGAACTTGAAAAAAAAATCCGGCAGTTGCGCCGGATTTCCATTTTATCATTTCTTTTCATCTGTTTGTTTAAGCAATTGCGCTCTTTCAACAAGTTGAATAAATTCAGCGCGGTATCCGTATTCATCCTTTCCTTTTGCCTCTTTTGCGGTTGAAATTATATCATTAAAATTTGCAGTTCCTTTGTGTTTGGAATCCCGTAGTAAAAGTGCAAACTGTGCGACTGCCGAAGCGAATTTTAAGTTATCGGAAGCATCTTCAAATTTTTCGGCATCTTTATCAAGCACTTCCGAAAATTCAATACTCTTGTTTCCATCCGGTTTTTTGTAACGGAATTTTACTGTTAGTATTTCGTCGGAATCAGATGCATCATCGCGTAATTTATATTCCTGATATTTAAGTTCAGAAAAGGATTTATCGCTGGCAGCTTTTCCCGGTTTAACTTCGTAAATTGCTGTTACTGTATGACCGTAACCGACTTCACCGGCGTCTTTCGTGTCGTCAACAAAATCTTCATCGTTCAGTAACCTGTTTTCGTAACCTATAAGTCTGTATTCTTTTATCTTTGCCGGATTAAATTCAATCTGTAATTTTACATCCTTCGCAATAGTGAAAAGCGTGGAATTTATTTCGTTTACCAAAACCTTCTTTGCTTCCAGAATATTATCGATGTAAGCATGATTTCCGTTTCCTCTGTCGGCAATTTCCTGAAGTCTGTCATCTTTATAATTTCCCATTCCAAAACCGAGCACGGTAATAAAAATTCCTTCATCTTTTTTCTTGCCAACAAAATCAACTAATTCCGATGTGCTGGAAATACCAACGTTAAAATCGCCGTCAGTTGCAAGAATTACCCGGTTGTTTCCTTCCTTTATAAAATTCTCTGCTGCCACTTTATATGCAAGCTGAATACCTGCTCCGCCTGCTGTGCTTCCACCTGATTCCAGTCTTTCTAAAACTTCAAGTATTTTGCTTTTTTCATTTCCGGGAGTTGATGGTAAAACCAAACCTGCATTGCCCGCATAAACTACAATTGATATTTTATCTTTTTCATCAAGCTGCTCAACTAAAAGTTTGAAAGATTTTTTAAGTAATGGCAATTTATTATCGTCGCTCATTGAGCCCGAAACGTCGATCAGGAATACAAGATTTTGCGGAATCTCATTCTGTTTTTCAAGTACTTTTGCTTTAATTCCAATATGAATCAGTTTTGTGTCTTTGTTCCAGGGACAATCGGCATATTCAATATTTGCCTTTAGCGGATGATCACCATCCGGTTCTTCATAATCGTAATCGAAGTAATTTATCATTTCCTCTGTCCGGATTGCATCTTTATATGGAAGCCGGTTATCCATAATAAACCTGCGGACATTTGAATAAGAAGCGTTATCCACATCTAACGAAAAAGTTGAAAGCGGACTCATTAAAACAGATTTAAAATCATTTTCCAAAATGCTGCCATATTCTTCAGTGTTCCAATCAGGTTTTTTTAGTCTGTCAACATTCTCCCCCTGCATTAATGATACACCCGGCAATCTACTAAGTGCTGAGGCAGCGTTTTGATCAGCCATAAATTGCTGATTTATTGCCTGCTTTTGACCCAGTGCTTGACCTGTTATTATAATACTTTCGCCCTCAATAACCTCAGCATTCAGTTCTACTGACAAAGTTATTGTTTTATTTTTAGTTACAATTATCGAGTCTTTATATTCCGCGTATCCAATATAACGGACTTGCAGAACATAATTTCCTTCTGGAACATTTTTAAATTCAAAATTTCCATTAATATCAGTTGTTTGACCATAGCTGGTTTTTTCCAGAAAAATGTTTGCACCGAAAAGAGGGGTACCGCTATTACTATCTTTTACAATTCCTTTAATTGTTCCCGTGTTTTGGGCAAGAACAAAGTTAAAAAATGCAAAAACCACCAAAAATATTTTTTTCATAAACTACTCCGCCTGTATTATTGAATATATTAAAGAATTATTTCTGATGTTTAAAATAAAAATTATTTAGGGTTTTGCCATTAAATATTTTAATCTGTTTTAAACCAAAAAGCCCGACAGTTGCCGGGCAAACAATCATTCAAAATTAAACATTTCCCGATAAATCGGGACAGGCAAAATTCAAAATTATTTCAGCAGTATCAACTTCTTTGAAGCATTAAACTCACCTGCTTGAATCCTGTAAATATAAACGCCGGAAGCGAGATCAGAAGCGTCGAATTTGACTTCGTATTTGCCAGCTGATTTTTGTTCGTTAACCAGCGTTGCAATTTCCTGACCCAATAAATCATATATTTTCAAAGTTACATAACCGTTTATTGGTAATTGAAAACTGATCATTGTTGAAGGATTAAAAGGGTTAGGGAAGTTTTGAGCAAGTTCAAACTTATCCGGTTTTCCTTCCGCCAAAGTTTTAATGCCCTGTTTTAGTCTTTCCAAATCAGGTATTTGTTTGTCGTATATCTTTGAATATTGAATTAGTGAATATTCAGCGTCGCTCATTTCTCCAACGCTCGATTCGGATGCTTTTGCTAATTTTGTATTATCTACCATTCCCAACAAAATATCTACCGCTTCATCCGGGTCGTTTTCGGTATATAACGCAATGTAAAAGTTATTCAGGTTTGCTTTTACCGATAAATCGCTGTTTTCATCGGTTGCAACTATTGCTTCGTTTACTTGTTTTGCCTTTTCTGCAGCGCCCTGTTTCAGGTATAGATATGATAAAAGCAGTTTCAAGTCGGAAGAGGCTTCTTTTGGCAGAGCGCTGAAATAGCTGATTATACTTTCAGCGGTTTCTTCGCTGTAGCAATTATATAATTCAACATACCCGGCTTG
>JAAYAN010000122.1 GCA_012719345.1 Ignavibacteria bacterium | reverse complement strand
TGCCTGTTGTTCATTTACAAGGGTTGCTACTTCTCTTCCCAGAATATCATAAATTTTCAGACTTACCATATTGCTTATTGGTAATTGGTATCTGATCATTGTAGAAGGATTAAAAGGGTTAGGATAGTTTTGTTCAAGAGAGTATTCTGCCGGCAGAATATTTATTGCATCAACTGTAATTTCGTTTGAATATGTGAATGAACCGTCGAGATCGATTTGTTTCAATCTATAAGAGTAGGAGTAAGAAGTAAGAGTAAGATTATCAGTAAACGAGTATTTTTTAGGACTATTTGAATTTCCAGCCCCTTCTACAAAGCCAACCTTTTCCCACTCTGCCTGCCTGCCGGTTTGTAAACCAGGCTTTTGACTGGTAGGCACGGCGCTCTGCGCTTTGCCCTTTGCCAGTTTTTGTATCTCAAACCCGTAATTATTCACTTCTGTTGCAGTCTGCCACAATAGACTTATACAATTATTGATAAAAGACGCTGAAAAAGAAGTTAATTCAACAGGAAGCAAACCAGACTGAAGATATTTTGCAATAAAATTACCGTTTCCGGTAAGATAAAAAGAATTTTCTGCCGGATCCATATCCAAAGTATCTTGTATGCTTCCAAGCACAAAAACTTCGTTATTCAGGTCTGTTAAAATTGTTTTTCCTTCTTCTAATTTTTTTGAACCGAGGCTTTTTGCCCATATAAGTGAACAATCTGTTCCTGAGTATTTTGCAAAAAGAACATCTCCGAAAGCAACATTAGTAAAAACAAGTGAATCAATGTCAGAAGGATCGAGATCAATTTTCTTTGTAAAAGAACCTGTTAAATAAATATTCCCTTCACTGTCGTTTGTAATATCCCTGATATTACAGCCGAACCCTGTTGCCCAATTCAAAGAACAATCTGTCCCGCTATAACTTGCAAGAAAATTATCATACTTTGTGTGATCAAGATTGACAACTACCCCTTCCGAAGGATTAAAATCAGTTTCTCTGTAGAATCTTCCATAAACATATAAATTATTGTTAAAACACGAAATTTTGTAACTTGTTTCGCCAATAGGTCCGCCGAAGTTTTCAGCCCAAATAAAAGAGCCGTTTGCAGCAGAGCATTTTACAATAAAAAAATCTGTAAAACTTTCAGTATTAGAAGCTATTGTAATTGCTGCTTCTCCGGAATTAAAGACAGCAGCTCCTTTAAATTCTCCTGTAATATACAAGTTGCCACTATTATCCTGTGCTATTGAATATGATTTAATTGGAAATCCGTCAACTTTTTTGACCCAAACAAGTGAACAATCGGTTTTGTTATATTTTGCAATAAACAAACTATTGCCGCTAAGAGGTGCAGTTAAATTGTATGCTTGCAAAGACGGGTCGAAATCAATTTCTCCGTTAAAACAACCAGTAACATAAAAATAGTTGCTATTATCTGTTATAATTTTAGTACAATTGTCAGGCGTATAACTTTCGCTGGAAAAAGACTCTGCCCAAATGTAAGATCCGCTTGCACCGGTGTATTTAGCGATAAAAATATCGCCGTAATAAGGGTCCTGGGATGACAGATTTTCATATATTGATTCTGAGGGATTAAAATCCGTCGTCCCATTTAATATTCCGGTCAGATAAATATTACTGCTTTCATCAACAGCAATCGAATAAACCACATCAGAATGAGATCCTTGAATACATCTAGCCCAAATCAGGGCGCCATCAGAGGCTCGGTATTTTGCAAAGAAAATATCGCTTCCACAATAAGAAATAGATGTAAATTCTGTAACTTCTTCAGAAGGGTCGAAATCAACGGTTCCCACAAAAGTTCCGGCAACATAAATGTAACCGTTATTGTCATTTACCGCAGCATCAATATTAGCATTAATATTTTGCGCCCATTGTCCAAATATGTTTGTACAAAATAAAACCATTAACAACAAAGTTGTTTTCATAGTTATCCTCTATTATTTTTGTTTAAAAGTATAAGTTTATTTATATAAGATTATTTGCAGGCAAAAGATTGCATAAGGTTCAATGCAGATTTCTAGAATACTAACATACTCATTTCTACACTCGTATAATGTAAAGTCTGTGTTGTTAAG
>JAAYAN010000121.1 GCA_012719345.1 Ignavibacteria bacterium | reverse complement strand
TTTAACGAAACCAAAGTCAATTCATCTAATCTGTCGGTAAAAACAGTTACCACTGCCGGGTCGAGTGTTTTAACAAAGCCGGCAAAAAGTACATAATGCTTTGCTGGAAAATCATTTAGAATCTGCAAATCGTTATTTATCTTTTCATCAGGCTGTTCAAACTTAACACTGCCGATATTGGATATAATTTTTGAAACTGTCCGTAAAAGATATTCCGATAAAATTGCTTTCATTGTATTCCGATAATTTCTAAAAGTTTTTTCGCGCTGTTTTGCCAGGTAAAGTTTTTCATATCTTCCCCGGCTTTTTTCCCTATTTTAAGCAGTTCCTGCTTGTTATTGTAAGCCCATTCTATTTTTTCAATTACCTCATCAACCGAAGGCTCAAACCAGTCAGCCCAAAGTTCATTTTGTTTGCTGTATAATCTCAGAGGTTGCATTTCCTTCAAAAGCAGACTGTTGCTTTCGTTGAGAATATCCTTATGACCCGTATTAAAAGAAGCAACAACAGGTTTTCCGCAAGCCATATATTCCATCATTACAAGGTTTGTTCCGCCTTCGCACCGGTTGGGGAATAAACCGATATCGGTTGTGCGGTAAATTTGCCGCAGACTTGTATTCGGTATAATTTCATTTGTAATAATTCCGGCTGAATCAATTCCGTTTAATTTGTAAAGATGATTCATCTTTTCGGTAAACGAATTTCCTTTCAGTTCAAACTTTATATGCTTGCTGTATTCCATCATTTCCATTGTTTGCGGCCACATATTAAACCACGCGTTAATAAGAACAATATTGGGGTATTTCTGCTGGAGTATTTTTACAGCTTTAAGTACAATATCCTGTCCTTTTCTCAGTTCAAATTTCCCTCCGGAAAATATTACAAACAGTTCGTCATCGTTTTTAGGACTTTCCGGATAAAACAATTCCGGGTCAATCCCTTGTATTAAAAATGATGCATTTGTAATTCCTTTTTCAATCAGCTTTTCTTTATTCCAGGAAGATCCGCCGATTACAAGATCGTAATTTTTTGAATTTTTTACAGATGCTTCGGTGAGTTCATTTTCAAAAAAAGTGTAGCCGTAATTTTCATTTCCGCGTATTTTTGAAATACTTTCGAACTCTATCCCGGTTAAAGCGTGGAAAACCTTACCATCAACTTTAAGATTATCTTCGGTATCTTTCGAAAAATCCCAGCATAATGTATTTCCAAATATTTTAGAAACTTCCGAATTCAAATATTTGCTGCAAACACCCCAGCCGAAATTTTCTCCTTTCGATAAAGCAAGATATAATTTTTGCGGTTTTGATGTTTTTTTAGGTTTATCGGTTTTTTTTGCAAAAAAAACATTATAAAAATCGGATTTCTCATTAAAATCCAGTTTCCATTGCTTTGTTTCCAATATTTCAAAGCCTGATTTATGTAACAGGTTAAACCACATATTTTCCGTTAAAATGCTATAATGATTTGGATTTGTTTCGTGCTTAAAAATTGTGTCAGCTGCCGGCACTTCGATATACAAAATTCCGTCCTGCTTCAGGATTCTTCTGTATTCATTAAGCGTAAAATATGGCATAAAACTATGTTCCAAAACGTGCCGCGCCCAAATTCCGTCGAATTCTTCTTCTTTAAATTCCAGAAAAGACTGATCCATTTTATAAACTTCAAAATCTTTCGACTGGCAGATACTAACATCTTCTTCGTTTAATGTTATGCCTACAGCGTCTATTCCGTTTTCTTTAAAAATCTTTAATGCAGGACCCTGCCCGCAGCCGATATCAAGAATCCTTATATTTTTATCCTTGAATTTCGAAAGAAAATCGGGGATGCTTTTTTTGGTTATATCATTATGATAAGGAATCGGAGTTTCCGGATAAGTTTCGCTTTCCACTTTTTTTATGAAATCGAAAAAGCGCTTTGCGTTTTTTTCCGAAATATAATCAGGCAGTTCCCATTCTAAAAAATTCTCATTGCTCATTAAAATCCTCTGCAAGTTTCAGTAATTCCGATTTAACATTTTCCAGCACTTCTTTCCAATTTCCTCTTTCGGTCTGGCGGAAACATTTCACCGAATTGTACCAGGCACTGTTTTCGCCCGAAATGCCCCATCGCCAATCGGGTACATTTGCAAGAAGAAGCCAGCATTTTTTACCCATAGCACCGGCAATATGCGCTACAGATGTATCGATTGATATTACAAGATCGAGATTGCTTACAGCTGCGGCGGTATCGTCAAAATCATTTAATTTTAGCCCCAGATCTGTTACTGGATAACCTATAAAATCAGTTCCGGCATCTTTTTGCAGACTGTACCACTCGATTCCTTTAATTTCAAATAAAAATGCAAAATCGGTTAAATTCATATGTCTTTTTTTATTCCGGGGGGGATAAATATTCCCTGTCCACACAAATCCGGCTTTCAGTTTTCCGGATGAATTTATAATTTCCTTCCACTCTTCAATTTTTTCGGGAGATGCCGAAAGATAAGGCTCGCCGCTGATATTTGTTCCCACTGTTCCGGGAATGCTTAAAAGCGGGATGTAAATATCGAAATCGGCGGCTGGTCTTCTTTCTTTATTTCCGATAACAAGTTTATCGAAATATCCGAAGCGTTCCGCAATTTCTTTAACTTGCGGTTCAACTTCCAGGATTATTTCTCCGCCGCGTTTTTTAACTTCGGGCAAAAAGCGGATAAACTGGAAAGTATCACCGAATCCCTGATCGGAATAAATATATATTTTTTTGCCGGCAAAATTTGAACCGTCCCACCTCAGCTTGTATATTTTCCTGTCTAAAATGTCGCCCGACTTATAACCCCACTCGTATTCTGCCCAGCCTTCTCTAAAATCTCCGGTCATCAACAAAAGCAAAGCCAGATGGAAATGCGCCTGAGCATTATTTTTATTTATCATAATCGTTTTCCGGAATTCGCAGATTGCTTCATCAATTTTCCCGATTTCCTGCAGGGCAACAGCGTGATTATAATAATTCATTTCATTTGCCGGCGCTATGCTTTTTGCTTTCTGAAAAAAGGAAAGTGCTTCTTCGTACCTTCCTTGTCCGCTTAAAATAATACCCTTGTTGCTGTAAGCGTCCGAAAATTCGGGTTTAAGCTCGATAGCTTTATCAAAATACTTACTTGCCCGTTCTGCAGAATCCGCCATCCCGAAAATTATTCCAGCGTAGTTGTATGCTTTAAAATTTGCCGGATCTTCTTCAATCGACCTTAAAAACAATTCCAAAGCCGAATTAAAATCCCTGTGCTTGAATTTGTCGATTGCCGAATCGTAAAATTTTGTTTCTTTCATATTACTCCCCTCTGATTTTTAATTATTAACAACTCCTCGTTTATTTTTTTGAATACTTCCTGCCAGCAGCCCCTTTTATTTTGCCGGAATAATTTCATTGAGGGATACCAAATTGTTTTATCCCCCGATATTCCCCAACGCCAGTCGGGATAAGCAGGAATAAGTGTCCATACCGGCGCGCATATTGCCCCTGCCAGATGCGCTATTGCCGTATCGACTGTAATTACAAGATCTATTTTTTTTATAATCTGCGCTATTTCAAGAAAATCATTTCCTATTTGCGGAATCTGCAAAACCTCAAAATCCTTTTGAATTAATTTTTCGTCAACTCCTTTTTGAAGACTGATAAGACTTACGCCCTCCGCTTCTTTCAGTCCCGAAAAAAGTGAAATATCTACAGATCTTTCTTCATCGCGGATATGCGAAGGATTTCCTCGCCATACAATCCCGATTTTAAAACCGGAAATTGCATTAACCTTTTCTTCAATTTCTTTATTTGCCGGAATATTTAAGTATGGTTCGCTTACGGCAAAATCTTTTTCGTCCGATTGAAGCAAAAACGGCAGACTTAACAGACTGCATTCGTAATCGTAATTATTTTTAAGAGAATCGTTTCTGCCTGCAAGCTCATCTATCCCTTCGATATATGCAAATAATTCTAAAAGTTCTTCGCGGGTTTCAAGTCCGATAAAAACATCCGGCTTTCTTAAATATTTTAAGAACCGGATAAACTGAATTGAATCGCCGAAACCCTGTTCGCAATATACAAGGATTTTTTTTCCGGCGAGAGGTTCGCCTTTCCAATTTTCAGGAGCTTTCGGTTTGCGCTTAAATTCGGGTTTTTGCAGCCGGCACTCGTAATTTTCGAGACCCTCTTTGTAATTTCCGTTCAATAAATTTATAAGCGCAAAATTCCATTTGGCGTGTAAATTCCCGGGATTCATCTGTAATACTTTTTTGTACGATTCCTCAGCTTCTTTAAAATCAAGATCGTTTTCGGAAACTACCCCCAGATTATAAAGTGCATCTTCGTAATCCGGTTTTATTCTTATTGCATTCCTGTATGCTTCGGCGGCTTTTTTATATTCTTTCAATTTACGCAAGACATTCCCGTAATTGTAATACGCCTTGTAAAAATTTTTATCCAGCGAAATCGATTTGCAGAAACACAAAGCGGCTTTTTCGTAGTTAGCAGTTTCGGAATACAAAATTCCCAAATTGTAAAAAGTATCGGGAGAAAGCGGCTGCAGATTGATTGATTTCATATAATTTTCTTCGGCTTCGGGAATTTTGCCAAGATGTTTTTGAATTTGAGCTAGAAGTGAATAATAACCCGAGTCTCTGGAAGCGGAAGCGATAAGTTTTTTTAAATAAATTTCTGCTTTAACAAAATCGTTCAAAAAATAATAATTGCGGACAAGCATTAAAAGCACTTCCTTATTTTCCGGAAGTGCGCTTTCAAGCTGAAGTGCATAATCAAGCGAACCGTTGTAATTTCCGGCTTCAAAAAGTTTAACGCAATCCTTAAATTTTTGCTCGTCAGCATTCATCAGATTTGTTCCGATAATTTTTCTTTTATTTTTTCAATTTTGCCTTTTATCTGCGGATAAGCATCAAGTTTATTTTCAGTTTCGGTAATAAATTTAAGCAATTCCGCATAGTCTCCTATTTCGGTAAGTACATTTATAATATCAAGTAAAATGGAAATATCCTGTGTTTTGCCGAATATTTCATAATAAATTTCCAGCGCTTCGTTTTTAAGTCCGTTAACACTAAGTTCATCGGCAAGCGCTTTTTTCATCATTAAATCATCCGGATATTCGTTAATTATTTTAACCAGCAGCTGAATTTTCAATTTCGGGTTATATCCCGATAAAGCAACTATAATTGCAGGATTAAATTTTGAAGGCTCAAACTTGTTTATAAAATCTTCCGGAAATTCCTGTAAGTTTAAAAGTTTATAAAAAAGCTCGATGCTGTAAAGCTGGTTTTCATTAAGTTTAACAGTATCTTTAAATGAATAAAACCAATTCATCAATTCCTTATTCCGCAGCAAAACCGATAAATTGATGCCGAAATTAAAAAGCTCTGTTTCGTTTAACATTATATCGAAATATGCTTTTTTTTCGCCTTTCAGAAGAGAACGGTTTATCTGGAATGCAATTTTACAATGCTCCGCCGCTTTTGCTTTATCACCTGTACGCTGATAAACATTTGCGGCTACAATATTTACAAGCGGCATCTCGGGATTAAGCGAAACAGCTTTTTGAATATTTTCTTCAGCATCCTTTATATTTTCATTTTCGAGCGCGATGGCAGCAAGATACCTATAAGCGTGGGCACGGTGGTTTATTTCAAAATTTTTGTCGCCTGCTGCTTTTTTAAAATAATCTTCCGATTCTTCTTTCCTTTCGATAATTATTAAAGTCTGACCTAATTGGAAAGCTGTGTAGGAATCGGGTTTTAATTTATACTGTTCAGTCAGAAGTTCGAAATTTCTTAAAGCTTTTTCTTTTAATATTTCGGGATCGGCACTATAACCGGTATGAATAATTTCGATATCCGAGGTTACAATATTATAACCGTTTTTAATCAGCGAATGGTCAATCTGCTCGTGAACTTTTCCGGTAAATTCAATTCCCGGAGAGTTTTTAAAAAGCCGTATATATTGCATCGTCCCGGATTCCGAGCCAACTTGATTGATGCTGTTAACATTGCAGTAAACTCCGGTTTTGCTATCGCCTGCAATAATTTTCTTCAATTCGGAAACAGACTGAGGGGAAAGTCTTTCATCGGCATCAAGATATAAAATCCAGCGCCCGGAAGATTTGGAAAGAGCAAAATTGCGCGCTGCCGAAAAATCTTTTACCCATTCGAAATTAAAAATTTTTGCGCCGTACTTCTTCGCAATTTCAATTGTTTTATCAGTTGAACCTGTATCTACAAGTATAATTTCATCAGCTGCTCCTTTTACGGAGTCGAGACAACCGGGAAGGTCTTCTTCCTCGTTTTTCACAATCATACTTAACGACAGATTTATCATCGGCGCCTGAAGTTTATTTCACGTCATTTTTATGGTCTTTAGGATAACCTAAAACACTGTTTACTTTTGCAAGTCCCGCAATTGCAAACTGGTTTTCGGGATTGTTTTGCAAAGCCAATTCAAACATAGTTTTTGCTTTTTCGTCTTCTTCCTGAAGGAAAAATATTTCGGCAAGTCCCGCGCAAGCCTGCGAAGAGTTTGGATTGCATTCAAGTGATTTTTCGAAACAGGATTTTGCTTCATCATTCATTTTTAAGGAAAGGTAATTAAACCCGAGGAAGTTATTTAAGCTCGCACGTGTCTCTTTCGATTGCTCCGACGTGAAGGTTTCATCAAGCAGTTTACCGGCTTTTTCCAGTACATCTACCGATGTTGAGAATTCTTTCCGGGTATATAAATCGTATCCTTCTTTTATAAGGTTATTAATCTCTTCTGATATTTTCGTAATTTTTTCGGATGTAAGAGTGTTATCACCAGGTTCAAGTCCAAGTATTTCATTTACTTTCCCAAGTCCGGCAACGGCAAATTTATTTTCGGGTTCGTTTCTTATCGCCCATTCGTACATTTGTTTGGCGCGTTTTTCATCGTGCATTAAATAGAATATTTCACCGAGTCCTGCGCACGCCTGCGATGAACGGGGATTTGTCTGCAAAGCTTTTTCAAAACATATTCTTGCATCATCGGTTTCGTTTAGCGCGAGATTGCAAAAACCCATAAAGTTTCGGATGCTTGAAGAAGATCTTTTCGATTCCGGCAATGTTGAATCGGGTTCGATAAGCATTTCAGCTTTTTTCAGAAGTTCTAAAGTCTTTTTATATTCTTTATTGCCGAATTGAGTGTAAGCTTCAGTTAAAAGTTCGTTGAATTCCGCGCTGTCTTCTGTATCAATTCCCATTTCAAGCATATTATGGTCGGCGGGCAGTCCCAGCGTTTGGTTTGTTTTTGCAAGTCCGGCAACTGCAAACATATTATTTCTGTTGTTTTTAACTGCCCATTCAAACATCGTTTTAGCTTCTTTATCCATATTGTTTAAATACAAAATCTCTCCAATTCCAGCAGATGCTTGCGAGCTATCGGGGTTATATTTCAAAGATTCCTCAAAAACTTTTTGTGCTTCATCAGAGTTTTTAAGAGCAAGAAGATTGAATCCTTTAAAATTCAATAGACTCGAAATTATGTCTTTTGCTTTCTTTTCATCGTGCTCGGTAACAGTTTCAAGCATCCCGTCTATAAGTTTCAATGATTTTTTGTAATCTTTTTTATTAAACAAATCGAAAGCTTTTTCAATCTTGTCGTTTAATTCTCTTGAAAACTCTGTTCCGCTGAAAAAATTAAGCAGGCTGTGCGACGGCGAAAGTCCCAATTCGCGATTTATTTCGGCAAGACCAACCAACGCAAATTGGTCGTCGGGGTCTCTGCTGATTGAAAGTTCGTACATTGTTTTGGCTTCGCTGAGCTGCCCTTTATTAAAATAAATTTCGCCAAGAGCATTTGATGCCGCGGTGCATCTGTTATTCAAACGCAAAATTTCTTCAAATTCTTCTTTGGCTTTTTCTGTTTTTCCCATTCCAAGATAAATGTTGGCTTTAAGCAGTCTTGTTTCCTCTTCAAATTTATTCTGCAGAATACATATTTTCATAAGAGCTGAATCGAAATCATTTCTCATAAAAAGATCGTAAGCTTCATCAAATAGAATTGTAAAATCATTTCCTTCGGATTGAACTTCATCGGATTCCTGCAACAGGCTGTTGTGATTTTTCGGGTAACCGAGCTCGTCATTGATATTTGTAAGAGCATTTTTGCCTGATACGTTTTCGGATTCTATAACATTTGCCCATTCGAACATTTTTTTAGCTTCTTCCTTCGAGTTTACGGCATAAAATACCTGTCCTATCCCTATGCAGGCTTCGGCAGATTCCGGATTCAGCTTAAGCGCTTTTTCGAAAGAAGATCTTGCAAGTTCAAGATTGTTAGTTTCAAGTCCGATGCTTCCTTTTAGAATTTCAATATCTTCCAGCGTAATATTTTCTTCATCGGAAACATAATTTTTTTCTGCTTCGTTAAGTTTAAGCAGCGCATTTTCAAAACTTTCTGCTTTGAATAAATTAAATGCTTTAACATACAATTCTTTGAATAAAGACATATTCAACTCCCGTTGATTAAATCGTTAAAAATCAGGTTTTAATTTTTTCCAGCAGAAATTCCATTTTCTTTTGGAGTCTTATTATATCATCGAGCTTTAATCCTTCGTGCTCTAAAATTCCTTTACTTTCAAATTCGCCGATACATTTTGTAATCTCGTTTAATGCTTCGGCAATATCTTCATCTTGAAGAAGTATTTGAGCTCTTTTAAAATAAGTTATAATATTATCATTTTCCACTGGATAAAAAAATGAGCGTTTTTTCGGCTGCTTGCCTTCAAGCCAAATCTCGTCAGGATTTGCGCCCCATTTTTTTGTAAATATATTTTTATTTATTTCCATCCTTTTAGAATATTCTTTTTCGCCATTGGCTTTAAAACTTTTTGAACCGAAATGATGAATAAAAACATCCTTAGCAATTATAGTTTTAAAACCGGCAAGCTGCGCCCGCAAGCAATAGTCATCATCTTCATAATTTCCCGGTGAAAACCTTTCGTCAAGCCCGCCTATCTTTTCAAACACTTCTCTTTTTATTAAAGCGCAAAGAAATGCGATCCGGGGAAATTCGATTGTTTTATGGTTCCGTTCTATTTTTTTCTTTTCGGCGTATTCGAACATTTCTTCAATATTCGAATAATCTGCCTCTTTATCAAGCTGAGGTCCGCTTACAATATTGCTTAAGGGTCCTATTATTCCTGCGTTTATATTGCCCTCTGCAATTTCAATCAGCCGTTCTATGCTGCCGGCAGTAAATATTATATCACTGTTCGCTATAATTAAGTTTTTCGAACTTGCCAATAAAATTCCTCTGTTAACCGAAGCCGGGAAACCAAGATTTTTTTCATTCCGTAAATACTGGATTTTAATGTCGTATTTTACAAACTCATCTGTTTTTGATTCAATATCTTCGGTGCTTGCATCGTCAACAACAATTATCTCAATCCTATATTTTGCAAAATTTACAAGCGAAATAATTGCCCGCTCGAAATATTCAACTTGGTCATATACAGGTATAATAACTGAAGCGGCAAAATTAAAACTATCGGAAACGCCTTTTGCGGCAAGTTCCATTTTTTTAAGAATTCCCAAATCTTGCGTATTTAGTTTATAAGTTTCAACTCCATAAACCTGTTTGAAGAATTTGTATTTATCCACAAGATATTCCGGGTAATCCTTTTCTTCATTCCATCCTAAATGATACGCTTTGATGTTTTTCGCAAACCCTACTTTCCCGCCGTTTTGCCGTATTCTTTCACAAGTTTCCCAATCGGTAATATATTTCCCGTTAAAGTATTTACGCTTAATTGCCTGCATTACTGTTCCAACGTTTGAAAGAGTAATTTCATCGTTGAGAACCGTTTTCTCACCGAGATATACATCGGGTAATTTTTGCGGCAGATTTGAATTATCAAGATTTAGCGCAATCATTCCCATTTCGGGATTACCTTCATGCAAATCCAGTAATCTCTCTAACCAGCATTTCCCCTTTAAATCCGGAACAAGAATATCGGGATCGGTCACTATAAACGGATCGGATTCCGAAATATCTATTCCTTTTTGAAATGCCGCCGTCCATTCATTTCTTTCGTTAAATATAATTTCGTCATAAAGAATTTTTGTTTTTAGAAGATAATCCCTGAAATCTTTCTCGCTGCAGTTATCAACCACAATTATACGATAATTATATCGTGTATTTTTTATAAGTACATCAATTGTCTGATGAAAATACTGAGCTCTGTTATAAGTTAAAATAATTATATCAACCGGTTGGGCTTTCGGATTTTTAATTGCATTTATCCTGTAAAGATAAAGCGCATAGGAATATTGGATAAATGAAGTTTCGCCTGAACTTCTTTCCAGATTGCTTAATTCAATTCCCTTGTTGTTAAAATAGTATAAACCTAAAAACTCAGGTACGAGCAAAAACTTCATATTGTGGATAAAAACAAGTCTGCACCAAAATTCGTAATCTCCCGAAGAAGCAAAAGCATCATTGAAATATCCTGCAGTTTTATGAACCGAAGCGCGCCACATAGGCTGCGGACCCATAAAACATCCTTCCAGCATCATATTTTTCGAAAAATCCGGACGTATTACTTCTTTATCCGGTTTTGCTGTTTCAAACTGCTGATTTGGCGTATAAGTAAGATAAAAGTTTGAAAATACAAGACTGATATCCGGATTTGCATCAAGCGTATCAGACAATATTTCCAGCGAATCGCTTCTGTGGCGGTCGTCTGTATTTGCGTTTGTAAGATATTTGCCATTTGCTGCTTTTACGCCCCTGTTCCACGCAGAATAAATTCCCTCGCGGTTTTCTGTTTTTATGTAGGTTATGTTGGAATATTCAGAAATAAACTCTTTAACTATTGCATCTTCATTTTGCTGCGAACCTGAATTGATAATTACAATTTCAAGTAATCCTTTTTTATACAGAGTTTGCGAAGTTAAATCTTCGAGACAACCACGGATAAAAGCCTCGGAGTTGTAGGTGGAAACTACTGCAGATACTTTTACAGGATTTTTTTCAGTCACATTATTACCATTTATGAAAAAATCAAATAACTTTAATCTGTTTACTAGCCAATATTTGTGCCACCAAAACTAAGATAAAACTACATAATAATGGTATTTTTTTTGTCTGTCTGTAAAAAAATGTATAATATTAGCCAGAGGATTTCTGTGAAATAAGCATTGAAAGGTTTTCTGCAGCAATTTTGTTCCGCGGGTTTTTTTTCAGTATTTTTTCCAGAGTTTTAATTGCATTGGAATTATCTCCCTTAATTGAAAATAAAACTGCAAGATTATTTAATGCGTTTTCGTTGTCCGGGTTATTTTTCAGAAAATCAGCAAGCAATCCGCCGGCTTTTTCGTAATCTCTGTTTTCAATATACTTTTCAACTTGATTTTCAATTGATGAATAATTTGCGCCGTTTAAAGAAATTTCGGTGTTTTCATTCAAATCGGTTATAATATTTACTAATTCTTTTTCGAATTTATTAGCAAAGATTCTATCAAATTTTCTAGTACTTTCTCCCTTAAAAACCCAATTCCAAAAATTGCGGGTTAAAAAATATTTATCTTCGTTGAAGATACCATTTTGCTGAAGAAGAAGAGAATTTAATAATATCTGGGGGAAAATCAGACTTTCTGCTAAAGCAAAAATTGAGTTATCGTTTTTATCGAATATATCTTCGTTTTTTTTCGATTTCCGGCTGATACTGAGTGCAGCTCCTATAAACGCATAACTTAAACGGTTTGAATTATATTGGTTAGCTATGAAATAAAATAATCCCGGTTCAACATAAAAATCTTCCTTTATTAGATAGCATAATTCAGACTTATGATTTTTTAAGTTTTTTAATATGTTTTCGGTAATTTCATTTTGAGTTGCACTTTTGTAAGTGGTTATAAAATTATCATATTTAGTAAATATTGGGTTATACTTTTCATTTATATCCCCGATTACGTTTATTTTTATTTTAATATAAATCTGTGAAATTATGCTTATCATTGTTTTTTCAAATAATTCTGCATTTCCTCCTGCAATAATAAAAACGGCTATCTCCGGCAGATTCTGCTTATTAATATCCTTCGAAAAATAGTTTCGAATCCGTTCAGTGAATTTCAAAGGGATTTCAAAATTATTCTGCTTAAAACAAGTTGAATTTAAGAAACACAAGTTCGAATAATTTATCAATTCTACTTTTAATTCGTTTGCATTATCATATTTAATTACAAGTCTTTCAGGATTATCAATCTTTTCAAATTTCCCGATTTTATACTTTTCTTGCTCAGCTTTAATAATATCTTCAGCCTCTGTTAAATATTCGCTTAATTGATCCAGCGATCTTTGCCCTTTTCTTACCCGGAAACAACCGATTAAACTATTAATTGTATATAGCTGAGCATATCTAAAAAATCTTATCCATAATTCCAAATCCCCGGCAAGCTTATATTTTTCTGAAACGGAACTTCCGCTTCTTTCCCATAAACTTCTTCGCCAAAAAGTTCCTTCCTGCTGGATAAAAGGTGACCAATAAAGTCCGCTTAACATTTTTTCCCGCGAATATACCGGAATAAAATTTACAGTATGCAAATCCCCTTTATCTTCGTTTGTACTGCTTGGGAGCCCTGTAATCCATTCCGCGTGCGGATTTTCCTTAAATGCCTCAGCTATTTTTTCAAAACTGCCGGGATGGTATTTGTCATCAGAATTTAACCACGCCATAATTTCACCGGAAGTTACAGCAAAACCTTTGTTTATAGCGTTGTACTGTCCTTCATCTTTTTCGCTTAACCAGTATTTTAAATACTTTTCATATTTTTTTATAATCTTTACGCTGTCGTCCGTCGATCCGCCGTCAATAATAACATATTCAAGATTCGGATAATTCTGGCTGAGAATGCTGTCAATAGTTTCTTCGAGGTATTTATCCTGATTATAATTCGGTGTAACAATAGAAATTTTAAGGGGATCATTTGTTTTGATGAGATTAACTTTTTTATTAACAGATTGCGATTTTCCCTGCAAAAGATTTAAATAAAGTTTTTTGTAATTTTCCGCCTGTTTATTAAGTCCAAATTTTTCCTGCACTTTTTTTATTACAGTTTCTTTTATCAAATTTGCATCAGCATTTAAGCACCATCGAATTCCTTCTGCCAGACTTTCTGGATTTATTTCCCGGGCAATATATCCGTCAACTTTATGCGTTATCATATCCGGTATTCCACCGATATCGAATCCTGCTACAGGAATTCCGCAAGCCATTGCCTCAATAACAACATTGGGCAAATTGTCTTCTAGTGAGGGTATTATAAAAACATCTGCCATGCTGTATAACATAGCAAGGACCTCTTCATCCTCAATCATTCCGAAATATTTCGTATCAAAATTCCCAATATTTTTGTTGTCCGGAAAAAAGTTACCGAAAATACCGAGAATAATTTTCTCATTATTTTTTTCAGTGTTTATTATATTCAATGCTTTTACTAAATATTCAAAACCTTTTCTTTTTGTTCCTGAAATTGCTCCGAATAGTATAACTTTTGCGTCTTCTGGAATTCCCAGATTTTGTCGTACAAGTTTTTTTGGATATGGGAAATATGTATTCAGCGGAAAACCATAAGGAATTACACTGACAGAAAATCTAGAAAACAAACTGCTTTTTTTTGCTTCATCTTTAAGCCAATTGCTTGGAGTAACAATCTTAATATTCAAGCCGCTGTATAAATCAGCTTTTTTTTGCCATATTTGCCGCGAAATGTCATTTTGATCTTTTGAACCGAGCTGCGGGCAAGCCCCGCATTTATCGATAAATTTATCGCATCCGCTTGTATAGTGGCAACCTCCGGTAAATGCATTCATATCGTGAAGTGTCCAGACCACTGTCTTATTTTTCAGCAAATTCTTTATTTTGGAATAATCCAGCATTCCGGCAACCCAATGGAGATTGATGATATTTGCCGATAATATTTCGTCAACCGCCGTTAAATCAACTTCCGAATCCAAAGTAGTAAAAATTTCATTTCCTACAGGTCTGCCGGAATATGAGTTCATATACAAAAACCATTCTCTCCATTTTCTATCCATTTTTGTCGAATGATATAAACCATCTTCTACAAGCGAATGCGTTTTTTCGAAATCATCCGGTATAGCCTTAACTTCAGGATCGTTTTTTGTTTTGTTTAGAACAATCATTTTTGAGTTGATTCCGATCTGATTTAACCCTTTATTCAATCGGTATGCAGCAATTCCTGCTCCGCCGTTATCCTGAGTGCAAATCTGTACTACTTTAAAATTCTGTTTACTTAATGATTGCTTACGATCCTCTCTTGGAAAAATATCATAAAAACTTTGGAATACTTTAAGAATATTTTGCGAGATTTCCGGTATATCGGGTAGCCTTTTCGGACTTTTATCGGCAAAAATTGTATTGAATTTTTCTGTTTTTCCGCAGTGAACTCCTGTTCCATCCATCCCAATATTATCAATATGCGATTTTGTGGGATATATATATAGTCCTTCATTTAAATAGACATTTAAAAGCCATTGCATCGTCCAAACGTCTTTTAAACTGCCATTTAAAAGATTGGTTAACATTACCGGAACATCATTTCCGCCAAGTGTTATATCTATTTTCTTTTCTAAAATCATACCTGCTAAAGCCGGCAAATCAGTAATTCGTTTTTTCCACTTTTCTTTCCAAGTTGCCCATCCCCAGCTTCCAATTCTTGGTGAAAAGTATAAATCGTAATTATATTCTTTTAATATATTGTCGGGTATAGGAACCGTATACCCGCTTATACCGAAAATTTTCTCATTTCCTCTATATTTGTCTAAGCATTTTATCATAAACTCCATAAAGTATTCCCGGGGAATACAATCATCTTCCAGTAGTATTATTTGGTTATATTTTTCAAATACAATATCTGTTGCCTTAACTATTGATTTTGCAAGTCCCTGATTTTCTTTTTGAATAATAATTTCAGCATCTATCCACTTTATTCCGGAAATTATTTTTCTTGTTTCTTCTACTGCAGCATAATTCTTATCTGTTTTTGGTGCATCCGAAAAAATATAGAGTTTGCTAATTTGCAGTTTTTCGAGAGCATTCAGAACTTTCTTTGTATGCTCTGGTCTGTTATATGTAATTAATGCTACAGGAACGTTATTCACAATTTTTCCCCAACTAATCGTATCTGATAATTATTTTGTTGTATTGCATATTCGTAGCATATCTGATGAAATTTTTCTTCCCCATATTTTTCAAAGATATTCATATAATCTGGCGGCCACATATGCTGAATAGCATCAACTTTATTTACTTTAAATCCGGCTTTTGCAAACAAATTTCCTAAAGTCATCGGATTCCAAGTATAAAGATGCTGATTTACATCTCCCGGCTGATATTCTTCTTTTGCATTTTGATGAGGAACAACAAAAATTATTCTTCCGCCTTTTTTTAGTACTTTATATAATCCTTCAAGTTCTTCAAGCGGATTTGATGTATGTTCTAAAGCATGGTTTGAAATTACAACATCAACCGTTCCGGCTGGAACTTCAGAAATAGATTTATATGTTTTAATTCCATTTTCTTCGGCAATTTTACAAGCTTCGGTATTTACTTCTACACCTAAACGTCTTTGGCAATTGAAATTTTTTAATAAATACCCGCCTCCGCAACCAAAATCCAGTACTACATCTTTATCATTTACAAATTCTGCGAATTTAAATCTATTTGTTAATCCTCCGAACTGTCCGATATTTTTCTGATACTCAAAATATTTTTTATTATAGTGAGTTGTTGTTCCCTTTTTCTTCCGTTTTTCGTATAATTTATTTATTGGGAACAAAGTAAGATATGCATAATATGCTTTTAATGTTTCGGCAGAATCATTGTCCAATGATGAATATGGCTTTTTGTAATGATAATCCAACCGATCATTTATCCAATGAATATATTTTGGATTAACCAGCTCTTTTAACAAATCAGCATTCAGCGGTTCAGGACAAATTGTTTTAATTGCCTGAAGGTTTAATGTATTTCTGTAATCGCAATTGAGATTCATTTCTTCAAGTAGCAATCCAGCTTTTTTAAAAAACACACGCTGCCAGTTACGATTTTTTCTTTTATCGGGATGTATTGTAAGCATACCTAATGCAATATCTTTATCTAAATACGGCGCAAAAACTTTATATCCGTATGCTTTGGGAACCCTTACCAAATATGAAATTAAAATTATTTTTAGGCGGATAGTTAAAAGTGTTTGTATTAACGGATGATTAATATATTCCTTATTTTCTTCCCAAAATTTTTCTCTTAAATTTTCTTTGTTTCTTAAGAGTGATTGATTGATATCGGCGTTTAATCCATGAGTATATCCAAGTAACTGCAGCTCATCAGGATTACGAATAAATTTTGTTTCCACATTTCCTGCCCACACGTCGCCAAAAATTCCACTTATAAAAGACATCGGTTCAGAAAATATCTGCTTAATTTTTTCGTAGAACTCAATATGATACATACCGTGTGAATGAGTTGAAGCTCCAAATATTTCAAACCAATTTTCGAAATATTTATGATAACCGCCCAATTCAATTTGTTTCCATTCAAAACCTAACATTTGAGATAGTTTTTTTGCAAAAATAACTTCGTTAGACAGACTTTGATTATCGGATAAGCCGTAAGTGAAAGCCGATGTTTTACTTTTATCATTAATTAACAAATTTATTAAGCGCGAATCGAAACCGCCGCTTGTTGGAACAAGAATTTTATTTCTTTGTTCATCAACAAATCTGTTTATTTTTTTATACAATAAATCAAGAACATCATCTTCGTGGGTTATCTTTTCTGTCCAGTCATCCGGCAAATCTTTAATTTTCTTTATTTCAAAAGTGCCATCGGTATATTGAATTAATTGTGAAGAATTTTCTAAAAATTTTATGTTCTTTATTGGAGTCTGAGTAAAGACAGAATACCCGAAATCAAGAAAATTATTAAAACCGTCAGGATCTATTTCTATTTCTTCCGAAACAACCAAATTATTTATATTTTTACTTGCTTCTCCGGTTATCGAATTATAGAAAACAGGTTCAGATGCTAACCAATCGGTTTCATATATTTTTCGTATTTTTTTTCCTGAATTTTTTATTTGAGATTCTTTAACATCCGAACTTTCAATATTTGCGTTTTTGCTGTTGTTATTCTTTTCTTTAATAATATCAATTATCAATGAGGTATATGTAATATTATAGTATTCATAAAACTTCTTATATTCTTCAGGAGTTGTATTGATTAGAAGTTCTCTCATGTCTTCGGATCTTTTAATACGTCCGTTATAATGTTCGCTGCATCTGGCGATAAATCCTTCACTTATAACATTATTCCAATCCTCTTTATGAAAACCTTTTGCATCCCACCATTCAAGGAGCTTTAATTTATATCCATCTAGAATAAAATCCCCGATATTATCAGATGAATAAAAGAATTTATGGTCTTCAGAACCTATATCAGCTCCGTTTTCCATGCAAAGATGCTTGTAAAATCTGGAGGGATGATTCGAGTCCGGAACAGCTAACCTGAAAAACCCGTTATCTGTAAGATATTCTTTTGCTGTGTTAAAAATTTCCTTTACCTGTTCAGGATTAATATGTTCTAATACATGCTCTCCCAAGATTGTTTTAATACTTGTTCTTTCGAAATATTCTTTCCATTGCTCTTTTTTTGTAATATCAAAATTTTTTTTATCGGTAGTTATCCAGCCAGGTTTGTGCAAGCCCGTTCCCACTTCAATTTTATATGGGGGAAGAACAAATTCGTATAGCGTGTAAACTGAATATACTTGCTTAAGCTCTTTAATTTGGTAAATAGGATAATTAAGATGCTGCCTTTCAGGCATAACATCATGGACCAAAATAATCCCGTTATACTTTTCTTCTTTCAACATTTTTATAATTTGCGGGCGAACTTGTCCGTCAACTAAAATAACATCATAATTATTCTTTCTTACAAGTTTTCTTACATTATCAATATAGCTTACAAATTCTTCGGTTTTTCCATAATCCATCCTGCTGGGATTTGTCCAAGTTTCATTTCCGTTTTCATCAAATGCACAACTTTCTGGCTCAAATAAATGAAGATTTACATTATCAACATCATTATTTTTTAACATTTCGGTAACTTCCAGAAACCATTTCTTTCTTGATTCAACACTATCAATTATTTCTGCAAACTGCGATGCCCAAATTGTACTGAAACCTGAACCAAGCTCCAAATAATTCTTGCTATTTTTAAGTATAGATTTAAGGTAGTCTCTTTCCTCTTTGGTCATTTGCATTTTTTCTTCTGCCCACGAAAAGTCTCTGTTTATATTGTCGACAGTCTTTAATGTTTTTTCTACAAACTGGTGCGAAGAATTTTGATTTTCTCCAATAAAATCCGATAAATATTCAATTATTGAATTTCTGTGGGCTTCGCATCTGAAATAATGCAAAATTAATGCAGCTTGCTCTTTGTCTGCCGGAGAAAATATTCCATATCTTTCATTAAACAAGGATTTTAATTCATTTTTAAAATCACTTTCGTAATTGCTCGAAATAATTCTATTCGATAGAATCTTAAATTCATTTGAAAGTGCAAGATTACTATCAATAGAGATAATGTTATTTCTAACTGAAAAAAATATTTCTTTTGTTGTTCTTTCTTCAAGGTTTAATTCAACCCCGATTGACCAATCAGTATTTCCATATTTTTTATCCCAACTATAGTTAAATGCAAAATTTCCAAGAGAATAAAAAATGCTTTTTCCAGAATACTGTTCACAACCTTGCACAATATGAGGATGCGAATTTATAATTAAATCTGCACCGTTTTCAACCCATTTTCTAAATTTATTGCGAATATATTTCGGCGGAATTTTTATTAACTCCATTCCCATATGCGAATAAATAATTACAAATTTTCCATTTCTTTTCCCTTCGCTAATTAAATTAAGCAATATGTCTTCAAAGTCTGTTGTAGAAATCCCCGGCTTATTTTTATCAGCTCCGCCAAATTCGTGCTCGGCAATATTAAAAATAAGTATATCATCTAATTCTAAAGGCAATAAAGCTTCATTTATGTTTTTTCCTGAACCAATAGAAATGACTTTATTCATTTTAAGAATATTTATCGTTTCAAGCAATCCGTCAGTTCCAAAATCCATTGAATGATTATTGGCAAGAGCTGCAATATCAAAGAATTGAGAATATTTAGTGAAACATTTTTCATTTAAGGATAATGTTGAACCAGCCTTTACAGCCTTTAATCTATTTTTTGCAAAGGCTCCTTCAAGATTGCACAGCACAATATCCTGGGTTTTTAAATACCCTTCCAAAGCAGTATCAAATATAAAGTCGCTGTTTGGAACAAAATCGCCAAGAAATAAGATACTTTTTATATTTTCTTTTTTCTGAATGAATTTTCTTCTTTCATTTCTTCTTTTTTCGCGAGGTTCTTCAGTTTCTGAAATACCTAATAATTTTTTTTCGTTTAAGTAATCTAAATTACCCAAAGCTATTTCATTATTAGAATCGGTTTCAATAATCTCTAAAAGGATTTTTTTTGCAGTATTATAATTGCCCAATAATATTTCCGCCAATGCCAAATCGTTTTTTGCATCACTATTGTTCTCATTCAAATCTGTTAAAATACTATTTAGAATCTTTTTTGCATCTTCAATTTTATTTTCTTCAATTAGTTTTATGGATTCGTTAAGAAGATTTTTAGCTTCGGATGAGGTTTTCTTCATTTTCTTTTTCGCAATATTTTAGATTTTGTTTTTTATCAAAATAAGTAAGCTATTGCGATAATCATACCAGATATATTAACAATAAATAAATCCAGAATATGAATTATTAAGTACTATCAAATTTATTATGAGAAAAATATTAAATATTCCAGGAGAGTTATATTCTTATTCACTTGGCTATTATTAGCCAGCCTATTAAGTTTTATTAAAGGTTAAACACTCTCAAGCATACCAACTAAATCAGAAGAAAGTTTTTTTATTTCATCTTCAGCTAATTGTTTCATTGCTGTTTCCTGGGTGGCTCTTTCATTTTTCAGCTTGCTTATTCTTTCATTTATATCGCGAACCGACTCTTTTTGTTTGTTCATATAATATTCAATTTTAGCTTTTGTATCTTTTCTTACCTGTTCAATCTGTTTTTCTTTATAATTGTTGTAAAGTGATATGCTTTTAAGCAATCTTTGCTTTTCGGTAGCTTTTTCCCAGCCGGCGCTTGCTGCAGAAAAAAATGAGAATATAAGACCTATAACAAAAGTGCCGCTGCCCCAGCGTATCCCAATCGCAAATACATCAGTCATCATTCCCATATAGTTCGAGTCGATTTCCTTTGCCTGCCAAAAACCGCCCGTAAAACCGAATACAATAAACACTACAATAGATATTAAAACTGCATAAAACAGAGAATTGCTGAATGATGTTGCCGGACTGAATTTTTCGTTGTTTTCTATATTTTCTATCTGCTTTTCGATATTTGTTATTGTGTATTCTGTCTGACTTTCAATCGCCTTGATTACATCGTTCATTCCTCTTTCGTAACTCGATTTTATTTCATTAAGCGAACCGTCGGTACCGTTCATTTTGCTGTTTAATTCCGCTATTTCGTGTTCATACAGACTTAATTCCACATTTATTTTATCGTAATGTTTCTTTTTTATATTTTCAATTATATTGTTTATTATTTCCTGAACACGGCTTAACAAATACGTGCCCATTACCATTGTAATTACATTAGGGTTATTACTGAATTGGTTGGACATATTTATTACAAATTCAATCTGCTTTTTAATATTTTGATTAATGTATTCCTGATAACTGCCTGTTATGATGCTGTTAATCATCGAATTTATTCTTCCAAGAGGGTAACCGTTTTGAACAAAGTGAGAATCTATAAGAGCATCAATATCTTCACAAAGATTTGCAAACTCAAGTTCGGCAAGAACATTATAAGTAAATGCCGAATTTAAAAAGTAATTAAATAACGGAATGCTTTTATTTTCTATTGCATATTGAATACGCTGCTTATCGAAGGCTACAACATCATCCAAAATGCTAACTGCTCCCGAATAATCGCCCAGCTTATTGGCAATTAACCCGGCATATATTACTGCAGTCATTCCTCCGGTTTTATTGCTTTGCGATTCGCCAAACTTGCTTAATGCCTGATCGTATTGCCCTAATCTTAAATAAATAATTCCTTGAAAAAGGTTTATCAAATAAATAAACATCCCGCGCTGACGGTCGTTAAATGCTGTTACTTCTAATATTTGTCTGCTTCTATCAAAATCAGCCTGCGATTTGTCCAAATCGGAAACAGAGGGTTCAAGCGCGCGGATTATTCCTGATAGAATATAGTTTATGAAATTTGTGTTATTAATACTTCTTTCAACAAGATTTATTGCTGATAAGGCAAAATATTGTTTTTCCTTTGGTGATTTCTGAATAGCCCATTTTGTATAAAAGTTTTTTACCTCGCGATAGTTATTATCGAAAATAAAATTTTTATTGCCTGTATTTTTAATAAGCGTTTCAACAAGAAGCAGTAAAGGTGATTCGTTTATCCAATAATACTCAGCCTGTTTGTAGTGAACGAATATTTCATTATACTCAAGCGGAATTATTGAAAGATTATATTTGGAGTTTTCGCGCGCAAAATCGGAAAAACTCTTTTCGTATTTAACCGCATCCTGAAATTTTGAACGCGCAAGATTCTTGAATTTTGTAATCTGAATTGCCGAACCCGCCTGCTGCACAGGTTCAAAGTCCTTCAAAGCTATATCGCTATCGTAATTTTCCATTTCCTTCGTCCATGAAAGTATTTTAATCCTTAGTGAAATAATCGTATATTAAACCGTAAAGTTTAAAAATACTGTGTACCAAAAAATCCCGCCTTTTTAATTGGCAGACAGAATAAAAAAATAAGCTTTTTTTCAAGTTGAATTTGCAGTAAAATACAACTTCATTTGAATTTATAATTTTCAGGAATATTGATGAATATAGAACTAATTATTGCAAAGGAACTTTCGGTAAAGGAAAATCAGGTAAAGGAAGTTGTTAAACTTTTTAACGAAGGCGCTACTATACCTTTTATTGCACGATACCGCAAAGAACGTACGGAAGGACTTGATGAAGATCAGCTGCGGATTATTGAGGACAGATTAAACTATCTCCGTCTGCTTGAAGAAAGGAAAATTACGGTTTTAAAAAGCATAGAAGAACAAGGAAAGCTTACGGATGAACTGAAAGAAAAAATCCTGTCAGCAATAAAACTTCAGGAAGTTGAGGATTTATATCTGCCGTATAAACCAAAAAGAAAAACAAAGGGAACAGTTGCAAAGGCAAAAGGACTGGAACCTTTGGCATTATTCATACTTAATAATCCGAAATTCAGCGGTATTTTAAATGAAAAGGCTGCTGAGTTTATAAATCCCGAAAAGGATGTAAAAACTGCAGAAGAAGCAATTAACGGAGCAAAAGATATTATTGCCGAAATGATAAGCGAAAGCGCCGAAGTACGGCAGGAAACGCGCCAATTTTTACTTGAGTTTTCGCAGGTTGTTTCCGAAAAAAACAGCCC
>JAAYAN010000311.1 GCA_012719345.1 Ignavibacteria bacterium | reverse complement strand
TGTAGTTCTGGCAAGTTTTCCTCTAGCCTTACGTTAAAGTGGGCTACAGAGTTTATGCTTGATGGTGATAGATAGGGGAGTATGTTTAGGTCATAAAGAAATGTATGGCTGCCATTTATGATTTCCACAGGGTGCTCGTAGTGGATTTCTAGCAGGAAATCTTCTGAAGTTGGGGGTGCATCACAATGAATCATTTGCCAGTTGCCAATGTCTGTATAGTGCATGGCCTTGGGGTCAATTTCGCTGTAATTGCTAAAGCTAAGTTCTCTGCCGTCAAGCTTTACTTGTATGTTGATTGTATTTGGTGGAATAGGATAAAATAAGGATAGAGGCTGGTTATCTGTTGATATCATATGCATTGGATAAGTGCCATCAATTATTGCCCAAATTACGCCGTCTCTGTTAGTTATAGTGTAGTTTATAGTTTCTTCAGGCATTGCAAGTAGTGTGTCAGCAGTTTGCGCTGGGGCAGGTATGCTTACGCTGTTGCTATATGGCGTTAAACGAGGGTGTAAGTCTTTTTCCCCTGATTCTACATCAATAAGAAATGGAATTTCACTTATTCCGTTTTTATCCCGGTCTACGCCAGTAAAACAGCTCCAATAATTGCCTTCATTGTAGTTATCCCATTTGGTGTTTAAGTTTTTGTTTATGGAGCCTGTCCAGTTGCCTACAAAATTGTTACGGAATATTGTGTTGCCTGATGAGTTGCCCCATATATAAAAGAAACATAAGTTATCTATGATATCATTCTGTATTATTGTATTCTTAGCGGCATCTTCGAAGTATAATGCTGCGTACTGGCTGTTGCTGAGTATGTTTTGTGCTATGATGCAGTTTGAAGCATTACTGAGTTTGAGCGCGTTAAAGTTGTCTTTTATGTTTGAGTTAGTTATTTTTGAATCTAAGGTATAAGCGAAGAGAACGCCATCCCAGTTGGGTGTCGAAGTCCAGCCTTGAACAGTAATATTCTTACTGTTAACTACAGCTATCCACCCTGCATCGCTTGGCACTTGGTAGTTGGTTTTGTTAACCAAGAAGTATACTGGTTTTCCGTTTACAGTATTTGATGTGTCAATATTTTGTAAATAGTTATGCAGGCTGCCTCCAAGTAGTTTGAACCCAAACTGGTTGTCCCTAAGAGAGTTGTTTGTGAAGGTGAGGTTGGTGCTATACCAAATGTTAATGCCTAAGCCTTTGCGTTCAACAGTATTATTGTACACGTTACAATTATCGCTATTGTCGATGCTAATGCCCTCTGTATAGACACCCGAAGTTGAGGTTGCGTTACCTAATTTGGCGTCTGCGAATACATTATCTCCGACCGTAACGTCTCTTGACCAAGTTACCGATACCCCACTTGCAACATTACCCGTTATCTTTGTATTATTACTGAACTTTGCTGAGATGAGCCTGCTGGAGTTGTTTTCTATAATCTTGTTATTGTTAGATTGGAAGAGTTCAATTCCGCAATTTACCAGCACATTGCCTTTTAGAGTACTACTATTAACATTATCTAGGTAGATACCATAGCTAAAGTACATTATACTTAAGTTTTGAACAGTTACGTCTGTTACGTTCTGCAGAAGCAGCCCTGTGCCTCTATAACCGTATATCTTATGTCCATTACCATCAATTACGACTCCACTTTTCTGCACGGCAATACCACCGTAAACGTCGCCTGTTAGAATATACCTATTACCTGAGTACTGGATCGAT
>JAAYAN010000120.1 GCA_012719345.1 Ignavibacteria bacterium | reverse complement strand
TTCTGTTTCTCAATTCATTAAATAAGGAAGTAAGCAATTCCGAACCGATTCCAATATTTCGGTATTCTTCTAAAACAGACATACTTAATTCGGGGATATCATCAGAAATATAACCGTAACCTTGATTGGATTTACTAAAAAATCTTGCCCAAATTCCTCCTATTGCACCTTCTTCGGTCTCTGCAATTATTCCAATATCGGTTTTTCTTTTCCATCCTTTTATGTATTTTGAAATTTGCGGATCATTGATAATTGAAAAAGGAAGCGGTTCAATACCTTCGGGTATAAAAATAGCATCGTAAAGGAAAATTTTAAGAAAAATGAAATCTTGTTTTTGCGCAGGGCGTAAACGTACTTTTAACATTCCAGCTATAATTTCTTTTCCATAAAACAAACTAAAAACGGGAGATGCGGAAAATCTCTTACTCCGCATTCGCAATAACCAAGTTGCTCGTACCAGTGTTTTAAACGGTAATTTTTATCGATAAGAGCAACCGAAACTCTTTTCCCCCGTTTCTCTTTTATCCTCGCTTCGGCAAATTTCATAATTAGTTCGCCGTAGCCCTTTCTTCTTTCTTCCGGAATGACCGAAACTTTTTCAATGTAGAATGTATCTGTTTCGTTGGAAGATTTTTCAATTGCAACGCAGCCGATTGGAATATTATTTTCTTCGAACAAAAAGAGTTCAATGCCTTTTTTAAGTTGTTTTTTCAATGTTTCGCAGTCAACAAAAGCCATATTCGAAGGATTGTTTTCTTTTGTAAAACCAAATTCTTCGGCAATGGTTCTATGAGATCGATTTAATACATCTACAACTTTTGAAAGGTCAGAATCGGCAGTTATTTTTATATTTTTCATTTTCCGTTTATTTATTCTATTAAAAGAAAAAACATCTTATAATTTAAAAAAATGATAGCTTAATGCAAAGTAAGTTTTAAATAGCTGTTGTTTTTTTACCCAGATCCGTCATCAAAAATGAAAATATCAAGCACCAGTTAAAGCTTGGCAAGCCGGAATCTATACATTCTTGAAAATCATTCCGATTCAATGGGGATAAATCGTGATTACCTAAAATATCCGATAATAAAAGCTTACACATAATATTGACTGTACTAATGACTATTTTGGGATAAATAGATTGTAATTCCTTTTACAGGAAGTTACTCATCTGCGAAAATGCTTGTCCGAATAGTTACTCAGAAAAAAAAATTGTTTAGAATATGATCAAGAATTTCTTCAAAAGATTTAAGAAGAAAACGTTTTTCGGGGATTGTGAAAAGTTCAAAATTTTCTTCGATACGTTTTTTCATAAGCGTATGAACATTTTCTAATTTATAAGTGGGATCGAAAAATTTTTGGACAAAAAAGTAAAATCCTATTTTGTCAGTTTCATGAGTAAGTCTGTCATTTTTTAAATCGTTCAGCGAAATATAAGGAGGTGTATATATTAAAGTTATTCTGCCCTGTCTTCGTTGCCTCAATGCCGGTTCAAGATCAACAAGCCACAATTTTTCTTTATTAAAAAGTACATTTGCGGTCTTTATATCACCGTGAATAAAACCTGTTTTTGATAGTTGATCCAATCCTTTGGCAAATTCATAAAGGTAGCTGTATTTTTCCTCGGAAGACATATGATTAGAATTTTGTTTTGTAATTTTCTGTTGGCGGTAGATTATACGGTCTTCTTTAAATTCGAAATGAGTTTCAGGGAGAAAATCGAAACTTTGGCAAAGCTCCTCGATAAACTGACATCTCTTAACGACCTGCTGAGGGTTTACAATAAGGTCTTCCAGAAGATATGTTTTTTCCACTATTAAATCTTCGAGAATTGAACCCATTAATTTTCACGTTTTATTTTGTGAATATTATCGTACTTCATTTTATTAACTTTAAGAACAAAAATAAAACAAAAAATAATTTCAGTGTGTGATTTAATCACTGTTGTTTTGTGATTTCGTCAATAAGTTTTTCAGCATTTCCTGCTTTTTCTGTGAACCACAGGATATAACGAATATCAACGCCTATAGAACGGCTGTAGGAATCGTCCCAGGCAAAATCGTTTATTGTTGCCTCGAAAGCCCTGTCGAAATTCAATCCTATTATTTCGCCATATGCATTAAGAACGGGAGAACCCGAATTTCCGCCTGTTGTATCGGTGTTGTACAAAAGAGCAACCGGAAGTCCTTTAACCTTTTCGGAATAATAATTTCCGTAATCTTGTTTATCGTATAATTCTTTTAACTTCGGAAAAAGCTGATAATCTCCGCCGGATTTGCTTTTTTCCATTATCCCTTCGAGTTTTGTAAACGGTGAATAATAAACTGCATCGGCAGGAGAATATCCCTTTATATAGCCGTAAGTTAAACGCAAAGTGCTGTTTGCATCGGGGATGAAAGATTTTTTCTGCCACATTTTTTTTGCTTCGGCAAGTTTTGGGTTTAACGAATTTAATGCTCCGTTAGTTCTCTCGTTCATTTCATTAAACTTTTTGTTTTGCTCCCGGATTTTAAATATAAAATCGAGAAGCGGATTACTAAGTTCTTCAAGTTCAGTAATATTTTTTGTGCATAATTCAAAGAAAAAATCTTTGTTCTGTATATTGCTCGAAATCAATTGTTCAACAAATTCGGCTATTTTACCGGGTTTTTCGCAATCAGCAACAGCGTTTATTTTTATATTGTAAACATTATTATAAGCATCCGTCAGCATTTTTTCGAGGTAATCTTTTTCGAAACGAATATTCATTTCATTGAAATCGTAATCGGTGGATGCAAGTGTTTTTTGCAGATTTTCTTCCTTGAATTTTTCTTTCCTGAGGCTGTCCGGCAAGTCAGCCTGTTCGGCGTTTTCCCAGATAAAGTCGGCAAGATAGGCCATGGATGAATTTCTGAATAATTGCGTTATCCACAGACGCGAAGGTCCGTAACCAAAATAATCTTTGTAAGTAAGTTCAATCTCTTTAAAAAGTCCCTGATATTTTTCGTTTAGATCTGGATTTTCTGTAATCATTTTCTCAATCAGTTTTTCCTCGGAACGTTTTTTTTCTGCCAAATCGAGATTGTTTAGACCTTTTAATTTGCCTTTATAGTTTTTTGCAGCATTTGAAAGCGATTTTACGGTTGCTGAAAACTTAAGCTTTAAGTCGGGATTGCCCGAACTTATTTCGTCGTATTTATTTATCATCCAGTCGTAAAGCGACGAAAGATATGGAAGCTGATACTGCTCCTGAAAACTGATAAATTGCGAAGGATTGTGCCGGTATGTTCTGCCCGGGTAACCGAGGATAAAAACAAAATCGTTTTCTTCGGCTCCGTTAGGATTTATCTTGAAGAAATTTTTAGGTTTATAAGGGACGTTTTCTTCGGAATAAGATGCAGCGCTGCCGTCGGGCGCAACATAAGCGCGCAAAAAACTAAAATCGCCTGTGTGGCGGGGCCAAACCCAGTTATCTGTTTCTCCGCCGAATTCGCCTATGGAACGGGGAGGAGCAAAAACCAGCCGGATATCTTTAATTATTTTGTATTTAAACAGGACGTAACTTTGTCCCATAAACATTTCAGCTACTTCTGCTTCAACAGAATTTTCGGGATCGGCAGCCTGTTTTTCTAATTCCGAAATTTTTCTTTCAATCAAGCGCGTTCTTTCACCGTAATCTGAAATGTTTTCAATTTCTTTCAAAATAATTCCTGAAACATCTTCGTACGATTCTGTAATCCGGCATTTGTAACCCGAAACCGGAATTTCGTCCTTTCTTTCGGCGGCATAAAACCCGTTTTCCAAATAATTGTTTTCCACTGTGCTGGCGGCGCTAATGCCCGAAAAAGCGCAATGATGGTTTGTGAGGATAAGTCCTTCGGAAGAAACGAAAGAGCCTGTGCATCCGCCAATTTGTACCAGTCCGTCAATAAGACTTACTCCCGAAGGATTATAAATTTTTGCAGGATCAATTTTTAATCCCGCTGATGCGAGGTCGATGTTTTGAATTTCGCTGAGAGGATACATACCTTCGGCAGGAAGTTTGGCGCGCCAAAAAATGTTGGAAAAAGCGATTACAAGTATCAGCGGTATAAAAACTTTTTTCATTTTGTTTCCGTAATTTTATCGGTTCATTAAAGCAAATATAAAAATAAAAATTATTTGAAGTTAAATACTTAATAAAAGGATAACCTATTATAAAAGTTAATCAGTTCCTAACGCCAAGTATTTTAATACAAAGCAGGATAGTTAAAACGTCAATTTTGTAAAAAATCATTTTGCGTAACATATAATAACCCAGATTGAGCAATAGAAAATTAAAAAACTTTATACTGATTCAGTTATACAAAAAAGGTTATAATACTTCCTTAAAAAATAAGAGTCGAAAAAATGTATTTATTTCAAGAGTAATATATTATAATTCAATAAGTTAGCAATAATATTTACTAATGACCGCTATTAGAAAATTTGATCTGATACCGGATTGGGGCATAAATCTATTTTTTTAGATATAACAAAAAAAACCGGAAAGTAAACATCAACGCATTTATCCTAAGTCTTAAATAACTCATTTTTCTCTTGCATAAACCAAAAATATTCTTGAATTGTAAAAATTTTTATTGTAAAAATTTTTATTGTAAAAATTTTTATTGTAAATTTAGCTTGTTGTTAATAAATGTTTTATCTTACAAAAGGGAAAAAGTCTTACAGCCAGGGAAGGCTGAATAAATATTAAATAAACTACCGCGGCGGGCAGTTCTTTTGATGCGGGCAATTAAAAGATAATGAGGTTTTAATATGAGGGTATTACCGTTTCTTTTTATTTCACTTCTGATTTTTGTAACCTGCCAAAATAAACCAACCGAACCGAAACCGGATGACGATGAGTTCGTTTTCCCGCCGGATACAAGCGCGCCCGGCAGCAGAGATTACGTTTGGGAAATTGACAGCACGTTTATGAAAATGCCATACCGTAACCAGCACAGAATTTGGGGCGACGCGCCAAATAATATTTGGGTTGCGGGTACAGGTGCTGATATGCTAAAAGCAGTTATGAGGTTTGACGGCGAGAAATGGATTGCGATGAATGAAGGAACAACAATTGGCATTGATGTCTGGTCTTTGTGGGGTTTTAGTGAAAATGATGTTTGGGTTGGTGGAAACGATGCGGATATGATACATTACATAAACGGGGAGAGGGAACAGATTAAAATCCCGCTGCTGGAAGACCATAAAGATCTCTGTATATCTGATATATGGGGTGAAAGTCCGAATGAAATTTGGGCTGCCGGAGCTGCTGTAAACATTAAAACAAATCAATATGATGGAATTATCCTGAAATATGATGGAGTAAAGTGGGAATATTTTGGTATTCCAACAAGTGGAATTGGATTTTTAGAAGTAAGTAAATCAAAAAATGAAAATGAATTGTATTTCTTATCAAGTAAACCCGAAGGAGAAGAATATTCAGATTCCAGTGGTGTATTTATCTTAAATAATTATTTAACACATAAGATTTATGGTAGTGGTACACTTTTAAATGAATCTCCAGCTTTTTCAGAAATATCTAAAGAATTATTTATTGCTTTTAATTTTGGTTTGCATAAATACTATAAAGGAAAGTTTTATAAAATAAAAGATCTTTCAGATTATGGAATATATGCCTCGAGAATTTTTGGCAGATCACTTAATGATTTGTTTTATAAAACAACTTATGGTATTGGTCATTATAATGGTAAAGACGCAATAGAAATATATCATAATAATACAATATTCAGGATAAGAGAAGCTGTAATTTTAGAAAATGATGTTTACTTTTTGTGTTTTTATTATCCCGAAAGTAAAGAGTTTATATTACACGGAAAAAAACGACAAGAATGACAACAAATAACGGAGGACACGAGTAACTAAAATGGAAAATAAAAAAGATCAGGGGTGCGGCCACACCCCTGACTGTGCTGCAAATAAATAACAGACTACTCATCTGCGGTGTTACCCTTTATTATTTGCAGTGCAAATTTAACTATTGGCTTAACCAATTAAAAGCGGAGTTAAAAAGATTGCATACAATTAAAAAAAATCAAATTTCTTCTTATAAAATTTTTATTATTTTACTACCAATCAATTTGCAAAACTTAAAAAATATTGAAATACCGGGGTATTAAATGGGTAAAGTATTGTTTTTTGCAGCAATTTGTTCAATTATAATGTTAACCTGCCAGCATAAACCAACCGAACCGAAACCGGATGACGATGAGTTCGTTTTCCCGCCGGATACAAGCGCGCCCGGCAGCAGAGATTACGTTTGGCGCGAAGATACGCTAAGAGATGCTGACCCGTTTGATATTGCAAGAATATGGGGCAGTTCTGCAAATGATGTTTGGGCTGTAGCCCGCGCATCATCTGCACAGGACGGCATCTGGCATTATGACGGCAGCAAATGGTCTAAAACAGATGAATACTATAGTGGAGGATTTTATAGTATTTATGGTTTCAGCGCTGATAATATTTGGGCAGGTGATGCTTACGGCAAAATCTGGCATTATAACGGTACTAAGTGGTATATATATATAACATTGAATATTGAAGGGTATGATAATGTTTGTATGGTCAAGTCTTTTTTATTGTGTAAAAACACAAAAATCATAGAAAGCACTACGCTACCAATTTGTAAGAAATAAAATCTTCATTATGATCATTAGGGCAAATAAGTTTACGAATATTTTTAAGTAATT
>JAAYAN010000119.1 GCA_012719345.1 Ignavibacteria bacterium | reverse complement strand
TTATATCCAGCTCTGTAATCATTGCTTTTAATCCGATTTTCTTCACATCTTCAAAAAAACAAACAATTTCTTCATTTTTAGGACTAACCATATCCCAGTGGCCTTGTTCTCCTATCGCGTCAATTTTTACACCTTCATCAAGCAGACTTTTAATATATTTAATGCATCCCTCGCGTTTTGCTTTGAAACACAAATTGTAATCGTTATAAATTAATTTTGCATCGGGATCAACTTTATTGGCAATTTGGAAAGCAATTTTAATAAAATCGTCGCCAATAATTTTCTGCCAAGGACTGCTACGCAAAGTCCCATCCTCGTTAAATGCTTCGTTAACAACATCCCAAGCTTTAACTTTGCCTTTATATCTGCTCATAACTGTAGTTATATGCTCTTCCATTTTTGCAATTAATCCTTCACGTGTTTCGGGATTTCCATTTGCATCTTGGAAAACCCATCTTGGAGTCTGCGAATGCCAAACAAGCGTGTGCCCGATAATATACATATCATTCTTCAGCCCGAATTCAATAAATCTGTCGGCAGCTTCAAAATTGTATTTTCCCGGCTGCGGATGTACTGATTCCCATTTCATAACATTTTCGGCAGTAATACTGTTGTGCTGTTCAGCTAAAATTTCCAATGCTTTTTGGTCATTTCCTTTTATTATGTAATCGCTTGGAGCGTTGCCTATATAAAATTTATCTTTAAAAACATCCTTCAGCAGAGGGATGCTCTCAGTTTGCGCTTGAATATTTATAAACATAATAGTTAGAAACAATAAAACACTTTTCTTCATAAAATTACCTTTTAATAGATTTTAAAAAATGATTGAACTAATACATAAAACCAAGATTTATTGCAAGAAAAACTCCGCCGAATTCTTTCTGAAAATTGCCGGTTTCATTTTCGATGCCTTTGCCTAACTTCGTATAAAAATAGCGGACGTTTACGCCTATAACATAGTCGCGGCTCAATCCGAAATTTGCGCCTACGCCGAAATATCCGCCCAATGTATAATACGGATGCGAATATTTAAAAGAGTTAAAGAATTCCACAAGCTCGCCGTTTCTTTCGTAGGGTGTAGTTAAAATAAGTGTGGGACCTATTCCGGCGATTATATAAGGACGCAGATTATCAGTAAGCTGGTGTGAAAATAAACGGTACATCAAACCGACATTTAAAGGAACAAGAAAAACGCGGTTTTTTTTGTTTATAACAAATGGCTGTCCGTAATAATCATAGTATTCCATTTCTTTTTCGCCTTTTGCTTCGCTTATAGAAATATCTATAAAAGCAGTAATATCTGTTATAATTTCGCGCCTTAAAAAAGTACCGAATCCAAATCCTCCTTCGGTAAACATTAAATCGAAACCGAATTGATACGGCGGAAATTCTCCCGGGAGTTCTTCGGGCGCCATTTCACCAAGTTTTTGAGCAAACACCGGAAAGGAAATAAACAAAACTATTATGTAAAATATATTTTTCATTTATGACCTTAATTCTTTATGTTATAACTTATTATTAAAACTCTTTTCAAAATATAATAATTTTCATGTTCGTTTATAAGTTAATTTTGTAACCACAAAACAAGCAATGCTGATAAAATGTTCGCTTGTAATTTATTAATCATTCGAATTTAAACAATGATAATTTCTAAAAATAATATTAAAAATATTGATACCGATCATTTAATAAGTGATTTGATAAATCAAAACAAGATTGATAATATTTTATTTATTGTTCCTACAAACAGGAAATTGCGCAATCTTAAAAAACAGCTTATCAAAGAATGTCCGGGTAAAACCACATCAGGTATTACAATTGAAACTTTAACAACCCTATCCGTAAAATTATTAAAAAATTTAATTCCTTTTTCCGAAGCAAGCGAAGCAGCAATGGCTGTAATGTTAAAAACTTCTATAAACAATCTTGAACTTGGTTATTTTGGAGGTAAAGGAAGCAGTATTCCCGACGGAACATTGGAAAGAATTAAAAACGTAATTTCCGAATACAAGAAAAATTTAGTATCGCCGGAAATGCTTTTTCGGGAAGCAGAAAAATTAACACCCCTCGAAAAACGCAAAGCTAAAGATATAGCACTGATTTACGATTCCTATATTAAAAGTTGCAAAACATTGAAATCATTGGAAATCGGAGATATTTACCGCGAGTTGATAATTCAAGATAAAAAATTAATTAAAAAATCCTTCGAAAGCTTATTCCCAAAAGTTAAAACAGCTTTTATTTCAGGGTTCAATCAATTTTATAAACCCGAAATTGAAATAATAAGCTACATCAGCGACTTTTTACAAAACGAATTATTTGTAAATTTCGATTATTACGTTAACAATCAAATGATTTTTTCGCATCTTAACGAATGCTTTTATTTTTTTGAGAAAAAAGGATTCCGACAAGTATTTGATAAATCAGCTTCACCATCATATGAGTTTAAAAATATCATCCGTGAAAATCTGTTTTTAAAAAAGAATTTCTGCACTGATTTATTCAAAGAAAAGGTCACCCTGATTGAATCCAAAAACAGAGTTGAAGAGGTTGAACTAATTGCCAAAGAAATAAAACTATTACTAAAAGAAGGGAAAACCGAACCTTCGGAAATCTGTGTGGCTTTTAATCTTATTTCCAACTACTCTTCCTTCGTTCGCGATATTTTTTCATCATACGGCATTCCGCTTAATCTTACTGACCGGATACATACGGACAGTTCGCAGCCGGTTATTGCATTAATTAAACTTCTGGAAATTCTTGAAAACGATTTTTATTATAAAGATATCCTGCGAATCGGTTATTCCGGCTATTTTTTACCCGATAAATTTAATCCTAAAAATCTTGAAAGAATATGTTCGGTTTTCGGAATTGTTTCGGGCAGATTTAATTGGATTAATAAACTGAAAGAATTGATTTTATCTTCCGAATTTGAAAGTGAATCAGGAGAAGATTATAAAGGTTTTTCGAAAGAAGATTATAATTCAGCTTTACATACAATATGTTATATCGAAAAAATTCTTAAACCCTTCGAAAAAAATCTAACATACAAAGAGTTTATTCTGGAATTAGAAAAACTGATTATTGATTCGGGTTTTGTTTCAAATATTTTAAGGCATTCGGGAACTAAAACCGAAGAGAACATAAAAGCACTAAGTCTTTTTTTCGATACAATCTCCGAAATTTTTAATCTTTTTGCCTCATCAGAAAATACTCCGTCTAAATTTCCTTTACAGTATTTTCTTGATAAATTAAGATTGATTTCCTCATCCTCAAGGTTTAATGTTAAAGAAAAATCCGGTTACGGCGTACTTGTTACTTCGGTTGAAGAAATACGCGGAATAAATGCCGGCTGTTTATTTTTAGGCGGAATGTGCGACGGCGATTTCCCTACACGCTACCAGCCGGAAATATTTTCATCGGGTTCATATTTTAAACAGGAAAATATTCACCTTTCGGAGGAAAGATATAAATTTTACACTGCCTTAAACTCCTGGAATAAAAAGCTCTGGCTTTCTTATCCAGCATCGGATGGGAAAACCGAGTTGGAGATTTCTTCATTCATTAAAGATTTTTTAGCAATTTTTGAATGCGAGAAAAAGGATATTTCGCACTACAAAAATTATGTTCTTAATTATGAAGAAGCCGGTATTCTTTTCGGGAAATCGGCATTGCTCAATCAGGAAGAAATGAAAAACATACTTTCAGATCATCTTCCCGATGATAAAAATAATATCCTTGAAAAGATAAAAATTAACAAGCTCCGGCAGCAAAATGATTTATCAATTAACGGCTGGAACGGTTATACCGGTCCAATTCCAAATACAGAAAAACAATATTCGATTACCCAGTTCGAAACCTATGCGAAATGTCCATTCAAATTTTTTGCAGAAAGGATTTTGCATTTAGAAATAATTGAAGAGCCCGATGAAGAAGCTGCCGGTTTAGAAATAGGAAATTTTTTACACGATATTCTTTTCGATTTTTTTATCGAGCTAAAAGCGAAAAACATTAAATTAGCCGGCTGCAGCGACGAAGAATTTTCGACAGCAATTAAAATGCTTTTTAATTTTGCCGAAAAGAAACTTGAGAAAGAAGATATATTTAAATCGCCGATGGCATTCTGGGATAAAGAAAAAATCTTCGGCATCAACAGAAAAATTGAGAATTCCATTCTATACAAATTCCTGTTAAATGAGAGGAACGATAATACGGGATTTAGCCCAGAATATTTCGAAACCGCTTTCGGCTCGGTTTATTCCGATAAGAGAGATGAGCTCTTAAGCTCCGACGAACCTTTTGAAATTGAAGGTGTTAAGCTGCGCGGCAAGATTGACCGTATTGAAATACGAGATAATACTGTTTCGGTTGTTGATTATAAAACCGGGAAAGCAAATATCACCAAAGATGATCTTTACAATGGTTTATCACTTCAGTTACCGGTTTATGCCGATGCTGCTGTTTATTTATTGCAAAAGAAGACAGGAATTGAACATATACCTTATGCTATGCAAATTTACTCTCTTAAATATTCGGATAAGTTAGAAAAGAAAATGGTTTTTCCCGATAAAAAAAGCGACCCCTTAGAAGCAAACCGTAATCTTATTGACACAGTAAGGAAATATATTAAGCAATATTCTGATTCTATTCAAGAAGGGAAATTCGGTTTGTCTGCCTTGCCCGATAAAGAAAAAAAGGTATGTGCTTACTGCAATTTTAAAAGTATTTGCAGAGTTAGCGATATAAACTAAAATCAGCCTTTATTTAACTTTACAAAAAAGCTGCTGCCTTCTCCGGGTTTACTTTCTGCCCTGATTGAGCCGTTATGTTTCTCAATTAATTCTTTGCATAAAACCAAACCAAGACCGGTTCCGCTTTCATCTTTAGTTCCGCGGGTTGAATTCATTTTAAGCATATTAAATAAATTTCCCAGTCTTTCAGAAGTTATTCCAACGCCGTTATCTTGAATAACTATTTCACATTGATTGTTATTATCCAATTTGATATCACTTAGAAATATTTTAATTGTCCCGCTGCTTTTAGTAAATTTAATTGCATTTGAAATGAGATTCCGGAATACAACCGACAGCATATCGTAATCGCCAAAAACCTCAATATTTTCCGGTAACAAATTTTTAATCTTTATTTTTTTGCTTAAAGCATGGTTGTTTAAAACAACTAACGAATCATCAACAATACTTTTAAGTAATATTAATTTAGGACGGTATTCCAGAACCTTTTGCTGCGAAAGCGACCAGGTTAATAGATTTTCTAATAAAATATAAGTCTGCTGTGTGGCGTTATGAATTGTTTTAACAAAATCTTGGTGCTCTTGTGCAGAATAAACATCGTAATCGGTAATCAGTAATTTTGAAAATCCAAGAATTGAACTTAATGGGTTTTTAAGATCGTGAGCGAGAATTGAGAAAAATTTATCTTTGGCAGCATTGCTTTCCCTTAGCTGAGCTTCCGATTTTTTTAGCTCCTCTTCCATTTTAATTCTATCTAATTCGGCAGTTACCCTTGCCCCGATAATTTTCATAATATCCTGCGCATACGAAGGCACATCAAGCTTTCTCCTTGATACTGCGCAAATAACACCGTTAACATTGCCGTCCTTGTTAAATAAAGCTGAACCGATGTAAGATTCTGCATTAAGATCAACCAAAATTTGATCTTTCGGGAAAAGGTTAATCACATTTTCAGTATAGCAGCAATAGCCTTTTCGCGAAGTAATTTCACAAGGAGAACCGGCAAGTTCGTATGAAAACCCGTGCGATATTTTCCCGTCAAGTAAAAGCGGCACAGCTTCCACCCTTTCATTTTCGGTCATCCGCCCTATTAAAACACATTCTGCTCCCAGCCACTCCGAAAGTTTAATTACAATATTGTCAAAAAAATCCTGCCCTATTTTGCTTGCTGCCGCTTCAACTACCGAGTGAAGAAGTTCTCCGTTCCTTTTTGCCGCTGCTTCAGATTCCTTAATATCTTCTTTAAACTGCCTAAGCTCTGCCTCTTTTAAATCAAGGCGTTTTTTTAATTGATTAATTTCTTGCACCAGATTTGCCATAAAAAAAGTATTTTTTGCATATAATCGTTTATTTTATAAAATATTTAATATGCCCAAAAATGTTGTGATTAATACCATTTTAATACAAGTCCAATCCACTCTTTCATTTGCATCTTTTCAATTACTTTAAATCCTATTGGTTCATAATGCGAGCAAATATCATTTTCATCTGAGAATAATAGTCCCGAAAGTATTAGTATGCCTTTTGATGATAGCCTTTTCCGTATTTCATTTTTAATTTCGATAAGGATATTTTTATTGATGTTTGCCAGAACCATATCAAATTTTTTATCTTCTATATCTTTTAATTCGCCTTGTTTTATATCAATTTTATCTTCAACATTATTCAACCGGCAATTTTCCAATCCGTTCATCAAACACCATTCATCAATATCAACAGCAACTGCATTTTTTGCCCCTAGTTTTACTGCTGCAATGGCTAATATTCCGGTACCGCTGCCAACATCAAGAAGTTCGCAACTTGGAATCAGATGCTTTTCAAGAAGTTTAATCATTATTTGCGTAGTTTGATGTTCCCCTGTACCGAAAGACATTTTCGGATCGATAGTTATTATAATTTGACCGGGCTTTTCTTCGTATTTACGGAAAGAAGGTTTTATAACAATTTTTCCATCTACCTCAACTACCTGAATGCTTTTTTCCCATTCTTCGTTCCAGTTTTTGTCTTCTAACAGACTTTCGCTTACAGAAAAAGACCGGAGAATTTTTTCCTTTTGCAATTTAGATAAAATTGATTCTATTCCCTTTGTTCCTGTACTGCTTTTCTCATCAGCAAAAACAACAAGAAAATCTTTCTCTTCATTTATTCCGGTAATTTCCAAATCCCATAAAAGTCCGGTTACAATTTCAGGTTCAAACGGCTCGAGTATTATTTTAAATTCTTTGTATTTTTTCATTTTATTTATTGAATTGAATGGAGTAAATCAGATTTATTAATACAGTGCCAACTTCTCCCAGAGTTTCGGCGCTTAAGTTATCGGGTGTATCTTTATGAGTGTGCCAGTAATTTCTGCGGAGATCGCTTGCATGTCCTCCTACAAGTTCCGAATCGATAATATTGATGGTCATAATTCCCGCTTCGGATAACGGGATATGGTCATCATAAATTGCCGAACCGGTCTGGTCGATAAATTTCTTATATCCTTTGCGCGCTGCTATTTTCCAGATTTCATCAACAAGTCTTTTATTAATAGCCGTAGAATTTGCCTCTTTAAATAATTTAGCTTCCTTATCGCCTATCAAATCCAAAAGGATACCTATTTCTGGATTATAATCTCTGCTTTTTTTAGCTGCAAAATATTTCGACCCGATACAGAAATTACTTATATCGCTTGCTTTTCCGTAATCTTCGCCGTCAAAAAGAATTATGTCCACCCCGAAGAGCGGTTTTTTTTCTTTTAATATTTTCGCTGTTTCCAGCAAAACGGCAACTCCGCTTCCTCCGTCATTTGCACCTAAAATAGGTAAATCCCTTTTTGCCGGATCGGGATCCTGGTCAGCCATCGGTCTTGTATCCCAATGTGCGCAAAGCAATATTCTGTTAGAAGCCTGAGGATTTATTTTTCCAATGATATTTGTGAGAAAAAGTTTTTCATCGTTATATCCCGTATATGTAAATGCCTGCAGAATCAATGTATCGGTATATTGCGCCAATTCTTTTGATAAATACTCAAGTGCGGCCTTATGCCCTTTCGAATTGGGGTTGCGCGGACCGAATTCAACTTGTTTAAAAACATAATCAAGCGCATTTTTCCCGGAAAAATCCGGAACATCATCTTTTTGCATTATGCTGTATCCCGTTTTTTTATCAGTTTCCGGTTTATCTTCCTTATTCTTACAGTTTGTTGAAAATAATAATAGAAATATTATCGTTATTGAAATTACTGCTGATTTTTTCATAGTCGCCAAAGTTTTTTTTAATTTCTATGAAAAATAACTTATTTAAAATTAAAATAACAGTTAAGAAAGTATTTAAATAAAAAGCCGGTAAATTGTTACCGGCTATAGGATGGAGTTTGTTTTTTTAGAAATGCCTGTTTTGTAAACCGAATCCGGATCTGGCAACAGCTCTTTTCATATCGACTTTAAAATTGCTGATAAGATTCTGCAAATTTTCAGTCATTCTGCTCAAATCATCAGCAGTACGGGCAACTTCGCTGATGCTTGCAGCCGACTCCGTTGTTACCGAGTTAATCGTTTCGATGCTTGAACTTATTTGAGAAGCTGCGGTCGATTGTTCTTCGCTGGCAGCGGCAACTTGTTCAATTTGTCCTGATACCGATTCGGCGCTTTTTAGAATTTCGTTTAGTACGGACTCAACTTTTTCGTTCAGTTCCATTCCGTGATTTATTATTTTTTTTGCTTCTTCCATAGATTTATCTGCTTCTCTGGATTCCATTTGTACAGCTTTAATCGTCTCAGCAATTTCTTTAGTAGCTTTTGTGGTTCGCTCGGCAAGTTTTCGCACTTCGTCAGCAACAACTGCAAACCCTCTTCCCTGCTCTCCTGCGCGGGCTGCTTCTATTGCTGCATTAAGCGCCAGCAAATTTGTCTGGTCGGCAATTTCATCAATTACCTGAGCAATATTTCCTATCTGGTCGGTTTTGTTGGTAAGCGAAGCAATTACTTCTGCAGTCTTTACAGACGATGATACAATTTCCTGCATTCCTGTTTTGGAAAGATTAACTGTATCAACACCAAGAATTGCCTGTTTTTTGGACTGCCTTGATGCATCAGATGCACCGCTTGCATTAGTTGCTGTTTCCTGAATAGTTTTTGTCATCTCTTCAACGGCACCTGCAACTTCAAGCGTTTTTGTACTTTGTTCGTGCGAGCCAGTAGCCATCTGTTCGGTGCTACTTGATATTTCCGCGGCAGCAGCGGCAGTAGCTTCTATTGCTTCGCGTACAGAAATTATTATGCTTTTAATATTTGCAACTGATTTATTAAATCCGTCAAACAGTTTTCCTATTTCATCGCTCTTTTGTATTTCCAGATTTACTTCAAGATCTCCAGCCGAAAACTTATTCATAGCATCAAGAAGTTCTTCAACTGAATGATCAAGATAGTTTTTATATTCAACCAAAGATTTATTAGCCTCTTCTGCGGCAATATTTTTCTCGTTAATTTCATTCATCGATTTTTCGATATTTGCCGACATCATATTGAATGATTTTGCCAGGTCGCCAATTTCATCTGTATTTTCCACTTTCACTGCAACATTTTTTTCATTGGCAGCAATCTTTTCGGCAGCTTTTTTTAATTCTACAATCGGTTCGGCAATTGTTTTAACCTGATAATCTGCAATTTTAATTGAAAAAAATAGTACTCCCGCAAACAATACTGCAATTATTCCAATTGTAATCATAAAATTCAAATTTGCCTGACCCTGTGCTTCGGGGATAATTTCATCTTCCAGAATAATTGTTAAATCGTCAATTACTTTTCTCATTTCAGTAAAATACTGATCTTCCGAAAGAACGCGGTTAGCAACATACTGTTTTCCTTCGGAAGTATCTGTTGCAATCATATTTATTATACTTTTTGAATTGTCTTTCCATTTTTCAAGATAAGGAAGAAAATCTGCTGCCCGGCTTTCTTCTTTTTCGCTTTTTTTTATTTCTTCATATTTGCGCCATCTTTCTTCAGCCTGAGAAATATTTTCATTGTAAAAGTCATTCCATTTACTGTATTCGGCTGAACCGTATTGCGATAAAATCATCGATCTCTCAGCAATTGCTGCCTGATAAAGATCCCTATCAACTTGTAAAAGTAAACCGGATGAGATCAAATATTCATCCGAAAATTTGTGAAGAGACATATCGCTCCAATAATTTGTATAAATTGCTGCCGCCACAACTATTATAAAATTTATTATGAATAAGCGAGATATATATTTCATTTTTTCGCGAATTGTCATTTTAGATAATTTGGAAAACATATTTCCTCCTTTATAAAATTTTCCTGAACGTTATATTCGGAAATTCTAAATTTTTATTTATAAGAATATTTTATGATTTCAAAGATTTATATTTAAATCTTTATTTCTTAATTCTTTTAACATATCAGTAGATGTTTTGGAAAATGAATAAGGCCGCTCAGCAAATTATATAGGAAAGGTTAAACTAGTAATCGGGAAATGATTTGAATATTAAATTTGAAATTAAAAAAGCCGGTGATTATTTCTAAAATTAATCCCGGCTTTTAAGAATGTAATTTGTTCCGATTAATGTTTTATCAGTGGAATTCCCATTGAACAATTGGGAGCGTTTATTCCTAACATATCAGCAATTGTTGCGGCAATATCAACAATATAAGCAGGCTGATTAAAAGTGCCGGCATTTATATTCCATCCATAAAAAATAAGCGGTATATGCGAATCGGATGAATATCTGGTTTCGTGCGATGTTACATCAGTCTTTGGTTTTGCATAATAATAACCGGGAATAAATTCCAGCATAATATCCCCGGAACGCAACGGATGAAACCCGTTCAGCAGAAAATCATTTCCATCTCTTGCCGGATATAAAGTTTCAAGCTGATCGCGCGTAACTGCTTTAGTAATCTCACTAAAATTGTTTTTAAGATAGTCAGCTATTTTCAATCTTGCTTCCCGCGGATTAAATCCCTTTTTAACAATCAAATCGTTATCAAGAAATAGTTGAGAATTTGATAAACTTGCAAGAATATTTGTATCACCGAATTCTTTCTGAATGAAATTGTTTATTTTATCAACAGTTCCCTTTTTTAAAAATCCGCCCGATATCATATTGTTTTCTTTTAAATATTCAAAAGGATAAGAACCCCCGTGATCAGCGGTAATAACAAACAAATAGTTGCCTTCACCAACCTTTTCATCTAATAGATTTAGCATTCTTTCAATAATATTATCCATTTTTGCATAAGTATCTGCAATTTCAAAAGAATTCGGACCATAAACGTGTCCAACATAATCCGTCGGCGAAAAACTTACGGCAAGAAAATCCGTAATAGAATCTTTGCCTAATTCTTCTGCAGCCAATGCCTTTGCAGTGAAGTCAAACAGTATTTCATTTCCGTATGGTGTATTACTAATAAGATGACGTTTTTCATCTTCGGTCAGATTGTTGAAAGTATGCGGGAAAGTATTATCTCCTTCCTTAAAATAATCTGGTTCCCATTTACAATTATCAGGAAGAGTATAAACATATTTTTCTGCCGGATAGCTCAATTCCCAGTCTTTATTCATATATTCTAAAGCAATTTTTTTCTCGTTGAACAAAATAACCCAGCCGGGCAGATTTTTCATATAATATGTAGAAGAAATAAAACTTCCGTTTCCGGGATTATACCAAAATGCCGCGTCAGCCATATGTCCTCCCGGCAATATTGACGCTCTGTCCTTTGTGGAAATGCTAATTACTTTTGATTTTCCCGAAGAGAATAATTTCAGTTCGTCTGTTATTGTGCTTGCTATAAGTTTTTTCGGCGATTTTTCTCCGTTTTTATCAAGCGCGCCTAAGGTGTTGTAAGAAGCATCGTATAAAGGAGCTATTATTTTTTTTGCCGAACGGTCATAGAAATCATTTGCAATTATTCCATGAAAATACGGAGTTGCTCCCGTATAAATTGTTGCATGTCCAACAGCAGTATATGCCGGAGTGTAATTAAGATTTGTAAAAGTAAAATTAGCGCCTCCCTTCATCAGCCGCTTAAATCCGCCTTCTCCGTATAAATCGCTGAATTTGTTCAAATAATCGTAACGCATCTGATCGATAACAACACTTACAACAAGTTTAGGCATTTCTTTATTTTGAGCCTTAATAAAAACAACACTGGATAAAACAAAAGAAAAAACAACTATGGCTTTAATAAATAAATTCATTACAAACTCACTTTTTTTTAATACAACAAAAATATGAATTTAATAATTAACATTCTTGAACGGATAAAAGTTTATAATTTTTAAGCAATGACAAATGCCCTGATTTTTTTAAAATAAAACCAGCTTTTCCTTAAATTTTAATACGTTTTTGATTGTATTCAAATAAAATAACAGAATTTTTTACTGGGAACAGCAGGAAAAATTTTGATGAACTTTTTACATTGAAGTGGACAAATCCGGCATAGGTGCTATTTCCATTCAGTGTGGTTTTTCTGAAAGCTTCGTTAGACCAGTAATTCTTTTCGGAGTTAAATTTGCTGACATCATTCTCATATTCTATCCGTTCTCTTTCCATTCTTTCTGTTACTCTTGCCATCTCGTCAATTGCGCCGTCACCAGTTTCCTTATCTCCCGAAATATACGATGCCCCTCCTATTGCGCACGATGACAAACCGCAAGCTGTATTTGCCAATTGGTTTTGTGAGTAGGACTCCTCTCTTTTTATTAATTGGTTTTCTAACGTATTTATTCGTGTTTCGGGATTAATGCAGTAACTTAAATTTTTAATTCTTTCCTGCTCATTATCAAAATCGCACTTATTTAGATGACAATAAAAATCTGCCGGATCAACTGTTAATGTATCATCATTCAAGTTTTTTATCTGAAGAAAAAATTTCATTTCATTACCGGTTGTTTCTTCAAGGCAAATTGTAATTTCAGCTTCAGTACTTCCACTTACCATATATTTCCTGCCTTGTTCAAAAAAGTAATTTTCGCCAACCGGCTCTGTAACTGTTTTATATGTAACACAGGAAGGAAGCAATAAAACTGATAATATCGACAGCAGCAAATTTTTCATATAGTTCCTTATTTTCGTCTTCTGTTTCCTCTTTCATTTGAATCATTATTCCCTTCAGTATTTCCAGAGTTTTCACTCCCTCTTCCGCCGCTGTTTCTTATATCTTTCAGATATTCTGGTATTACCGTTTTCCGCTCTTTTTTGGCAGGGTCTGAAATTGCCGGACCGACTATAACAGGTTGAAAAATAACAATAGACGGCTCGTATTCTATAATCTCAATATCAGCTGTTTCATCTTCCGGTAATTCATATAATTGAGGATTATATTGAATGTATTCATCGTCCGGAATAACAATTTCATCAACGTCGCCTGCCCAATAAGGAAATTTCAATTTAATTTTTTCAAACTCGTCATCGTTTACTGCAACAAGATAACCGTAATCTACAAGCTGCTCTGCATTGTGACAATTCAAACACTTTGTTTCTTTGGTAACAAAGATTAAATCCATTTCACCTTTCGAGTTTTTTGCCTGAAGCTCGGGATGATGATTTAACGTGTAGCATCCCGGAATGATGAGAACTAATAAAAGCGATATAATTATATTTTTCATAAGAAACCCGCTGTTTAATTAACGGATTTTCAAAAGTTATGCCCTTTTAAAACTTGTTTTTCACTCTCGAAATTAAGAGGAGATTAATAATAGTGATTATTAAAGTTTACAGCAGTGTGTGTTTTTGTAGACTGGAGATTAAGTGATTTAATTATTTATCAGTTGATTTTTTAAATCGGCTTGCAAAATTTATCCTTAAAGTTCCGGCCTTTCTTGCTGTTATCTAAAAATCCTGCACATTGGACATTTCGCAATCAGCATCAACATGCATACATATTATTACATTGGGAAGTCTTTCTTTAATATCTTTTAATTTATTTAACACTTGTGTCGATTCAACATTTTCACCTTCCATCCAAAGTGTTCCTGCTTTATTCATAATCACATAACAAACTATTCTTTTATTTTCTATTCTTTCAACTGATATGGCTTCAGGAAGTTTAACAAGATTTTTATTATATGTTAATTCGTAATCCAAAGGGAAAGAATTAAAATGATAAATTTGAAACAACCTCCAAATTAAAGAAGCGGCAAAGAGAATAATTATAAAATTAGAATTTTAATCTCTAAATTTTCTTTGCAATCTTTCTCTTTCAACACGGCATTTATATAAATCTTTCCGAATAAGTATATTCTTTTTTGCTAAAGACGGATATTGAAAATCAATCATTTGCACTCCCGCTTAAAATATTAATAGCCGCATCAACCGATTTGTGCGTGCCTGTAATAACAAGTGTATCGTTGATAAGTATTTTCTGCTTTCCTGTTGGATTGGAAATTGTTTTACCGTCGCGCACTATTGCAATTATAGTTGCATCGGAATGCTCCCGCAAATGAATTTCGCTAAGAAGTCTTCCTGCATTAGGATTATCCTGATTTACAAAAAAGGTTTCCGTTAAACCCTGTGCAAGTATTTCATCGAGATGAATAAAAGATGCGGCAGATTCATCGTTACGCAAAAGACTGTAAGATTCGCTTCGGAGAATTGATGTTTGCTGCATTATAACATTCAGCGGAATGTGGTATCTCTCCAACACATTTCTGAATATTTCCAGCGATGTTTCAAATTCTTCAGGAATTACTGCATCCGCGCCTAATTTTTTCAATTCCTCTATTTCATTAAGATATCTTGTACGCACTACCGTAAATATTTTAGGGTTTATTCGTTTTGCAGTATACAACGACCGCCTGGTAGTAATAGGATCGGATATTGTGAACACAAGCACGCTTGCATTTTCGATGTGAACCTGATGAAGCACTTCTTCTTTGCTTATATCTCCGAAAATTATTTTTTCGTTATTGGCTTTTTCAATTTTAACAGTATCCGGATTCAATTCGGTAACAATATATCTTATTCCTGTTTGTTTAAGAACCCTTGCCAAGTTCTTTCCGTTAAGTCCGAAACCTGCAATTACAACTTGCCCGGTCAGATTCTTCGTTTCTTCATCTTCACCGTTTTCTCTTACCGGTACAAGACTGCTTGAAGCAAATGCAAGTTTGGGAGCAAGTTTTATAAGAAAAGGCGCAAGTATCATTGTAAATATTGAAGATGCAAGAAATATATTATAAAGCTGATTATCGAAAAGTCCAGTTTTACTTCCCGCCTGCGAAAGCACAAACGCAAACTCCCCTATTTGCGATAATCCTAGTGCTGTAAGCAAAGCTATGCGTAAAGGATATCTGAGAAAAAGAACAATTATTGTAATTATAAATGATTTGAAAATAATTACTGCAGCTGTAACAATTAAAATGAATAAAGGATTTTCTAAAACAAGTTCAAGATTTAACAGCATTCCCACAGATACGAAAAATATGCTGTTAAAAGTATCTTTTAGTGGAAGAATATCAGAAATAATTTGCGAATTATATTCCGATTCAGCAAGTATAAGTCCGGCTATAAATGCTCCAAGAGCAAAAGATAATCCGAACGAATGAGTAAGATATGCAGTCCCGAGTAAAATAAGTATTGTACCTGTAGTAAATGCTTCGCGCAATCTTATTCCTGCAAGTATGTACATTATTTTAGGCATAAGGAATTTTGCAAGCAATAATAATCCTGCTAAAGTTCCAAAAGCAAAAAGCATTTTCAATATAATTTCTTTAAAACTTAATGGCTCAGTTGCGCCTAAAATAGGAAGTAAAAGGAACATCGGGACAATTATCAAATCTTGAAAAATCAAAATACCAAGGGATATTTTCCCGTGCGGAGCTCGCAGTTCCTGCCTTTCTGAAAGGATTTTTAATACAATTGCTGTACTCGAAAGGCACCAGCATCCCGATAAAGATTGAAGTTCCGGAAGATAACCCTATCGAGCTTAAGATTAATGCAGCAATAAGTATAGTTCCTGCAACTTGAATGCCTCCGGCAATAAGAAGAAATTTCCTAATTTTTATCAGCTGGGTAAAAGATACTTCGAGACCGATGGTAAATAAAAGTAAAATTACGCCGATTTCTGCCATTACTTCAATACCGTCAGGATTTTTCATTAAAGCAAATCCATAAGGCCCGATGATTATTCCTGAGATAAGAAATCCGACTATTGCAGGCATATTAATTTTTTTAAAAATGTATATTATTGGCAGTGCAACCAATAGAATAAGAACAATATCCTGAATAATATCGAATTGATTCATAATCTTTCTAATAATTATTTATTCAGCCAAAAATAGAATTAAAATTTCTTGTATTCAATAAATCCTTTGTAAATTTGCTTATATTTGCCTAAATATATTTATAAAGCTTATGGTAAGTCTCGAATATCTTCTATTAATTGGCAGCATACTTCTATTGGTGAGCATACTTACAGCAAAAGCGCTGCAAAATGTAGGAATACCTACTTTACTGCTATTTATTGGTGTTGGAATTCTTGCAGGCTCCGAAGGTTTGGGCGGAATAGAGTTCAGCGATGCATCAATGGCACAGTCTATCGGTATTTTATCGCTTATTTTTATTCTATTTTCGGGCGGATTGGATACAAATTGGAAGGAATCGAAAATTGTATCGGTGCCGGCTTTTTTGATGGCAACTTTAGGAACTCTTATAACTGCACTTGTAATTGCCTTTTTTGTAACTGTTATTTTTAAAACTTCCTTCCTTTGGGGTTTGCTTATCGGTTCAATTATTTCTTCTACAGATGCCGCAGCAGTTTTTTCAATTTTGCGAACCGGTAATATAGGACTAAAGGGAACAGTGAAACCGCTGCTTGAACTTGAGTCCGGAAGCAACGATCCTATGGCAGTATTTCTTACAATCGGGACGATAGAACTTATTATGGCGCCCGATAAATCGATTTCCGATTTAGTTTTATTTTTCTTTCTTCAGATAGGACTCGGGTTAGTTTTTGGCATTTTAGGCGGGAAACTGATTGTATTATTTATAAATAAACTTAAGTTTTTTTACGAAGGGATTTATTCTGTTTTGCTGCTTGCGTTAGTTATTCTCCTTTATTCATTTACAACTTTGTTAAACGGCAGCGGCTTTCTTGCAATTTATATAGCCGGTTTAATAATGAGCAATCAGCAATTTATACATAAAAAAGCATTAATTGGTTTTTTTGACGGTTTTGCCTGGCTTGGACAAATTTCGATGTTCCTAACGTTGGGTTTATTGCTTTTCCCTTCCGAATTATTATTAGTTACAGGTTCGGGAATTCTGTTAAGTTTGATTTTAATGCTTGTTGCCAGACCTTTAAGCGTTTTTATTACTCTTATACCGTTTAAGTTTAATCTGAAAGAAAAAATGTTTATATCCTGGGTAGGGTTACGGGGAGCAGTACCTATTATTTTAGCAACTTTTCCATTATTAAAAGGGGTGGAAAACTCGCACCTGATTTTTAATTTAGTATTTTTTGTTGTCCTTTCTTCTGCAACAATCCAAGGATGGTCTATAAATCCGGTTGCAAAATGGCTTAAACTTTCCGCTCCGCTTCAGCTTAAAAAGAAACTCTCTCTGGAATTTTCGTCAGCTACAGATAGCGACACCGATTTAATCGAATTGATAGTCCCTTTTAATTCTTCTATTGCCGGAAAACAAATTGTTGATATAAACTTTCCTGCCGACAGCCGGATTGTATTGATAATCCGAGATGAAAAAAATATAGTACCTAGCGGAGGAACTGTTTTAGAAGAAGGAGATATTCTTTCGATACTGATCAATAAAAAGAATCTGCAGGCAGTACAAAAAATCTTTATGTAATTGTCAGTTACTTATTTTTAATCCATCTTCGCTGTAAGAAATTTTTGTTACCGGAATTCCTTCGCTGTATTCTACTTCGATTTTAAGCAATCCCGTTTCATAGTACTCGTAATACTTGCCATTCAGAACTCCGTTGCTGTAAGTTCCGAATGATTTAATTTCTCCGTCGGAATAATATTCTGTAAACGAACCGTTAAGGATGTTTTTTTCGTATAAATATTCTGCCGCAATTCCGCCTTCATTATAGTGATATATTTCTCTGCCTTCCTTAAATCCGAATACATAAACCGATTCGGTTCTTATCTTTCCGCTTGAATAATACTCACGGCAGGGTCCGTGCATAACTCCGTCTATATATTCTTCGGTTTTTTCAAGAGCGCCTGTAGAATCGTAATAATGTGCTGTACCTGTTTTTTTGCCTGAATTATATATCGCTTCAGTTTTAATTTTTCCGCTGTCGGAATATGTGATACAAACACTGTCCAACACACCTTCTTTATAATTTAAAACTGATTCTAAAAAACCGCTGCGGTAATAGTATCTGTTTGTTCCATCAGGTTTGCCAGATTTATAATTGTTTTCTGCCTTTAATGTTCCTTCGGGATAATATTCCGAAAAATTCTCGATTGTTTTTTCGTAATTTCCTGTAATACCGTACTTATCGCGTTTTATAATTATCCCGTCTCTGTAAGTATCAATAACTTTTATCGAGCCGTCGGGGTAATACAAGTATGAAACGCCTTCAAGTTTATCGTCTTTGTAATTTGCCTCAAGCGCCAATTGTCCAAAATCGTAATAAACCCGGTTTACACCCTCCAGTTTTCCGCGCACATAATTTTTTTCGACTTCAAGTTTCCCGTTTTCAAAAAACGTTTTGCTCAATCCGTCAAGCAGACCACTCTTGTAATGCAAGATACTTTGCAAGGCGCCGCTAAGATAATACGTTTTAGTAAATCCGTTTTGAAGATTGTTTTCGTAATTGGGTTCAGCCCATAATTCTCCAGTCAGATAATACCACTTAGAAATTCCTTCGAGGCTTCCGTTTATGTAATTCCATTCCATACTTATTGCACCATCTGGGAAATACCAAGTCGAAATCCCTTCTTCCTTGCCATCTATATAATTCCATTCTTTCCAAAGCTCGCCGGTTTCATAGTATTCTTTATAAGTACCTTCACGAACTCCGTTCACGTAGGTTCCTTCAGACTTCAATTTCCCGTTGGGAAAAGATTCACGTTTTATTTCAGGATTCTGCTGGGCCGAAAGACAAATGACCAAAATAAATGTAATTGTCAATATTTTTTTTTTGATATTCAATTGGATATATTTTTTGTTATTAAACACGGCAAAATTACGCAATATCAAAGAATTTTTATATCAAAATATTCTTCTCTTTTAAATTTGAATAAAGCTGGTGCCAGTTAAATAGATTTGTGGAATAAAAGTATGCTATGAAAACTATTTTGTTTTTTAGCGAAACATTATTACAAAAAATTAAAATTTTCAGGAAGTTACGATTATCATATCCTGTAATTTTAAAATACTGCTGTGTTTCTTTTCAAAAAATCTTATTCTGTTTTGAATGTAGAGCTTCAAATCATTATCTTTACAGTTATTTTTTAACATATATTGGCTTATAATGAAACTCAGCAAAGCATTTATCCCTACACTTAAAGAAGTTCCCGCCGATGCGGTTATTCCCAGTCATATTTTAATGCTCCGTACCGGAATGGTGCGTATGCTTTCAGCAGGTATTTATTCGTTTCTTCCGTTAGGATACAAGGTATTAAAAAAAATTGAAAACATTATCCGCGAAGAAATGGATGCAATAGGCGGTCAGGAATTTCACCTGCCGGGTTTGAATCCCCGTGAAATATGGGAGCAGACAAACAGAGTTGAAGCATTCGGCGATACAATGTTCCATGTAAAAAACAGAGATTACGTTCTTGCACCGACGCACGAAGAAATTATGACTTATCACGCAAAAGGTGCTCTTAAATCGTACAAAGAACTTCCACAGATTTGGTATCAAATACAAACTAAATTCCGAAACGAACCGCGGCCCCGCAGCGGAATTATCCGAGGAAGACAGTTCCTTATGAAAGATTCGTATTCATTCGATTCTTCGTTGGAAAACCTTGATAAATCCTACGATTTGCATGCGCGGGCTTACCGAAATATTTTTGAGCGCTGCGGAATCAAATTTTTCGTTGTAGGTGCTTCAAGCGGCGCAATGGGCGGAAGTAAATCGGAAGAATTTATGGTTAAATCGGATGCAGGCGAAGATACGGTTGCTTATTGCGAAAAATGCGGTTATGCTGCAAACGTGGAAGTTGCTCAATCTATTTCAGCCGATATTGCACGAAATGCCGAAAGTAAAGAACTATATGAAATATCTACCCCAAACATAAAATCGATAGATGAACTTTGCGGATTTTTGAATATTTCCGAAACCGAATGCGCTAAATCCAGAATTTATGTTTTAGATGGAGTTCCTATTCTTGTGCTGATGCTGGGAAATGACGAAGTAAATGAAATAAAACTTGAAGCTGCTGTCGGTTCCGGCGTTCGTCCGGCTCACCCCGAGGAATTAAAAGAAATTACCGGCGCCGATGCCGGGTCAATTGGTCCTGTAGGTTTTAAAGGAAGAATAATAGCTGATAAAAGGTTAAAAAATGCTAACAATATGTTCAGCGGAGCTAACAAAAACGATTATCACATTGGCGGAATTGATTTTGACCGGGATGTAAAAAGCGCAGATTTTTTTGACCTGCGAACAGTTCAACCCGGTGAAAAATGCACAAGATGCAGTGCAAAATTAGATGTCTTTAAAGCCATTGAACTTGGACATATTTTCAAACTCGGAACAAAGTATACCGAAGCTTTAGGAGCAAATTTCCTTGATGAAAGCGGGAAAGACCACCCGATAATTATGGGAAGCTACGGAATCGGGGTTGACAGAGTATTGGCTTGCTATCTTGAACAAAATCATGATGATAAAGGGATTGTGTGGGATTTTAGACTTGCTCCATTTCATTTTCACTTAATAGGGTTAAATATGAAAAAGCCCGAAATTGTTCAAGCTTGCAACGATATTTATTTCAATCTGCGGCAGATGAGCTACGATGTAATTTTTGATGACCGCATCGATGCCCAGGCCGGTTTTAAGTTTAACGATGCCGATCTTCTCGGGATGCCTGTCCAGATTATTGTCGGTGATAAAAATCTTCAGGAAAAATGCGTCGAAATTAAAATCCGTAAAACCGGAGAGAGATATAAAATATCACTTGAAGAATTTTACATAAAAGTTAAAGAATTGATTTAATAAAAAGGCTGCCTCTGCAGCCTTTAAATTTATATGAACGGAAATTTATATATAGTATCAACTCCTATAGGAAATTATCAGGATATAACAATAAGAGCAATAAATATTCTAAAAGACTGCGACGAAATTATTTGCGAAGAGCTTAAACCTGCCCGCCGGTTTCTTTCGGAAATAAATATTCAAAAAGATTTACGACAGATTAACGAGCATAACGAAAAAGAAGAAACCCCGGAAATTATAAATCTGCTGAAATCGGGTAAAAATCTTGCACTTATTTCCGATTGCGGAACACCGCTTTTTTCCGATCCCGGTTTATATCTTGTACAAAATGCTATTAATGCCGGAATAAAAATTATACCCATACCCGGTGCAAACAGTCTGCTTCCTGCATTGGTTTCTTCGGGATTCAATCTTAAAAATTTTTACTATTACGGATGGCTTTCAGCCAAAAAAGATGAAAGAAAAGCTGAGCTTAAAAAACTTAAGAACATTAAAGAGCTCATTGTGATAATGGAAACTCCATACAGACTTCAAAGAATTCTTGATGATTTAATAAGCGAGTTCGGAAATGATTTGCAGATATGTCTGGCTTATAAACTAACTATGCCCGAAGAAAATATATTTCGCGGAACTATTTCGGATATAAAAAAGGTTATTAATAAACTGGAACTAAAAGGCGAATTTGTTTTAATTGCAGATAACCGGAAAATAAATTAGTAAGAAATTTGAAGAGGTAAAAAATGTTAATAGTTCAGGATGTGGCTGTAACACCAAATCCGCAGGCGTTAAAATTTGTATTAAATGAAAAATTGCTTGTTAAAGAAACTCGTAATTACAGTTCAATTGCCGAAGCGGAAAATGATCCTTTTGCAAAAGGAATTTTTACAATACAAGGAGTCGTTTCGGTATTCTACATGGATAAATTTGTTACGATAGAAAAAAATGAAGAAACTTCGTGGAATGCTATTCAGAAAGATTTTGTAAATTTTCTGAAAAACTTCGATAAAAAGACAATTCCTTCAGAAGAAAATACAGAAATAAGCAAAGAAGAAGAAACTGAGCTTCTCGGTAAGATAACTGAAATTCTTGACATGCGTGTGCGTCCTGCACTTGCCGGCGACGGCGGCGGCTTGCAGGTTCTCGGTCTGGAAGGATATACTTTAACTATCCGTTACCAAGGCGCCTGCGGAAGCTGTCCGAGTGCAATCAGAGGCACTCTGGTAGCAATCGAAAATCTACTGCGACGTGAAATCCATCCTTCAATTGACGTGATACCAGGCTAATAAAATACCAATCCGGCTGATGCCGGATTTTTTTTGTAACAAAAAATGCTACATTTTATTTAAACTCTAAACTACAAAAAAATAACAGATAAAGTTATACTTTACTTCTATGTCAATTTTTACTTTTCGATAAGTAATTATTATTTTGAAAATGGAAATTGTAAGATACTTGATGAATAACCTTAATATTGATGAAACTCAGGCAGCTGGCGGAGCAGGAATTTTATTTAAATATGCTAAAGTACGATTGAAAGAAGAAGAATTTTTTATTATAAATAAAAAAATTGAAGGGGTTAAATTTCTTATTGAAACATCGCCCGAACCCGGAGGTTTTTTTCATAAAGTGAATGAACTGTCCTCTAAATTCGGAATTGTAAATACAAATCTTACAAGTTTAGCTGATGTTATTGCAGGATTTTCAAAACTGAAGTTAGAACATTCAATGATCCATAAATTTATAAACGAAATTATTTTATTTGGGAAAGAAAAAGGCGGATTAGAATTTCAGAACATTTTGTTTAAAGTTTTCAGTAATTTAAATATAAAGCATCCAATAATAAATTAAACGAGGTACAAAATGGCATATTACAAAATTTCTGACATTGAAGGCATAGGACCGGTTTATGCAGAAAAATTGGCAAAAGCAGGAGTTAAATCAATAAGAGCCTTACTAATAGCAGGAGCAACTAAAAAAGGCAGAGACGAAATAGCCCGGAAATCCGGTTTAGATGCTTCTTTAGTTCTTAAATGGGTTAACATGGCAGATCTTTTCCGTATAAAAGGCATTGGCAGCGAGTATTCCGAATTATTGGAAAAAGCCGGTGTAGATACAGTAAAAGAATTGCGTAACAGGAAAGCAGAAAATTTAACAGCAAAAATGGCAGAAGTTAATTCGCAGGGTAAAAAGCTTGTAAGAATTCTTCCTGCAAAAGTAAAAGTTGAAAGATGGATAAAAGATGCGGCAAAACTTGAACCTGTTATAAAATATTAAGAAATAAAAATCCGGCATCAGCCGGATTTTTTTTATCCTGCTAATAAATCTATTTTACGTTCCTCGAGAATTTCCTCTAATTCGTCTTCGTAAAAGAATTTTGATTTCCCGAAAGCCGGTTCAAGCTGAAGCAGCCATGTAGCTTTTGGATCGAATTTTGCATAAAAAGGTTTGTTTATCCAGTCAGGATTTCTTGCTTGAATAAACTTAAGAACAAATACCTTTTCGTTATTAATTTCAGAAATTCCATCAATCAAAACTTTTCCGGGATTTGCTGACATAACGGGTCCGCGTACGGTTTTTGAAAGTCCGGATACTTTTTTAAAGGCTTCAGTAAAAATATTATAAGCCCTGAAAATAGGCATCTCGAAATATTTTTTTGCGCCAGTTTCTCTTTCAACAAACATATAATAAGGGATAATACCGTTTTTTACCTGCATCTGCCATAATGTTGACCAAACATCGGGAATATCGTTAATATGCCTTAATATTGGGGATTGTGCTCTTATAACAGCTCCTGTGTTTCTTATTTTCTGAACAGCAAGAACTGCGGCTGTAGTTGAAAGCTCTGCGTAATGATTTAAATGAGAAATGATTGTAAGGTGTTTTCCTGCATTAATTACTTTTTCAAATATCGAAAGAGTTCTGTCCGAATCTTTATCTGTAAGATATTTATATGGCCAATAGGATATTGATTTAGTTCCGATCCGGATATTTTTAATATGTCTGAATTCCGGCTGAAGCAGCGGGAGAATATATGCTTCAAGCTTGGCAGCGCTCATTATCATGGGGTCGCCGCCGGTAAAAAGAATATCGGTTACTTCCTTGTGTTTTTTTAAATATTCCTGAAAACGCAAAGATTCATCAGTAGCAAATTTAAGTGAATCGTCACCGACAAACTGCGCCCATCTGAAACAAAAAGTACAGTAGGCGTGGCACGTCTGTCCCGAAGAAGGAAAAACCAATACTGTTTCTTTATATTTATGCTGCACACCAGAAACAGGATTCCCTTCCAATAATGGTATATTTGCAGTTAATTGCCCCGAAGGATGAGGGTTTAATTTATTGCGCAATTGTTTGGCTACTGTTTGAATTTCGGATTGATTATTGCGTTTTAACGCATCAGCCATCAAAGAAAACGATTCTTCATCAATCATATCTTTCTGCATAAACGTAAGCTGATAAATAGGATCATTTGGGATATTATCCCAGTCAATCAATTCCTCAACAACATAGTTATTTGTTCTGAATGGTAAAATATTTGATACAACCTTTAATGCAAATCTTGTCTTTTCCGACAGATTTTTAAGTTGTGGTAGTTCGTCGATATTTCGCAAACCATATAGTTTTAATGTTTTAGGTTTTAACATAACTGCCACCTTTTTTAATTAGTTAATAAATGAATTTACTCGATAAAGTAATCCTCCGCTTAAGAGTTTAGCTTAATGTGATTTTAATTTTAAATATAAAAATTACTTATTTAATAGCAAGTGAAATCGGTATTGAAGAAATGAAATGTGATAAAGGCGGGTTTGAATGCCGCCTTTTATTTAAAACTTGTAACCTGATTTATATCATCAACTTTAACAAATTTTTCTTGGAATTTATATGTTCCTTTATCAGTTTTAATAGTTTTCACAAATTTCACATTGATTTGTGTTGCTTGTGTTCTCTTCTTTGCTTTATCAGCGAAGGTCTGTTGTTTAGCCATTTTTTAAAATCCTTATTTTTTAAGAAAACAAATATAAAAAAAAACGATTCAAATAAAAAGAAATAATAATTGAACCGTATTAAATTAAATCGACAAACTCTGCATTTGATACAGTGGCTAAAGTAATAGGAGACAGTTTTACTTGTATACCGCGTTTGCCTGCGCTGAATATAATTTCCGGAAAAACATTAGCAGATTCATCAATAAAAGTGGGATATTGCTTTTTCATCCCGATAGGAGAGCATCCTCCGCGGATATATCCTGTAAGAGGCAGAATTTCTTTCATTTTTATCATTTCTATTTTCTTATTTCTGCTGGCTTTTGCTGCTTTTTTTAGATCAAGTTCGTACTGACCGGGAATAACAAAAACGAAAATACTGTTTCCATCACCTCTGGCAATCAGCGTTTTAAAAACCTGATCGGGATCGGCACCGATTTTCTCGGCAACTGTTACAGCATCAAGCGATTCTTCATCAACATCGTATTCAAAAATGCTGTATTCAATATTTTTAGTATCCAAAATTCTTAAAACATTTGTTTTTTGCATTTTATTCTGCAGTTTCCATCATAATCAAATCAGAAAGAATGTACCCGGTTTCTATTAAAAAAGGGTCATCCTTTTTATCTTTTGAAATAGGAATTTCTTCAAGTTCCTCAACATCAATTTCGGGCTGGACTTCCTGAGTTTCATTCCGATCTTTCTTTTTAAGTTCAGCTTCTTCCCTTTCTTTTTTACGGATTTCATAATTTAAGGAAAAAGAATTATTATCAACTCTTTTATCATATTCTTCAATGTCTTCGATAATATATTGAAATTGGGCATCTTTTTTTATTCTTTCATCATGTTTTTCTTTAAGAGAAGGAATCACCTCTTCAAAATTGTAATGTTTCGAAAAAACTGTTGAACCGATTTGATCCCAAGGTAAAGCGCTTTTATTAGAGCTTTCGCCATATTCTTTTGCATCCCCGCTGGAAGGGAAAATAATATCGGGAATAACTCCCAGATGCTGCGTACTGCTGCCGTTTATCCTGTAATATTTGGCAATTGTAAATTTCAGTTTTCCAGGATTTTTTTCATTCGGAACAAAGTTATCCAGATTCTGCAATGTCTGTACTGTCCCTTTCCCGAAAGTCTGTTCTCCAATTATCAGTCCTCTGCCGTAATCTTGAATTGCACCCGAAAATATTTCGGATGCTGAAGCGCTGAATTTGTTAACCAATATTGCCAAAGGACCTTTATAGTAAAGGGTAGGATCATCGTCTTTTTCCACATCAATTACACCGTCGGTTCCTTTTACCTGAACAACAGGACCTTCTTTTATAAAAAGTCCGGTAAGTTCAACTGCTTCCTGCAAAGCTCCTCCTCCGTTATTCCTAAGGTCAATTACAATTCCGTCAACTTTGTTTCCATTTAATTGCTTAAGAAGAGCTTTAACATCGCGAGTAGTGCTCCTGTATTCCGGTTCTCCTTTCATACGTGCTTCAAAATCGATATAAAACGATGGAATAGAAACAATGCCGATTTTATATTTTTGATTATCACTTTCTATCTCAATTATTTCGGATTTTGCCGCTTGTTCTTCAAGTTTAACTTTATCGCGGACAATAGAAATAGTATCGGGCAGCATATCGGCTCCGGCACTCGATTTCAGAATCTGCAGCCTTACAACAGTACCTTTTTTTCCCCGTATAAGTGAAACAACATCATCAATTCGCCAGCCGATAACATCTACAATTTCGCCGTCTTCGCCTTGTCCCACACCGGAAATTAAATCGTTTGCTTTAAGCAAACCGGATTTTGCGGCAGGACCTCCGGGTACAAGTTCAACAACTTTTGTGTAATCATTGTCAGTTCGCAGAGTAGCACCTATTCCTTCGAGCGATAGTTTCATCTGTATATCAAAATTATCCGAACTTTTCTGTGAAAAATAGCTTGTGTGAGGATCGATAGTTTCGGAATATGTGTTCATATAAATCTGAAATACATCTTCCGGTTTATATTGAAGAACCGCTTTATGAAAATTGTGATAACGTTTTAATAAAGTCTCGCGGGTTTTATCCCATTCTTTTCCTGCAAGTTTCATATTTAGCGCTTCATTTTTAACTCTTTTACGCCAAATTTCATTTATCTCATCCTCTGTTTCTGCCCAGCTGCTTTTTGTTCTGTCGGGCGAATAATTTTCATCTGCTGCATAATCGAATTCTTTTTCAAGTAATTTTTCAACGTATTTTACCCTTTCTGTAACTCTTTCTTTAAATATATTAAAAATTGAAAATGGCGGTTCGAGGTTGCCGAACAAAAGATTTTCGTCGAAAGAATACCGGTAAACTGCAAAGTTATTTATATCGGATGCTAAAAAATACATTTTGTTATTGTCGATGTTGGTAAGGTAATTATTAAAAATTTCGGAAGACAGAGAATCATCGATTTTTACTTTTTTATAATGATAACGCGATAAGATCATTGCAACAGATTTGCTGATTTTTGCGAATTTCGGTTCCGGTGAAAGAACTGCGTTCGAATCGATTGTATTATGCTCGGTTTTAGTATCATTTACTTGAGCATTAATAAAAATATTCGCAAAAACGAACAGCATCAGGAATAATTTTTTCATTTGATTTAGCCTTTTATTAAATTTCCGGTATACAATTCCAGAAAGAATTGGTTTCTTTATTTTGAAACAAAAATAACATATAAATAACGAACTGAAAACTACAAATTTTTTACATAATTTATAATGGATGCTGAATTAATTCGCGAATATTGCTTAAATAAAAAAATGGTTGAGGAATGCCTTCCTTTCGATGAAATTACTCCTGTTTATAAGGTTGCCGGAAAAATTTTCCTACTGCTTTCACTCGATTCCCCGGTTTCCATAAATGTGAAAACCGATCCCGAAAAAGCGGTTGAGCTGAGAGAGAAATACGAAGAAGTTACTCCTGGCTATCATATGAGTAAAAAACATTGGAATACAATTGATTTAACAGGCAGACTAAACGATGCTTTGATTAAAAAATGGATTGACGATTCGTATAATCTTGTAGTTTTCGGATTAAGCAAAAAAGTGCGCGAACAGCTTAAACAGATTTAATGATGAGGATGTAATGATAACTTGGAATGTTGATCCCGAAATTTTTTCACTCGGGCCTTTATCAATAAGATATTACGGCGTTCTTTTTGCCGTAGCTTTTTTAGCCGGTTTCAAAATAATGAGCTACATTTTTAAGAACGAAGGTAAATCGGAAAATGATTTAAATGATCTGTTTCTTTATATGTTTTTCGGAACAGTAATCGGTGCAAGGCTTGGACATGTTTTATTTTACGACCCCGTAAATTATTTATCAAATCCTTTAAAAATTTTAGAAGTGTGGAAAGGCGGTCTGGCAAGTCACGGAGCGGCAATAGGAATTCTGGCAGCTATATATTTTTACTGCCAAAAACACAAAGATCAGTCATTTTTATGGGTTTTAGACCGCATAGTAATTACTGTTGCGCTTGGCGGATGTTTCGTTCGACTCGGTAATTTATTTAATTCCGAAATAATTGGAACTTACACAAATATTCCGTGGGGTTTTATTTTTGTAAATGCAATGCCTCCGGAAACTGAACCTCGGCACCCGGCGCAATTGTATGAAGCCTTATCATATCTTGTTCTTTTTTTTGTACTTATAGGAATTTACCGCAAAAAATGGCGCGAAATGAAAGAAGGTTTTATTTTCGGGATTTTCCTTATTTATCTTTTTACGGCAAGATTTTTAATTGAGTTTGTTAAGGACGTACAGGAAGCTTTTGAACAAGATATGATTTTAAAAATGGGACAGATTTTAAGCATACCGTTTATTTTACTGGGAATATATATATTGTTTTTCTATAAAAAGAAACAGTCTGCAAAAAACTATTCTTCCAAGAAGAATATAAAAAACAATGCCCTGTAAAAAATAGAAAGATGATGACTGAAAAAGATTTTATTCACAACTGGGTATTCGATTTACGCAACGGAAATTTAAAAAAGTTCCCCGAAGATTTTGTAAATTCGGATAATTGTTATGAAATCGATTTGCCGGCAAAGACTTTAGTTTTGGGCTCCGAACTTTTTGGCAGTTACGAACTGGTTGATATGAAAGGCGAAAAAGTTTTTCAGGCTGAAGATATTTTTCAGGCGAAATATATACTTTATTCAAACAGAACAATGCCTTCAAAGCTTATGATTCCTGTGGGAAAAAAGGATTTGGAAAGGACAGTGAAACAATACGAAAAATATCTGGACGGGCTTCTGGGAGAAATAATTAAATCATTCAGAAACGAATTTCCTGAAAAGAAAAACTTTTTTGAAGCGGCAAATACAATTTTCAATTCACTATTTCTTCACCGGTATTAATGATACAGAAAATTGAAATAAGCAAAAATATTGCAAGCTATATTCTGAAAAATTTCGGAAGCAAATATTTAGAAAAGTACAGTGCATATTATAAAAATCCTTCGGTAAAAACCTGCATTAGAATCAGCGCAGAGGAAGACGCAAGCAAAATCATTGATGAATTGAAGAATTGCGGAGTAGAGTTGGAGCCGGTTAAAAATATTCCTTTGGCATATTATGTATTAACAGGATACGAAAAAATAGGGAAAACGCTGAGTTATTCTTTCGGAAAATATTACATTCAAAGTCTGTCCTCAATGATTCCGCCGCTTGTTTTAAATCCTAAGGAAGGCGAAAGAGTTCTGGATTTATGCGCTGCTCCGGGCTCAAAATCCACACAGATTGCTGGAATGATGCAGAACAAAGGTACTTTAATATTGAACGAACAAAGCAACGCGCGCGTAAAAAGTCTTGTATTCAATATTGATAAAATGAATTTTACTAATGCCGGAATTATTTTAGGAAAAGGAGAGCAGCTCGGTTCTTATTTTCATGAATGGTTCGATAAAATTCTTGTAGATGCCCCATGCAGTGCTTTGGGAATTATGCATAAAAAGGGTGAGGTAAATAACTGGTGGACAGAAAACCACGCAGCGGCGCTTTCCGAAATACAGCATAAACTTTTGGTTTCCGCTATTAAAATGTTGAAACCCGGCGGCGAAATTGTTTACTCCACCTGCACTCTAACAATTGAAGAAAACGAGCTTGTACTTAATCAAATTTTAAATAAATATCCTGTAGAAATGGTTGAAATAAATCTTCCTGTTAAATCATCGGATACTTATAAAGAGTTTAGCGGAATAAGTTTTAATGAATCAATTTCTAAAGCCCGAAGGATTATTCCCTGGGAAATTGATTCGGAAGGATTTTTTGTTGCAAAATTAAAAAAAACCGGAAACACAGAACCGGTTAAACCATTCCCGGCAAAAAAAGAAAAACTATTTTTTGCTGAAGTTGATAACAGGAAGATTTCGGGTTATTTAAATGAGCTGGCTGAATGGTACGGAATTAAAAAAACAGTTTTACTAGAGTACAAATATCTTGTAAAATCGGAGGATTTCTATTTTGTGAACAAGGATTGGGGATATGACGGGCAGGATATTTTTCTTCGTATCGGCTCAAAGTTCGGTTCGGTTGATAAAAGGAATACTTTAAGGCTGCACACTCTTGGCGCACAGATACTTAAGAATAATATCACAAAAAATTTTATTGAACTTGAAGATTTAAACCAAATGGAAATTTATTTGAACGGCGGAATAATTAAAAAAGATTTCGGAGAAACTGGGCAAAAAGTAATAAAGCATAACGGGAAATTTATAGGAACTGCCGTAAATACTAAAGAAGGTTTAAAAAGCCAATACCCGCGCGCATTCAGGATGCAGAAAATTATAAATGAGGACTGAAGTTTTTTAACCAGCTTTTGCAGCTTATACACTAGTTTATTTAAAAACCGGAATTTTCTACAAAATAAAAATTCATAAAGGTTTACTTTTTAACAAATGTTCCTTTTCCGCCGTCGGTAAAGAGCTCGCTTAAAATGTTTTCGGGATTGGCAATCTGAACAGCAATATCTTCTTCGAGATGCGCCATTCCTTCTATTATTTCTTTCGCTTCGTCAATTTTTAATTTCATTCCTTCGTTAATTATTCCTTGTTCAACAAGGTTTAAATAATCAGCAGAAATAGAAATTTGGGATATTAATTCGCCACTTTTATCAAGCACTCCGCGGGTATTTGTTAAAAGGATATATTTTTGAGGAATAAGATCAAGAACAATGGCTTTTGCAGCGGTATCTGCATTAATATTAAATATTTGTCCTGCTTCATTTTTGCCAATCGGCGGAATAACCGGAATAATTCCTTTACACAAGTATTCCTTCAATTTATCGGTATTTACATTTTTAATTTCACCTGTAAAATGCTCGAAATCAATTCCGTCAAGCGGTTTTCTTTCTGCTGAAAAAATATCCAAAGCAATTTCTGCAGGAATTCCTCTTTCGTTTAATCCTTCAACAATCATCATTCCGTGCTCGTGTGCTACTTCTTCCATAAAAATGAGATCGCTTTTTCGCGTAACGCGGACACCTGTGTGATGCATAAGTGTTTTCTGACCCGCAAGTTCAAGTTTTTTTGTAAGAGCATTTCCCCATCCGTAAACTACTGGAACGTGCAAATCAAGCTTTGATAAAATAGCCAGATCTTCGCATATTTCATTAGGATACTGAAAAAGTGAAGCTCCGCTTATTTTGATGACAGCAAAATTTCTGTCGGTACGCGAAAATACTCTGATCCATTTTGCAACTTCTGCATCATTCTGAACCTTATCAAACAATCTGGCAACACGGTGTATCATTTATAATTATTCCATAAAAATTGAAAAAGAATGCGAAATATAAGAAAATATGCAGAAATAATTCAAACTAAGCCTGTTTATTTTTTTCTGAGGATTTTATGATAGATGAGCCTTGCTATATAAATTATTCTATCCTTTTCGTTTGGATTAAAAAAACCTACCAGCCATAAAATAAACGGGAAAGAAATTATAATTAAACCTTTCAATGGAATGGTTAGAAATAAATTATCAGCTGTAATAAAGAAATGCGAGAAAAGAAACAAAGCAGAAGAAACGAATACAATTATTGACAGTCTTCTGAAATCGTGATTTATCGGATAAAGTCTTTGGGAATAAACAAAGTAACAAATATTCAGAAAAAGGAATGTTATTACGGTTGCAAGTGCCGCCCCCTGAACTCCGCCGAACGGAATTAAAATAAAATTGAGCGCAAGATTTATAATTGCTGCAACCATAAAAATATATGACACGTATTTTGTTTTTTTAGTAAGATGAATTCCCGCTACAAGAATTCCCATCATCCCGAACAGAACCAGCGAAACAACAAGCAAAGGAACAACTTTATAGGCAGAATAAAATGGCGGAGTTGTTAATATTACAAGGGTTTCTTTTGCTGCTACCGAAATTGCCATTGCTGCCCAAAATGCTAAAAAAGAATAGTAAACAAGCACATTTCTATAAATATCTTTTGCATTTGGTTTATCGGAAACGCTGTACATATAAGGGGGCCAGGCAATTTTAAATGGTTTAGTTATTGCAATTGAAAGGACATTCGATATTCCTACGCCAAGCTGAAAAATTCCTACTCCGCGTTTCGATATAAAATAATCGAGGAAGTATCTGTTTGAAAGATTTAGTACAATATGCGAAATTGCAGCCGGTACAAGAGGCGCACTGAATGAAAGGATTTCTTTCAGTTTGGTTTTAGAAAATCGCATTTTTTTGCCTTTAATTGCTGAAGGCATAAGTAAAAATATGCTGAATATTGTAGAAATAATTGTTGCTTCAAGTATTCCTCTTACACCGCGCTCAAAAACAACTACAAAAAGTATATTCAGCAAAAACTGCATTATAAGCGATGTAATTGTAAATGTTGTAAATATTTTAACTTTTTCTTCTGCCCTAAAAACTGAATAAAGCCGGTTTGCAGCAATTTCAAGAACTGTCCCCCCAATTACAAGGTTATAGTACACCCCCGAATTTTCTATTGAAAACAAAATTCCCGAAACAAAAGGTTCTATTGCAAGAAGCACCGTTAAATATAAAGCTGAAGATATGATTGTAAAAATCATAACCGTCGTTATAACTTCATCCTTTTCTTCCTTAGTTTTATACTGGAAATAAAACCTCAGCATTCCCGAAGAAACCCCAAGCCCAATTACAGAAGAAAGAAACATTCCCACAACGCCGGTAAGAGCCAGTGTCCCGTAATCTTCAGGAGTAAGATAGCGTGTGTAAAGCGGCAACATTATAAATCTGATAAACGGTTCTATTACAGAGCTGATTCCGTATATAAAAGATTGATTCAACAACTTTTTAAGATCGTTAAACATTAGTTTTCTTTACCATTTTTTTAACTTTTTCATAATAGTTTGCTATAGAAAATTTTATATTCTTTTTCCTTACCCGCAAATTATAATTTTCGCTAAAAACCTTTGTCCATTTTAGTTTATAGTCCTCATCCCCCGCCATAAGATCATAAACTTTATACCCGTTTGCAAAACAATATTCTATAATAAATTTATTCAAAAGCCTGCCAACAGAATATTTTTTAAAGTCGGGATTATAGGATGTATTCCAATCATATACAGTTTTATTGTAACTGAAAGTAAAATCATAACTTAACAATTTGCCTTCGTATTTAAGGAAAAAAAGAAATATCCTGTTTTTTTTGTTAAACAGCGGTATCATTTTTTGTATGAAATCAAACTTCTGTTTTTCAAGAAAAATATTCCTCCGTTCGAAAAGTGATTTTCTGTATTCAGCCATTTCAATTATCAAATTGATATGCTCATCTTTTACTTCTGTTATTACTTCAAAATCGAGCGTTTTACCATCTTCTGTTAAATTGTTTGTGTACATTCGCAATTGTTTTCGGAATAATTTAGCTCGTCCGCTTAAGTAGGTTTCAAAATCGCCTTCAATAGGCAGATAAGGGGTGTTAATTACTTTGAAAAATTTATGCTCGTTTATCAGACTGCTTTGCGAATACTTTTTTATCAGTTCGAAATTTGATGACAATGTATTAATCTGTCTAAGGTCTAATTCATCCCACAAATTTATGCTTTGATAAATATAACTGAAAAACTCTCTTATTATTTCTTCGTTGTGTTTTTTTATTATAAAATCAGAACGGTCGGTAAAACCTGTACCGATAAAAACTACTTGCCGGTATTTTAAGGAATTTCCGAAAAATGAACCGTTTTTTACAATTACCAGAGGAGCAATCCCTAAAATTTCATCACCATTTTCGGCAATAAGTACAAATAATTCAGTTTTTTTTCCAAAAACGTCCAGCCATGTCCGGCACCAGTCAAACGATAGCTGAATGTGCTTATCCGGACATTCTTCAAGCAAATCTTCCCATATCTTTTCTAAACTGTAAAAGTCTGTAACATTATCAACTCTTTTAATTTTTATCATTTTCACAACTCTGCATTTTTTTGGAAATAGAAACCGATTATTCTAAAAACTTTCAATCTTTTATAAACTGCAAAATCATTACGCATCAGAGCTTTTTCGGAATAAATATTATCCGGCTCGTAAATTACAAATACTCGTTCAAAATTGTTACACTTAAGCCATAGAAGTCTTGTTTGAATAAGTGCTTTCTGAATTCCCCTATTTCTGAATTCAGGAAATGTAAACGATTCCAAGAGCAAAGCATCTTTAGAACTCATATTTATTTTTACACCTTCGTTAAATTTTCTGGAAAAAGAAATCCAAGATATTCCCGCTATTTTATCATTAACTTTGCAAACAAAACATTTCATATTTCTCTTGCAACGGTAGTAATATTTTCTAACTAATTTTTCATCGGGCATAATTAAACCGAGGTTATCTTTACAGTCTATCTCCTCAATTTCAAAATTGCCCGTAAAATCTTTGTCCGGACAAATTGAATTAAGATTAACAACTCCCACTGTAAAATACTTTTGAAAGTAAATATATTTTTTGAACAGAAAAATTAGTGCATAAATAATTTTACTTATCATTGATTTTCCAACAATTCTTTTTCAATAAACCGTCCTTTACTGAAAAAATTCGGCGGATCGAACAATGCATTTCCTTCCAGAATTTTAATTCCGTCATCAGTCACTGCTGCGTCCCAGCCTGCAGTACGCAAAGGTTTGAATTTTAAAGCGGCAAATTTTACCGTATTAACAAGATCGCTCCACATCGGTATTCTAACGCCTATAATCTCTTTTCCGCTTATTGGATGAAACTTTACTTCGCCTGCTTTGCCAAGTTTATCTGCAGCACAAAACGCAGTCTGAATTTCTCCATTCGAAATATCAAGTAAAGCAATAACATTTCCGGTAGAACCTCTTTCGTGGTTATCTATAAAATTTTTGCCCGATACAAGCTTTACGGCTGCATACAATATTTTTACATCATCGTTTTTATCAATTAAGGTTACTATTCGAACAGATGAGATATTTTCGTTCTCGGTTAATAATTTCAGACTTTTATGCGCTTTCAATCTTTCCTGAATTACAAAACTTTTAAATTCTTTATTATTTTTCATAAAATCAATTATTGTATCAGGCAGCAATTCCTTTCCAGAAAAATCGTAAAGTTTGTTTTTTAACCTTTTTACCGGAAGAATTCCGTGTCCGTAAACACCCAAATGAGGTTTGATAACAATTTCGTCGGGACTTTTATTTTCAAACCACTCAATCCAATCGGTTTCTTTTGGTATTCCGTTAAAATCTTTAATAATTCCGGATGAATCCTTAAAATATTCTGCATAAACTTCGGGATAAGGAATTTTATTCAAGCGGCAAAAATGATAAAACAGACCTTTATTTTCGGTAAGCGGTGTAAATTCAAGAGGATTGATTTTAAGCTGGATTTCGGAAAATCTTTCGCGGCTGATCAGTTTTTCAATCAACTTTATATCAGTTGAAGGATTAAGAATTCCGAGATCTTTTGCAAAATAAGGGGTAAAACGATATTTAAAAAGCAATTTTAAGCCGTGAGGGAATATTTTATGCGGCGGATTCAAGTAATTGGTGCTTTCAGAAAATGAAAGTTTCAACAATTCGGAAACATATCCGCAATCGCGTTTAAAATGTCGCAACTTCAATATTATTTTCGCAATACTCATTTATTATAATCGTTTATAATTTGCGCAAATTTTTTTCTTATTTTCTTATATTCCTCTTCGCTTGTAGGAAAATCGAAATACATATTTCCTTCAAGCAAAAAAACTCCTTCATCGGTAACAGCAATGTCCCAACCGATATACCTTATGGGAAGAAATATTTTTGCTGCATTCAGCGCCAATTTTTTTGCTTCGTTAAATTGAGGGATAAATACTTCGGTAATATTCAATCCGGCAGAAGGAATTTTATCTAAAAAAATATTTTGCCCGCTTTCCTGATTGCACTTAATTAAATTTACAAGTCCGCCAGTATTTAAATCCACTTGCGAGATTAAATTTCCGGTAGAGCCGAAATCGATATTTGCAGCAAAATTTTTCCCTTTTACAATTTTAAGCTCTGCCGATAATATCTCCGCATTTTCAGCGGAGTTTGCAAAAGTAATTAATCTTAAAGTGTGAAGATTATCCGATCCAAGCATCTCGGATAATTTTGCACAGGCAAAAAGTCTTTTTTCTATAACAAAACTTTTATACTTTTTATCACAGTTCATCAAATCGAAAATATTTCCAGCCGATATAGTATTCCCGTTAATGTCTTTGATAACTCCGTTTGTATTTGTAAAAGCCGAAATACTTTTTCCGTAAGCGCCGTTTATAGGTTTAATTACAAAACCGCCGTTTACTTTTTCCGATAAATATTCTTGCCATTTTTTTTCCCCATTTAATATGTTTCCGGATCCGTCTGTTCCGTAAAACTGCCGCAGATAAACGCCGTAAAAATCTGAGACAGGCAGGTTTGCCGATTTACAAAATTTATGGAAATACGATTTGTCTTCAGTTAAAAGTTTGTATCCGGCAGGATTGATTTTAAGCTGCATCTCCGAAAGTTTTTTACGGCTGATAAATTCCTTTTTCTTATCCTTGAAATTTTCCGGAGCAAGATAACCGTGATAGAAGTATTCCTTGGGCGAAAAATTATGTTTATATTTCAGCCAGAGAGACCTGCAAAGATTAAGCATAAAAGAGTTTTTATAACTGCTGGATGTTTTTCTTGCAAAACTTAAAATTTCTGGTATTTCTTTTACGTCTCTTCGAAGGTGAATTAATAACGTAATTATTTTGCTGAGCAAATTGTTTTCCGAAAAATAATAAATGGTTTACCGAAATTTATGAAATGAAGTTCTAATAAAATATTTTTAATCTTTAATTTTATATTTTATTGCTTTTTTATAACCAAATAGATTTATAACTGTCCATTTGAAAGTTTCCGAAAAACCAGCCGAAATGAAATTTTTCCTAGAAAAACAGTTATCATCAAGATATGCTGCAATGCATTTTTTATAATTCATACTTTTTAATAACTCCAAACGTCTTGCCGTTAAATAAGATTGCAGTTTTTTGCCCCTGAATTCCGGAAAGGTAAAAGCATCAATAAATATTGCAGTTTCGGATGTTGCCTTCATTAATATTCCGGTTGATGAATCGTAATCATCCTTAAATGTAATCCAACCGTACGAAGCAATTTTACCGGATTCTGTTATAAGAGCAAAGCCGTAAAAATCCTTGTTTAACCGTCTTTTCATTTTTTCTATTTTATTTGGCGGCAGATTAGCCGATAATTTTCCGAGATGAGATTTTGAAATTTTTTCGCAATTTATTTTTATTGAAGGTTCAATTTCTCTTATGGATTTTGTTAAATTGAACTCTGCTTCTATAATTTTATTAACAGAGAAAATATGTTTTCTGAAATTAAATACAGCGAAATTTATAATTTTGTTAAATAATTTCATTTTTTCGGGGTTTGTTTTTTTTTCAAAAAATAATAATTTTTGTTATCGCTTTTTAAATTAAGGAAGTTTCTTATTAAATTCTTAAATTCTTACAATCATATCCAAAAAATATTAAAAGTTTATTTATCAGGTATGCTGGTTTTTACAATTTTCCGAATCATACTTTTTCTAACAGAAAATGAAAAATTTACTAATGCCGGCAACGATAAATTTCCCCTTGCTTTACAGGCTTTTTTTATGGGATTTCGTTTTGATACTGTTATTTCGGGCTATATTTTAATTCTTCCCTTTTTAATAATGACTTCACTTTCATTTTTTAAACGAAGGATTCCCGCAATCGATAAAGTGCTTGTTATTTATTTATCGGTAATGTATTCGCTTGCCTTCTTAATCTGTTCAATTGATATTCCTTATTTCAACCATTTTTTTTCGCGACTTACGGTATCTGTTTTCGAGTGGATTGAAAGTCCGGCATTTATGTTTAAAATGATAATTCAAACACCTTTATATTGGCTTTACATAATTCCTTTTCTTGTTTTTGTTTTCTTTTTTATAAAAAGACTATCTTTAATTTTTAAAGAAAACAAACAAACAAATTCTCATCCGGCTTTGTTTTATCTTAAAAATGCTTTGGTTTCAATATTATTTTTTCTTGTAATATTTCTGGCAATAAGAGGACGCATAGCTTTTAAAGCCCCTATTCAGGTTGGAACCGCATATTTCTCAAACGATGCATTTCTAAACCAACTAGGATTAAATCCTGTTTTTACTTTCCTCCGCAGTTATCTTGATGCTTCGAAACCAGAAAACGCATTCATAAGCATTTATGATGAAAAAGACGCGCTTAAAAAATTCCGGGAATATTTAAACTACAAAACTGTAAACAGCGAATATCCGATTGCACGGGAAATAAAAAACCTATCTGGTTTGCCACAGAAAAAATTCAATGTTGTAATTGTAATAATGGAAAGTATGAGCTCTTCTAAAATGGGCTGGTTCGGTAATAAAAAAAATCTTACTCCTTTTCTCGACAGTATTTCAAATAAAAGCTGCATTTTTAATAATTATTATACTGCAGGAATTCATACTTTCAACGGAATTTTCAGCACACTTTTTTCTTATCCCGCTATTTTCAGGCAGCACCCAATGAAAGGTTCTGCAATGAAAAAATATAACGGAATAAGCAGCGCGCTTAAAAATTACGGTTACTCATCTGTTTATTTTACAACGCACGACGGACAGTTTGATAATGCCGAAGGATTTTTAAAATTAAACGATTTTAGTGAAGTTATTTCGCAGGATGATTATCCAGCCGAAAGAATTAAAAGCACCCTTGGCGTATGCGATGATTACCTTTTCAATTTTTCAATTCCTTACCTTAATAATTACAGCAAAAAAGGGGACCCGTTTCTTGCCGTTTATATGACAGCAAGCGATCACCAGCCTTTTATAATTCCAGATTATTTTAAGCCGAAATCCAATAAGGATGAAGAAAAAATTGTAGAATATGCCGACTGGTCAATAAGCCGGTTTATTAAATCCGCACAAAAACAAAATTGGTTTAAAAACACAATTTTTGTTTTTACAGCCGATCACGGAGCTGTTAGGAAAGCTGAGTACGATATGCCTCTTGAATATCATCATTCCCCTTTTATTATTTATTGTCCCGCTCTTTTTCCGGAAGGACAAATAAATACTTCCATTGCCGGACAGATAGATATTTTTCCTACACTGATGGGTATTTTAAATTTCAGCTACACTAATAACACTTTGGGGATTGATCTTTTCAAAGAAAAACGTCCGTATATTTATTTTTCGGCAGATGATAAATACGGTGTGCTCAACAGCGATTATTTCTTGATTGTAAGAGATAACGGATTAAAATCACTTTATAAATACAAATCTGCCGATAAAACCAATTATTACGATTCTTTACCGGATATTTCTGCCGAAATGGAGGAATACGCAAAAGTGAATCTTCAAACTGCACAATGGCAAATAAAAAATAACAAGCAGTTCATTCCGGAAAGACTGTCTTCAAAAAACAGCAGTAAATAATCTTTTATGAAAAAATTTATTGCAGTTTTAGTTTTAATTATTTTTCTTTTATCCTTTTACGGATGCACTTCAAGCGGAGATAATTCTTCAGCTAAGTGGGAAAATCTGACTGCAGAAAATTCAGGTCTGCCAGGCAATTCCGTCCGGGCAGTTGCTTTCGATAAAAATGGCTACGCCTGGATAGCTGGATATGGAGAGGGACTTTCCGTTTTAAAAAATGGAAATTGGCAGCATTATAAAAATGATACAGTAAATTTCAAAGATAACCGTATTTATACAATCCTTGTATCAAGAGAAGACACTAAATGGATTGGTACATTTGGCGGAGGATTGGTTAAAATTTGGGATGATTCAATAAAGCTTTTTTCTAAAAATAATTCAGGTCTGCCGGATGATACCATTTACTCGCTTGCCGAAGATAAAAGCGGAAATATCTGGATCGGTACCTGGGGAGGCGGCCTTGCGAAATTTGACGGTAAAACATTCAGTGTATTTAATTCAAACAACTCTCCGCTGTTAGGTAATAAAATTCCATCTTTAGCTGTTGACAGCAGCAATACTCTTTGGATCGGCACAATAAATGGATTGTGCAATTTAACCGATGGTGTTTGGGGTACTTTTCCCGATTTGCCGCAAAGCAGCGTTTATTCGTTGTGTGTAACCAGAAAAAATAAAGTTTATGCCGGATATAAATATTCCGGACTTGCAATCCGGAACGATGAAAACTGGAAAATTTTAAATACTTCCAACTCCGGATTGAAATCTTCGCGGATTTATTCGATAGTAGAATCTAACGATGAGAATATTTGGATTTCCGTTTTTGGAAATGGTGTAGCTGTTCTTAAAGGTGATAAAATAAAAATTTTCACCCCAGGCAATTCACCTTTGCAGAATGAATATATTTTTTCGGTTGCAGCTGACAGACATAATAATATTTGGATGTGTTCTTTAAAGAAAGGAATATTTATATTTAACGAAGAATGATTTCTTCAGACTGTTGCAATTTCGTTAAAACAAAGCTATTTTCCTTAATGATAGTTACTAGTTTTTCCAAAAATAAAACAATCGAAAGGAGAACAAAATGACCGCCCACGCATTTAACAACCCCCGCAATATTTATGAAAAGCTTAAAAGAGACAATGCAAGGCTAGCTGCAGACCACAATGGCGACAATATGTACAATTTTATTATGACTGCAAATCATCTCTACGAATCCATAAAAAAATGGGATATGGCTGTAACAGGCACCGTAAAACGTTTTCAAACACGGGTTGCCAAAGATGAAAATATAAAACATTGCAACTCACTTGTTACTGCAAAAGAAAACTTAGTTGTTGAAACAGATGACAATAAAATGAATCTTAAAATCGGCGATAAATTGCTTGATTCAGAAAAATTCAGAAAAGATGTAATGGAATTACTGGAAACATTCTTTAAATAAAAAGATACCCGGCTAACTCCGGGTATCACTTATCTTAACTATTACAATAAATTACTTTAACTTAAAGCTAAAGTGAGAGATCTTTCTTTTTAGAGCTTAATATTAGAAATTCAGTTTATATAAAATTTTAGCTTTAAAAGATGTTGAACTTTCATCCAGAATCTTTTTAATATTTATTTAATTTCAAAAGGTACTGTAATTGAAGCTTTTACTTTTACAGGTTTATTGTTATTCATACCTGGTGTAAATTTAGTTCCCTTTACAGCTTCCATTGCTACCTCATCACAACCGCCGCCAATTCCTCTTAACAAAGTACATTCAACTACTTTACCGGTTTCATCTATAAAAGCAATCATATAAACTTTACCCTTTATGCCTGCTTTTTGGGCAACTTCGGGATATTTTATTTTTTTATATAGCTCAGGATATCCGCCAACAGGAGCAGGCATAACTTCGGCAAATGCGAGGTAATCATCCCCTTGCAACCAATTGTTCGCGGATATTGAATTTAAATTTATCATTAACAATGTAATTGCAATTACTAATAGTGTAGTTTTAATTATTCTATCCATCATTTTATTCCAAATAATTTACGTTTTCATTTGCTAATATATTCGAAGAGTGAGGAAAAAAGTTTAACTATATGAATTTGTAAAAATTAGTGCTTAAGCGATTAAATTAATTCTCAGACTTCAAATGTGTTTTGAATCAAAATGCAATTATCCGCTGGAAATTTCGAATAATTGTATTTTACAAGATTAAGAATTACATTTACATCCTAAATTGAAATATTTACGGTCCTTTAGGATAATAGGGAAACCGGTTAAAATCCGGCACTGCCCCGCAACTGTAATGGATTAATAATATCAGCAAGATGCCACTTTCCGTTTTCCGGATGGGAAGGCGCTGATAGTTGTCCTGAGTCAGGAGACCTGCCGTAAATGAAAAATCAACCTTCGTGGGGAGGGAATGATTATAAATGTGAAAACAAAGACACATCTATTTTCTTACCAAGAATTTACCCGCGGAGTTACACTTTTAATAATTTATAAGGAGTAACTTCTATGCAAAAGTTTTTTATCATTTTATCATTTTTCTTTATTGCCGGCGTTTTTGCCCAGCAGGAGGAATTTAAAACAGAACTTGTCCCTGTAACAATTACTGCAACAAAGACTGAAACATCTGTTAATGAACTGGCAAGCTCAATAACTGTTTTATCTGCAGCACAAATTGAAAAAATGAAAGTAAATACCGTAACTGACCTTTTAAGAAATGTTGAGGGAATAAATCTCGTTGAGCAAGGCGGACAAGGACAGCTTACAAGTGTATTCACACGCGGAACCAATTCTAATCACACTCTGGTTTTACTTGACGGAGTTGAATTGAACGATCCGGCAGCTGCCGGTAATTTATATGATTTTTCTACTCTTCAACTTAATAATGTTGAAAGGATAGAAATTGTTAGAGGAAACCAAAGCACGCTTTACGGATCGGATGCAATAGGCGGTGTAATTAATATTATAACAAAGAGCGGAGCGAAAGGGAAAAACCTGGTAATTAATGCTGAAACAGGTTCTAATGCATATTACAAATGGAACGGAAGTGTTCTTGGAAAGTCGGGAATTTTTGATTTTTCTGCAAACTATTCTTATCAACAGGCAGAAGGCATTTCGGCAGCGGATGAAGCAAACGGAAATACTGAAAAGGACGGATTCAGAGCAAAATCTTTTTCTTCGAGAATCGGGCTGAGTTTTTCGGAAAATTCGAAATTATCGCTTATTTATAAATACAGCGCAAATAAAGCTGATATTGACCAGTCCGCAAAGCTGGGTGACGACCCGAATTACGAAGTTGAAAATGAAGAACAAGTGTGGCGGGCAGAATTTGAAAATTCTTTTATGAATGAAATTCTTAACCTTAAAGTCGGCGGAAGTTATTTCCGGCGCTTTGGATATCAGAAAGATGAAACAGATTCAAAAAATCCTTTTACAAGTTCGCTTAATCACACAGATGCAAATAAAATTAAAACCGATATTATGGCTGTTCTTAATCTGCCTTTTAACAAAGTGAGCATTGGCATTGAAAATGAAATTGAAGAAGCAGCTTCCGAATATTATTCAAATAGTATGTGGGGACCTTATCAATCGATTCTGCCTGTTACAGAAACATCTAACTTTGGATTATTTTTGCAAGATCAGTTTAACTATCAGAATCTATTTCTCACAGCAGGAATAAGAAATGATAATCATAAAAAATTCGGTTCTAAAGCTTCTTTCCGGATTGCCCCTGCCTATTTTATTAACGAAACAGGTACAAAAGTAAAATTTACTTATGGAACAGGATTTAAATCTCCCTCGCTTTATCAGTTATTCGAACCACTTTCGGGAAATGCCGATTTAAAACCTGAAGAAAGCAAAGGATGGGATGCTGGGATTGAACAATATTTACTAGAAAACAAAGTATCTGCCGGAATAACATATTTCTTTAACGATATTAAAAATCTTATCGGCTTCGATCCGCTGACTTATAAATCTATAAATATCAATAAAGCCGAAACTAAAGGATTGGAAGCGGTATTACGGGTTAATGATTTTTATAATTTCGATTTCAATGCAAATTATACCTTAACAAAAACTAAAGACCTTGGCGTAAATACAAAAGATGCCGGGAAAAAACTTCTCCGACGCGCCGAACATACTTTTAATTTAAATTTAAATTATAGATTATTTGAAATATCGGATATTAATGTTAATTACAGATATGTGGGAAAACGCGAAGATAAAGATTTTGAGAAATATCCGGCAGAAAGAATTACACTTCCGGCATACGGACTTGTAGATATAAACGCCTCAATAAAAATACTTGATAAATTTAAAGTCTACGGTAAAGTAAAAAACCTTTTTGATAAGGATTATCAGGAAGTATTTCTTTATGGAACACCCGGAAGAACATTTTACGCAGGAGTTGTACTTGATCTGAAATAAGTTCCGGATTTAATTATTTGCAGCAACGCTTAAATAATAATTTCTCAACCTGTGTTATCGCTATAAATAGCTGATGACACAGGCACTTTAATAGTTGATGATAAGATATTCCAGCAATTCGTCCTGAAAAGCCCGTGCCCTGCCGGCTCCGCCAACATAGTTGTTAACAAAAATCGAAAACGCCAGTTCTTTCCCTCGTTTGGTTTTTACAATACCACTTATTGTGCTTACTGCCGAAATTGCCCCTGTTTTTGCAAATACTTTCCCTTTTAATAATTCCGAACGAAGTCTGTTCTTAATGGTTCCGTCGGTTCCCGAAACTGCAAACGATTTTATAAATTCCTGATATAAATCAGGATTCTTGTAGTAAAAATATTTTAATATTGAAACAATCAACTCATTGGTTATCAGATTATAATGCGATAAACCCGAACCATCTGCAATTCTGTAATTTTTGGGATTTTTCCCTGTCAAAAAAATCAGACTATCAATCATTTTTAATCCTTTTTCAGCTGAAGAAGGCGCTCCGTAATACTTTAATCCCAAAGCTCGCAAAGTCATTTCGGCATAAAGGTTATCACTTTGTTTATTCATCCTTCCGATGATTGACGAAAATTTCTTTGCCGTCTTTCCGACTAATCCTGCTTCTATAGGTGTCGTCAGCGTATCTTTATTGCCAGAAAATACTATACCGTTTTTTTTCAAAGATATTTCCGCCAGCGAAAGAAAATATCCGTTCATATCGGTAACATTAAACTCTACAGAATCGGAGCCTGAATTTCTTCGAAGGTTTCCTTTTACTATTATTTTATCGGAATGATTCAGCCAATCGCGGGAAATTAACAAATCGCTTTTCCCTGTATTTGTTGTTACTGACTGATTGGAAATTTCAAAATAATCAGTATCCGGAACAATTTTAACATTTACTTTATCACCCGTTTTTTCGGGAGAGTAATTAACCCTTACGGAATTTCTGTTAATGCAGAGCGGAGTTAAACAAGGATCATTTACCGAAGGCTGATCATCCCACATCCAGCCGTTACCCCAGTAAAGCGAATCCATTGCAGAAATATCGGCATAAATGTTTCCCTTTATTTTTTTAATTCCTGATATTTTTAATAAGGATGTTAAGGAATCGAGATTGGACAAATTGAATGATGGATCGAACCCCCCTTTAAAATAAACATTACCGATTAAAATTGAATCTGTAATTTGTCCGTCATAGAAAAGGGAGGTTTCAAAATCATAATCAGCACCCAAAAATAAAAGTCCTGCTGCTGTTGTTAAGATTTTGATATTTGAAGCAGGGCGCATTAAAATTTTGTTATTTTTTGAAAAGACTTCTTGCGAATCTGTCAGGTTAAATATTTCAACCCCGACGATTGAAGCAGAAAAATTATGTTTAGAAATAATTCTATCAAATTCCGATATATTACTTTTTTTCTGTGCAGATAAAGAAATACAACAGATAAAAAAAAGTAACAATTTGCAGATTTTCATTTAAAAATATCCTCTCTCTCTGAATTCGACACCTATTTCTTCGGTTACAAAACGTTTTGCTTCAGCTTTATCAACTTCTTTAATACCCACAACCGTTAAAACAATTCTTGTAAAATTTTTAGCTTTTTTCGCAAAATTAATCATTTCTGCGTGCATCTCAGGTTTTACCCGCATAATTTTGGCATATTGTTCGGGATTAACAGAATTAAGGCTTATAGAAACGGTATCAATTAATCCTGCAAGTTCGGGAGTTATATCTCTTTTGTTGATAAAATTTCCGTGCCCGTTAGTATTCATTCGTGTTTTTCCGCCGTTTTTCTTTACGAATTCTGCAACTTTTTTAACTGTTTCCCACCTGATTGTCGGTTCACCGTATCCGCAAAAAACTATTTCTTTATATTTTTTCGGGTCACCTATTTCTTTAATATAAACTTCCGCTTCGGGTTCTTTCGACTTTTGCATTTTTAAATTGTAGCCGCTTAAAACAGCTTCACCTTTGCGGTCGCAAAAGAAACAATCGGCATTGCACCGGTTTGTTACATTTATATAAAGCGAGTTTCCCAGCTGATATGTATAACTTAGTTCGGGTTTTTTGCCGATTCCAAAAAGTCTGAATGCATTATAAGAAGTTGTACGTGCAATATCTTCAATAGTTGTATTATGAATTTCGGCTATCCGCTGTGCATTGTATTTTATATAAGCAGGTTCATTTCTGCTGCCGCGGTGCGGAACTGGGGTCATAAAAGGACAGTCGGTTTCCAGCAATAAATTTTCGATACTCACGCTTTTTACAATTTCGTTTAATTTATCGGCTTTTTTATATGTAATATTTCCGGTAAAAGAAAGATAATGTCCCATCTCAGCAAGTTCGTAAGCATCTTCGGCAGAACCGGCAAAACAATGCATCTGAACTTTTAAGCAGGTTTTCCGGTATTCCCTAAGAATACTCATTATATCTTCATTTGCATCGCGGTTATGAATAATTGCGGGAAGATTCAATTCCAAAGCCAGTTCAAGCTGCGCTCTTAATGCTTTAATCTGCTGTTCTTTCGGTGAAAAATCCCAGTAATAATCCAGACCGATTTCTCCTATTGCTACAACTTTTTTATTTCCGGCGAAATTCTTTATTTTATCTTTCCAGGATATTTCCCAGTCTTTCGAATCGGTAGGATGAACTCCGGCTGCCGCATAAATCCCTTCATATTTTCCGGCTATTTCTATTGCCTGCTCCGTTGTTTTGAAATCAGTTCCCGGAACTAAAATTCCTGAAACTCCTGCTGCCTTTGCATTCATTACAACTGTATCAATATCTTTCTCGAAATTTTCATAAAAAAGATGAGCATGGGTATCTACAAACATTTTTCCTCAAAAATTTTAATCTTGTAAATTTGTATTTATAAAAAACAAATATTTGAGTTTCTAAACAAGATTAAAATCAGCTTTTACGAGAAACTGTAGTTAATTTTATTTAGCGACAGCTTCCCCATGCTAAAGTATCAAGCTTTTCCAGACCGATTGCAAAAAAATGATAATGCCCGAAACCGGAACCGCCCTGACTGCGCGTATATTGAATAATCCAGACATTCTTATTTTCGTATTTTGCCTGTTCTGCATAGGTGGGCAAAACCGGCATTTGCGAAGAAAAACACCCGGATTTATACAGCGCACTTTCGAAAACGCCTAAATCTCCGCCCAGTTTTAATACTTCACTTTTCATATACACTGCAAACTTTGCCTTTGTCTCTTCTGAAAAATCATTGGAATATGCTTGGGAAATCCTGTGCAGAGATGCAGTATCCGGAAATGTTGAATTGAATAAAGCGCTTGAGTAATTTGTTGTTGATATTTTTACTGTCGGCTTTACAATAAGTCCGCTTTCAGGTTCCGTTGATTTTTCTTTGCAGGATAAAAGCAGCAGTAATAGTGCAAATAAATAACCGGAAGTTTTGATTTTCAATTTGATAAATCACTCCGTATAAATGTTTTTAATCTGTAAATCGATTCCTTTATAATTAGTAAGATTTAATAAAACATGCAACAGATTTTGCTCCTTTTTTCTTAGGAGATATATTTTTTGGAACAAACTGCCCGGTTTGATCAATGATTTAATCCTAAATTAACTAAGGATTTTGTTATCTTTATATTTCAATTTTTACTTTTTATACCGGAGTGTTTGGCTGATGGCAGAATGTAATTTCAACCCAATTTGCGAAGATATTAGAAATACAGATCCGGATTTTCCTCCAGGAATATCCTCGGCGGTATTTATTTCGGAAGGAATGAAACTGTTAGGAACTGTTTTTATGGCTGACGGAAAAGGTCCTCATCCAACAGTAATTCTGCTTCACGGATTTCCTGGGAACGAAAATAATTTTGATATTGCCCAGACTTTGAGGCGAGCCGGATATAATACTGTATTTTTCCACTATCGCGGAATCTGGGGAAGTCCCGGAAAGTTTTCCTTTTCAAATTGCATAGAAGATACTGCAAATGTTGTCAGAGAAATACAATCTTTACCAGAAGATAATCAGTACAGAATTGACAGCCGAAATATTATAATTGCCGGACACAGTATGGGCGGCTTTTGCGCAATGATTGCCGGAGCGCAGTTTCCCGGAATAAAAAAAATTGCTTTTCTCGCAGGATTCAATTTCGGATATTTTTCTAAACTAATGTTAAAAAACGAAGAATTCGCTTCAATTACAAAACAAAGCATTTCCGAAACTGAAAATTATATTGGCACTTTTGAAACAAATAATCTTTACGATGAGATGATAAATAACCGCGAAGAATGGGATATTATAAAACATATTCCGCAATATTCCGGTAAAAACATTTTGCTTGTCGGATCAAAGAGTGATTCTGTTTCACCATTAGTTTATCATCACATTCCTCTAGTAAATTCTTTTAAAGAAGCGGGAATAACATTTACCGATAGAATTTTGGACAGCGGACATTCTTTTTCGAGTAAAAGAATTGAATTACAGAAAATTTTTATTGATTGGATAAATAAGGATTAAAATAAATGAAAGAATATGCAGATATGTCTTCGCAGGAATTCCGCGAATACGGTTACAAAATGGTGGACTGGATAGCTTCGTATCTTGAAAATATCGAGGAGTTTCCTGCTCTCGCGCAAATAAATCCCGGTGAAGTAAAAAATAAATTCCCTCTTACGCCTCCTCAAAATCCGCAGCCATTCGAAGAGCTGTTCGGTGAGATTGATAAAAAAGTAATGCCCGGAATGACTCACTGGAATCATCCCGGATTTATGGCTTATTTCAATTCCTCCAGCGCCGGTCCCGGAATTCTGGCTGAATTCCTTAGCGCAGCTTTCAATATTAACGGAATGCTTTGGAAATCGTCGCCTGCTTCAACTGAACTTGAAGAAGTTACAATGAACTGGTTCCGGCAGATGGTGGGCTTACCCGAAGATTTTTGGGGAATAATTTACGACGGTGCTTCGGCAAGCACGATGCACGGAATAATAGCGGCACGCGAACAAGCTAATAAATTCAATCTGCGGCAAAAAGGTCTCGGCGGATGGAATAACTCACCCCGGTTTAAAATTTACGCATCGGAATTTGCGCATAATTCAGTTGATAAGGCTGTTATTACTTTAGGTTTCGGACTTGAAAGTCTTACAAAAATCGGGATGGACGAGCAATTCCGTATGAATGTAGAAGAATTAAAAAAATGCATTGCTAAAGACAAAGCTGAAGGTAAAATTCCTATGTGCATTGTTGCAACAATAGGCACTACTTCGGTTACAAGTATCGACCCGATTGAAGAAATAGCTGAGATCTGCAAGAAAGAAAATATCTGGCTACACATAGATGCTGCACATGGAGGAAATTCGGCAGTGGTTCCCGAAAAGCGTCATCTTACAAACGGCTGGGAAATGGCGGATTCGATAGTGATAAATCCCCAGAAATGGATGTTTATGCCGATAGACATAAGCATTTTTCTTACTCGCAAACGTGATGTTCTCCGCCGGGGAATAAGTCTTTCAGCCGAGTATCTTAAAACCGATCAGGATGAAGAAGTAAAAAACCAGATGGATTACAGTCTTCAGCTTGGCCGCAAATTCAGGTCGCTTAAAGTCTGGTTCACAATTCATTATTACGGCGTTGAAGGGATACAGAATATTATAAGAAATCATTTCAAACTGGCAGAAGAATTTAAAAATATTCTTCTTTCAAACAAATCCTTTGAATTGGTTGCTCCTTTAACTTTCAGCACTATTTGTTTCCGGGCAAAACCCGAAGGTATTGAAGAAAAATATCTGAATGAGTTCAATAAAAAGCTGATGGATGCTGTAAATGAAACGGGAAAGATTTTTGTTTCGCACACCGTTGCTGCTGGAAAATTCACAATAAGGGTTGTAATATCAGGATTACGAACAAATTCCAATACAATAAAAACAGCAACTGATCTGTTCAACAAAAAATTGAATGAATTGCTGCGGGACAAAAAATAAAAACAAGGCGCATTTCTGCGCCTTTCAGTTTTATTATTTTACAACAGAAACATTCTGAGCCTGAAGACCTTTTGGTCCTTCTGCAACTTCAAATTGTACTTTCTGTCCTTCCTCAAGAGTTTTGTATCCTTCGTTTGATATTGAACTGTAGTGAACAAAAACATCTCCGCCTTTTTCTCTTGTTACAAAGCCGAAGCCTTTTGAAGAATTAAACCACTTAACTGTACCTGTCTCTCTTTCAGCCATTTACTAATGTCCTCCTTGGTGACTTTTGTTGATTGATATTGATCCCTGCAGCAGAGTAATTAGTAAATTCCTTTTTAATATAGTGTAAACTAAAAACATAACTGCCCTAAGATCCAAATGGAAAAATTTTCTGGTTGATGCGATGTGTTAAATTAAACTTCATAATAATTTTGATGAACTAATTTATAATAAGTACTATTTTTAAAGCACACTTAAACTAATTCATTTTTGTATCTAATTTCCTTTTCTTAAAAATCTTAAATCTTCAAGTGTTAAAATTAACGAAATTTTATGACTATCGTCAAGTCTTTCCAGCTCAGACTGATTAAATCTTGCAAAAGAATAGTCGATATTAAGTTTAGGAAGTTTAATTCCGGCGCCTAAAGTTATTTGCTTTATGTCGTTATACCCTGCCCTGAGTGCAACAACATTCTTATAATCAATTTCAATTCCTGTGTGAACATCAAAACTTACAGCTCCCATATTAAAAGAAGAAGCATATTCGCGTCCTTCAAAGCGTATATCAAAATCGAGTGCCGGCAAAAAGTTTAATCCTAAAAATTCGGTTTGATACGCTGCACCAATTTTTGCTGTAGGACTTATCAGTTCGTTTCTGCCGGTTGACCATGCAACATAAGTAGTTGTAACATCCTGAATGTTAGCGCCCAAAAATAGATTTTCGTAAGGATTGTACCAAGCTCCTATATCAAATCCTATTCCGGTAGCTCCAAACTCCGCTAAATCTCTTCTGATAATTTTTACGTTGGCTCCCCAGTAAAAATTTTCGGAGTGACGTTTTGCAAAAGAAAGATAAAAAGCCCAGTCTGTATTATTAAATTCAGTGATCTTCGAAACATCCAAATCCCAGTTAGGATGTATCATTCTCCAGGCTGGATCGTTATAATCAATTATCTGTCCGGTTTCCCGGTCTCTTCCTGCGTTGCGTGTATCAGGAATTCCGTCGATGCTTAATCTTACAGCGCTTACGGCAAATGTCATATCTTCGTTATAAGGAATTGCAACTGCCGCATAATTATAATTAACAATACTTCCATACAGTTCCTGGTGCATAAGCACGCCTTGCGGATAATTTATTCTGGCAAGTCCGGCTGGATTCCAATAACCTGATGTTACATCTCCGCCGACAGCAACATAAGCGCCGCCCATACCTAAGGCACGTCCGCCAACACCTATTGCCATAAATTCTCCTGCATATTTCCCCACAACCGTTTGTGCTTTCTGAATACTTGCAAACGAAATTGCCATAAGAATTATGATGCCGAAACGATTAAACATTGAAACTCCCGATAAAGGTTTAAAAATCTTTGTGAAAATTGGGAAATTATTGATATTATGCAAGATATTTATTTCTGACTATTAAAAAAACCGGTCTGAAAAATTATCAGACCGGTTTTTTATTATTTAATTGTGATAAGCGAAGAATCGTAATCTTCAACTTTTTCGAAACCAAGCAGATTTAATAATGTAGATGCAATATTTGTTAAACCTGGATTTTCAACATTTGCCATTTCATATTCGCCTTTGTAACCCGAATCGATTATTACAAAAGGGACCGGATTCAAAGTATGAGCAGTTTTTACTGTACGGACACCGTTTTTTTCGGTAAACATTTCATCAGCATTGCCATGGTCGGCAGTAACTACAGTAATTCCGCCAAGTTCATTTACTGTTTCAATAAGTCTGCCCACGCTTTTATCTACTATTTCAACTGCTTCAATTGCTGCTTCAATTATCCCGCTGTGTCCTACCATATCGCCGTTTGGAAAATTAATACGACCGAATTTATATTTTCCTGATTTGAGAAGTTCAATAGACTTGTCGGTAATTTCCATAGCTTTCATTTTAGGAGCTTTATCAAAAGCTATTTTATCAGAAGGAATTTCAACATAGGTTTCAAGATCCTTGTTAATATAACCTGAACGGTTTCCATTCCAGAAATATGTTACATGTCCGTATTTTTGCGTTTCGGAAATTGCAAACGAAGTAACTCCTTCGCTGCAGAGATATTCGCAAATTGTCCTTTCTATTGCCGGAGGAGTTACAAGATAATTGGAAGGGATATGAAGATCGCCGTCGTATTCCATCATACCGGCATAGAATACTTTAGGCATACGAATTCTGTCGAATTCATTAAAATCTTTTTCTTCAAAAGCACGGGATATTTCTATTGCCCTGTCGCCTCTGAAATTATAAAATATCACGCTGTCCCCGTCTTCTATTGTTCCGTTCGGTTTTACGTTTTCATCTACAATAACAAAAGATTCCATATATTGATCTGTCATTTTCGGGTCTTCGTTATAATAAGTCTGTATTGCCTCGGAAGCAGATTTGAATTTTCGGCCGATTCCGAGAACATGAGCATCCCATCCTCTTTTAACAACACTCCAATCGGCATTGTATCTGTCCATTGTTGTTATCATTCTTCCGCCGCCGGATGCAATCTTATAATCATATCCTTTTTCTGCCGATATATCATTTAGTAATTTTTCTAACGGACAAATATATTCCAGTGCGCTTTTTTCACCGACATCACGTCCGTCAACCAAAGTGTGAACACGAAGTTTTTTTGCTCCTTCTTCTGCTGCTTTTTTTATCATTTTAAAAAGGTGATCGATATGCGAATGAACATTTCCGTCCGAAAGCAAACCGATAAAATGTAAAGTATTATTCCCCTTTGCTGCAGAAACTGCATTTTTCCATACATCGGACTCAAATATTTTTCTTGAATCAAAAGAGTTGTTTACAAGCTTTGCTCCTTGCGCAAAAACGCGTCCTGCACCCAAAGCATTATGTCCAACCTCGCTGTTACCCATATCATCTTCGCTTGGAAGACCAACAGCAGGACCGTGAGCTTTAAGCTTTGTGAATAATTTTTCCTTAAACAATTTATCTAGAACCGGAGTATTAGCTTTATAAACAGCATTCCCCTCAGTTGGTGCTGCAATGCCAACCCCATCCATTACTATCAGTAAAACCGGACCTTTTCTTCCGGCAAATTTATCCGATTTTTTTAATTTTAATTCCATTACATTTACCTCATATTTATTTTTTATTATACTTCTTAAATTATATGAAAACAATTTTGCGGAAAAATAAGATTTAAATATACCTAAGCTTTGAAAGTAAATCAATTTTAACAGCTAAAAGTGAATAAATATGGCACATAAATTAGTAGACAAATATTTTACGAAGGAAGATTTGGCAAAAATATCCGATGCAATTTCCGAAAACGAGAAAAAAACATCCGGGGAAATTCGAATTTCAATTTCCGAAAAAAGACCTGTTTTTTCGGGAAAAAAGTCCTTGCGCCAGCTTGCAGAGAAAGAATTTTTCTCATTAAAAATGGATAAGACACGCGATAAAACCGGTATACTTATTTATTTGCTGCTGGAAGAGAAAAGTTTTTACATTCTTGGCGATTCCGGGATCAATAAAATTATAGGACAAAATACCTGGGACGAAATACGCAACCGGATGCAACAAGCATTTAAAAGCGGTAATTTTCTTTCGGGAACAATTGATGCCGTAAATGAAATGGGAAATATTCTGGCAAAACACTTCCCTATTCATAAGGACGACACAAATGAATTACCGAATGAAATAGTGGTTAAATAAATGGTGGAATTTTTCTTTTAGTATTTTCGTTATTCTTTTTAATATGGACACAAGCAGAAGAAAATTTTTAAAATACAGCACATTATTAAGCGGAACTTTTCTTATTCCTGGAAATCCTTTTTCCAAAAATCTATTTTCTGCTCCTTTGCCTGCTTTAAAATATATCCCGTCTCCGGCAGATTGGAAAAATGATAACATAACCTTGAGCTGGCTCGGTCACTCTACCGTGCTTATTAATTTTTATGGGAAATGGATTCTAACAGATCCAGTTATATCAAAGAAAATAGGAATCAGATTTTTATGGGATACAATTGGTCCATCCAGAATGACACCTGCTGCATTAAAAATTGAGGAAATTCCTAAACCCGATTTGATACTTCTTTCGCATGCACATATGGATCATACGGATGTTCCGACACTCGAATATTTCGGAGAAAAATATCCCGGAGAAATTGATGTAGTTACAGCATATCTAACAAAAGATGTAATTCAGGATATTGAATGGAAATCGGTATCGGTTTTAGACTGGAATGATGAAACTTCTATTGATGGAATCAGCATTAAAGCAATTGAAGTGAAACATTTCGGCTGGAGATACCCTTGGGAAAAAGATCGTTCGCGCGGGTATATGAAGGATGGAAGAAGTTACAATGCTTATCATATACGAATGAACGGAAAGTCTATTGTTTTTGGCGGCGATACTGCAATGACAGATAAATTAGATGTGCTGAAAAATGAGAATATTGATATAGCCATAATGCCAATCGGGGCATACAATCCTTGGAAATGGAATCACTGCAATCCCGAAGAAGCCCTTGTAATGGCTGCACGAATGAATGCAAAATATTTTATTCCAATTCATACAAAAACCTTCAGCCAAAGCTCCGAACCTTTTAATGAACCGATTGATTGGATGAATAAATCGGCAGTGAATTATAATCTGAAAATCGGTTTGGATAATATAGGTCAGACATTCACACTTGAATAAATACATTACCTTTTAAAATAAAATACCCGGCATTTGCCGGGCAACAATAATTCTTAATTTTTAATTATTACTTCTTAATTATTTACGTTTAGGAAAATTTTCCGGTTAGTTGATTTATTTAATTTTGTCTTTTTCAAAATAAAATTATTTCTTTTCATTTTCACTATTTAGTTCTGGGTGATATTGATATACCAAATCCCGAT